>JBKCGF010000087.1:0-6535 GCA_046303455.1 Chitinophagaceae bacterium | reverse complement strand
CCCCAGAGCAAAAGGTTCATCCCGAGTTTGAATTCCATGGTTATTTTTTGGGATTATCAAATTACTGATATAAATTCAATCAACCAACGAACTGCTTTATGTCGATCACACAAAGATTTACAGCCCTTGATGTATTCAGAGGTATGACACTCTGCTTCATGATCATCGTCAATAACCAATATGGTCCTGTTGCTTTTGCACCTCTTGAACATGCTGAATGGGACGGTTTTACACCGACAGATCTTGTGTTTCCTTCCTTTCTTTTTGCAGTCGGCAACGCCATGGCTTTCACCATCCCTCGTTTACAAGCCATGGGCAATGCAGCAGTCCTGAAAAAAATATTAAAAAGAACGCTACTCATTTTTTTAATCGGCTACCTCCTTTCCTGGTTTCCTTTTTTCAACCAAAATGATGCAGGCGAGTGGATTTTCAAACCAATAGAAAACACCAGGATCTTTGGCGTTTTACAAAGAATTGCACTCTGTTATGGCATGGCTGCTTTGCTCATTGTGTACTGTTCAAACCGTACCATTTACATCATCAGTGCACTTGTTTTGTTAGGTTATTGGGGGATATTGTATATGGGAGGTGATTATACCATGTTGGGTAACATCGGCACAAAAATCGATTTATGGATGATTGGCCCCAACCACATGTACAAAGGCGAAGGCGTTGCATTTGATCCGGAAGGATTCCTTAGCACCTTTCCATCGATGGTGAATGTGATCATTGGTTACTATGCTGGTGTTGCTTTACGTGACAAGGGCAAAGAATACGAGACCATCACAAAGATTCTGATTGCAGGGGCAGTAATGATTACGTTAGCCTATTGCTGGAACTACTGCCTGCCTATCAACAAAAAATTGTGGACCGGCTCCTATGTTTTATATACTTGCGGAATAGATCTTTTGTTGATTGGTTTTCTTGTGTTTTTATTGGATAAAACCAACTATAACAAGAGCTGGACCTATTTCTTTGAAGTATTTGGAAAGAACCCCTTGTTCATTTATATATTATCTGGCATCATTCCGGATTTATTTGGGATAATCAAAGTTGGAGCAGATCAATCCTTAGGTGATGCCATTGCAATGGGCTTTTTCCAGGGAATTAGTCCCGGCGCTATGGGTACCTTCCTGTTTTCAGTAAGCTTTATGCTCCTTTGTTGGCTTATTGGCTACCTGATGGACAAAAAGAAATGGTACGTTAGGGTATAGAGATTTGGGCTTTTTCGCCCTTAAATCACTATTTTTGGTATTCGCAAGAAATTATAATGGAATACAATACTACAAGAAGCCACCTGGTAATGAGGGAGTATGGCAGGCATGTACAAGGAATGGTTGGCCACCTGCTTACAATCGAGGATAAAGAAAGAAGGCAAAAAAATGCACAGTCTGTTATTGAACTGATGGGTTTTCTAAATCCTCACCTGAAAAATGTGGAGGATTACAGACATAAATTATGGGATCATTTATTTCTTATTTCTGATTTCAATTTAGAGGTAGAAAGCCCCTATCCCATTCCAACAAGAGAATCCTTGAAAGCAAGGCCAGCAGCACTTCCTTATCCAAAAAGATACCCTCGCTACTCACATCTTGGTAAACATCTGGAATTGATTATCACCAAAGCCATGGCAGAGGAAAACGAGGAAAAACGATCAGGTTTTGCACACATCATTGCCTATTACATGAAACTGGCATACAATACTTGGCACAAGGAATTGATACCAGACGAAAGCATCAGAAGTGAACTCAATACCATTACAAAGGGACAACTTGAATTCACCAGCACCCCATTTGTAAGAGCATACAGGGAACAAGACGACCGCTTCCAAAAGCGTGGCAAAGGTGGTTTCCAACAACGCAACAACAGAAATGGTGTTGGTGGCGGTGGAAAAAACAGACCACAGCAGAAGTTTGGTAAGAAGCGATTCAAATAATCTCCTACTCTCAATTCAATTTGCATGAAAGCTTTCGAAGTAATCGGTGGAAAAAGACTGCAAGGAGAAATCGTTCCCCAAGGCGCAAAAAACGAAGCACTTCAAATTCTTAGTTCAGTTTTACTTACACCAGAACCAGTGACCATCAGCAACATTCCGGACATCCTGGATGTAAATTTATTAATTGAATTATTGGAAGACCTTGGCGTAAATGTTAATCGCATCGACCGACATACTTGTGTATTTGAAGCCAAGGATGTGCAGTTGGATAAATTAGAAGATCCTGAATTTCAAAAAAACAGTTCCAGACTAAGAGGCTCTGTAATGATAGCAGGTCCGTTACTTGCTCGTTATAAAAAAGCATTCATTCCAAAGCCAGGTGGCGATAAGATTGGTAGAAGGAGACTGGATACACATATCATCGGTTTTGAAAAATTGGGCGTAAAGTTTGAATACGAACAGGGACAAGGTTTTTTCAGGTTAACAGCCAACGAATTGAAAGGAACCAATCTGTTGTTGGATGAGCCTTCAGTTACCGGGACTGCCAATATATTGTTTGCAGCAGTCATGGCAAAAGGAACAACTACTATTTATAACGCTGCATGTGAACCCTATATCCAGCAACTTTGTAAAATGCTGAACCGCATGGGTGCCAAAATCTCTGGCATCAGTTCAAACTTACTCACCATTGATGGTGTAGAAGCATTAGGGGGAACAACTCATAGCATGTTGCCAGACATGATTGAAGTTGGATCTTTTATTGGTTTGGCAGCCATGACCCAAAGCCAGATTACCATTAAAAATGCAGGCATTGAACACCTTGGTGTTATCCCGCAGAAGTTTCAGCAATTGGGTATAAATCTTGAATTCAAGAACGACGATATTATTGTCAACCAACAAGAGGTTTACGAAATTCAAAAATTCATTGATGGCTCTGTACTGACCATATACGATCATCCATGGCCTGGCATGACACCAGATCTTTTGAGTATTTTATTGGTTGTCGCTACGCAGGCAAAAGGCAGTGTGCTCATTCACCAGAAAATGTTTGAGAGCCGTTTGTTCTTTGTAGATAAGCTCATCGACATGGGAGCAAGAATTATTTTGTGCGACCCACACCGTGCAGCTGTTATTGGTTTAGAAAGAGAACAGGCGCTTCGTGGTATTACCATGAGTAGTCCGGATATCCGTGCAGGTGTTGCATTGCTCATTGCAGCACTAAGTGCAGAAGGCAAAAGTATCATTCAAAATATTGAACAAATCGACAGAGGTTACCAATACATAGATAAAAGACTAACTGCATTAGGTGCAGAGATCAAAAGAATTGATTCCTAATGAGCGATAGTGATAAACATAAAATTATCATTCTGGCTGCACCTTCTGGTGCAGGCAAAACAACAATTAAATCGAGATTGCTTGCTGCTATACCCAGCAAATTATCTTTCAGCATCTCTGCAGCAACCAGAAAAATAAGAGCTGGAGAACAGCATGGTGTAGACTATTTTTTCATTGATGTTGAGGAGTTTAAAAATAAAATTGATAACAATCAGTTTGTAGAGTGGGAAATGGTTTATCCAGGTTCTTATTATGGAACAACAGTAGAAGAAGTAGAAAGAATTTGGAATGAAAACAAAACACCCATATTAGACATCGATGTACAAGGGGCATTGCATGTAAAAGAAATTTACGGAGATAGCGCACTGACCATTTTCATCAAGCCCCCTTCATTGGAAGTCTTGAAAGAACGTTTACAGAAAAGAGGTACAGATACAGAAGAGCAAATCAAAACGAGAATAGACAAGGCTGCAGAAGAAATAGCTTTTAGCAATAATTTTGATCATATCGTTTTAAATGACGACTTAGACAAGGCCTCTGCAACTGTAAAAGAATTGGTGACGTCATTTATAGCTTAATTTGGTATTCTGAATGGGAACCCTTGTATTACTCGGTATCATTATTGCATTTTTACTAGCAGGCTTTTTTGCTGGTGTGGAAGTTGGATTTGTATCCTTAAATAGGCTCAGTGTAGAGCTTAGAAAAAAACAAAAGTCAAAGAGTGCAATTCTATTATCAGGTTATTTAGATGAGCCTGCCAAATTCATCAGCGCGATGATTGTGGGCATCATTATTTCATTAACCATTTATGGTTTGTTGGTCGATGAATTACTCGTTCCACTTTGGAAACAAACTGAATCTCACCTCTCTTCTGACTTCATTCCTTACTTTCAATACATCCGTATATTATTTGATCTCATTATTGCAACAGCAGCCTTTCTCATTTATTTCTTTTTTTGTCGTGCAATCTTCAGCTCCAAGAGTGACACACTGATGTATTTTTTAGCACCGGTTCTTTCATTTTTTTACAAAATATTCTACCCCATTGCAGAATATTTTTTTCAATTGTCTGAGTGGATGTTAAAAAATATTTTGAATGTACGGGTTAAAAAGAACAGGAATAATTTCACGCGACTGGAACTGGAGCAATTCATCCAACAGAAGGACGAGAGAGAAGTGGAACAGGATTTGAACACTGATTTATTTGAAGCAGCACTTACACTTCCCTATGTAAAAATTCGTCAGTGTCTGGTTCCGAGAAAAGAAATTGAAGCCATAAGTATTCATGAATCAATTGCAACACTAAAACAAAGATTCATCGCTACGAACCTGAGTAAGCTGGTGGTTTATGAAAAGAACATTGATAATATTGTTGGTTATGTACACCAAATTGCTTTGTTTAAAAACCCAACAACCATTCAATCTGTCATGCACCCCATTTTAGCAGTCCCGGAAACAATGACTGCCACTGATCTCATGAACATGTTAATTAAAGAGCGCAAAAGTATGGCTTGGGTGGTTGATGAGTTTGGCGGAACTTCTGGCATCATCACAATGGAAGATTTACTTGAAGAGTTGTTTGGTGAGATCAAGGATGAATATGACACAGAAGAATTGCATGAGAGAGAATTAGGTGAAGACGAGTTTGAGTTTTCTGGTAGGTTGGAAATGGACTACCTCAATGAGAAATATAATTTAGGTTGGAACTTAAATCATTCTGAAACCCTTTCAGGATATATCATACAATACAATGAAGGTATCCCCAAGGTGAAGCAAAAGATTGTAATTGGTAAGTTTGAGTTTGAAATTTTAGAAGTTACAGCAACCAGGATTGAGCTGATCAGAATCAAGAAAACAGTCTAGATCTTAGAATTATCCAAACTTATTGGTCCAAGTCTTCCTACAAACTAATTTAATAAGTAAATTTGCTCCCTGCTTATTAAGAAATAAGCTGGTCCCGTAGTTCAACGGATAGAATAGAAGTTTCCTAAACTTTAGATACAGGTTCGATTCCTGTCGGGACTACCACTCTCATAAGGTTCTGATTTTCAGAACCTTTTTTATTTTATTACAATCGACCCGATCAGTTATTTTGAAATGTGTGTAGCAAAGTGTGTTGCAGATTTGTCTTCCGGGAATATTCCCGAAAGATTAAGTCTCGGTAAATGAACGATGCCAGATTTATTTAATTGAAACAAAATTATTTATCACCCTTTGTTTTTTCATAATTCTCCATTGATTACCATATTGACAGTATTTGAAAAATTCACAAATATAGAGTTTGCAAATTCTGCTACTTTCATTTCACTTATTTTATAAAATGAATAAGTCAAGTCAGGAACCAAAGGTAAATTCCCAAATGCTATGCACCTTTCGGTGTACTCTAAATACAAAACTGCTACAAAAGTTAATGTGGGTTTCTTTTCAAAAGTAATTTATGATAAAAGTCATCTCTACTATGATGACAATCATTTAAACGGCACAAGCTTAAATATAATTTTACTATTAAATAATTTACCAACATTTTGAAATAATTAAGCAATGAAAAATTTTAAAAACTGTATCGAAGCTTGTTTGGCTTGTTTGACAACGTGTGAAAGTTGTATTACTGATTGCGTTGCATCAGACTACAAAGAATGTATTTTATTATGCCGTGACTGTGCTGACATTTGTGCTTTGTGTGCACGTTTTGAGGCAAGAGGTTCAAAGTTCCGACATAATTTACACATTTTGTGTGCTGAAGTTTGTAAAGCATGTTCAGTTGAATGTGAAAAACATGCTTCACACCATGCTTCTTGTAAAGAATGTGCTGAAGCTTGTAAAGAATGTGCAGCTATTTGCGAAGAACTTGCAACTGCTACAGCATAATTTTAATTAAAATAAGAGGTGCTCCTTGCTTTTTGTATATCCTTACTCATCTTATAACATGGATAAGTTGTATCTGGAATCTAAAAATTACGTTTAAGACCATTTTTTAAAATGTGGTATAATTAAAAAAGGAAATTAACCGTAAATTTGATTGTTTTCTTAAAATCTTTTAATCAAAAAAAGATAATAACCTACATAGGATTAACTTTATACCATGTTTAAAAATTTAATAACCGTATTAGCTTTTAAAATTGCGTTGTTTTCATTTTTTAATGTAAATGCTCAAAACAATTTAGAGGTCTGCTATAACCCAAATTTGGTAAAAGACACCAGCAAAAAAAGTTTAAATGCTTTAGCGATCCATGTCGTAGAAAAAGACAGTATCAAAATTAGCTA
>JBKCGF010000086.1:0-37198 GCA_046303455.1 Chitinophagaceae bacterium | reverse complement strand
CTGAAAAGCAAGTTCAGCAACAAAGTAAAAGAGACCACCTTTCCAGCCATATCCATCGCCTGTGATTGTCCCATTAAAGCTGATTCAGTTGCAGCAAACCAAACCAAAATACCCATTGAAAAGGCCAAAACAATTTCGACTACCGGAAAAAAAACTGAATAGGCAAAAATAGCCTTGATATTGGCATCTCTGTGTTTTTGGTTGATGACAGTAAACTTTTGTTGTTCCCTTTGCTCAGCAGTAAAGGACTGAATGATTTGCATCCCAGAAATATGTTCCTGAACAAATGCATTGAGTGAAGCAATAGCATTTCTAACACTGATAAATGAGCGGTTCACACTTTCTTTGAAAAAGTATGTAGCGATTATCAAAAAAGGAAAAGGAATGATACAAACCAAGGCCAGCTGCCAATCGGTATAGAACATGGCCACTAGAATTGCTATAATGGACAAAAAATCAGCTAGAATTGGCACCAGTCCTTCAGCAAAAATATCATTGACAGCCTCGATATCATTGATGGTTCTTGTTGTTAGTGTACCTATCGGTGTTTTATCAAAAAGTGTAACATTGAGCGACAAAACTTTGTCGTATACTTTTACACGAATATCCTTCACCACCTTGTGCCCAAGCCATGAAGTGAGATAGGTGAATAAAAAACGCAAGCCTGATTCAACCAACAGCATTCCAAATTGGATTAATGTAATTATCAAAAGAAATTGACCAATTGCATCAAGTGTAGCATTGGAGGATTCGTTAGTTCTCCTCAGTGTTTCGTTGATTAAAACGGGACGAACAGGGGCGATGGCAGCAAGGACAACAGCGAGAAATGCAGATAAATAAAATTTTCCCTTATAAGGTTTTGCAAAAGCAAAAATTTGCAGCAATAGCTGTAAATCAAAAATCTTTTTCTTCTTTTCTTTTTCAGTCGGCACCCCCATATGATTTACTTCAAAGCTCTCTGTTGTTGAATGCCTTTATAAAAAGTGCACCCAGGTTTCTGTGCGGAGGAATATAGTTTTCAAATCTTTCCTTCGCTTCACTACCCTCAAATTGCTTGCCCAACATATCCCACATTTTTATCCAATCAATGTCATCTTGAAACAGAAGCGACTCATTAATCAATTTTAAAACAGGTTCATTTACCAAACTTGAACCAACTTCTTTAGAAGATACAATTTGGGCATCCGGACAAATCTGCAATACTGAATTCAAATTTTGATAGCTCCCGCAAGAACCTAACACAATTATTTTCGCACTATTAGATAGTTGTGTAATGGTATACTTTAAGTGGTAACTATGACCTCGGTGTATTACTATTGTTGGCGAGTACCCATTCTGCTTCATGTACTCAGTCAGTAATTTTTGAGCTTTTGCATCCGGATCATCGCCCTTGGAATTATCAAGTGGCTTGTTGGCAAAAATCAAAATGGGCTTTTCCACTTGAGATGCTATTTCAACCCAGTTCTCATTTTGAGTGATTTTCCATTCTTTCTTCCCCTTGAACAAGCCCATGAAATTTTGAAATGATTGTATACCGTCTTTATCGCCATAGAAAAAAACTTGTTGCACAACTCTATCAGCAGTATCCTTTAGCATCTCAATTGGCAACTGATAAACAGGTGGAATTTTATATTTAACAGTCAGCTGCTCACTGCTATCCTCAGCAGAAAGAAATAATAAATTTAAAATATCATAGATAGCTTCCCCCCTGCTGTTGTTGTTCAAAATATTTTGATTCAGGTTAGCAACAATCTCTTGCTTCATCAGTTGAACAATTGCTGGGTTACCAATGCTCCCATATGAATCAGCTACATCAACTGCATCCTCAAGATTACTTGTTTTTTCCAGTCCTCTTACAAATGCCTTCATGAGTATTTGTGCATTATCAGGCTGCATGGATGCAAGAAAGGCATCCAGTTTATTATAACTGGCTGCCATACGTATGAATTTTTTAAACCGATCAAATTTAACCTGCATGAGTAAACTATCTCCATTGCGTTGTGGAGATTTTGCCATCATGCGATTGTAAACACCAACATAACTTGAAGTATAAATTACATCTTCCCCTGTCACAATTATATAATAAAGCTCATTTGCGTTCAAAGGTTGTAACACTTTGAAACGTTTCTCGTCTGGTAAATCGTGCAGTGCATTGATTTCATTGATATAAAGTTCTTCTGCTTTACGCTTAATCATTGTACCTAACTCCCTATATAGAAATGGAGTATCTTTTCTTCTTACGTCATCAATATATTCAAGCTGTGTTTTTACCAGCAGACGATAATATTTCAAGTTATCTTTTGCGGTCTGCTTAATACTATCAATAGATAGTCTGCCTTTGCGAATAGCATGCAGAAAGGGGAAAATTAATCTTCCCGAGCGCTCATCTGAAATCTTAACAATAAGCTGAACAAGTGGATCATTTATCTTACGAATCTGTTTTCCGATTTTTGTCTCAACAGCTGAAGCATAATTATAGAACTTATCTGGAAACAAATAAGCACAACCGATTAATAAGCTATCAGCAAAGGGTTGATCAAGGTAAGGTTCAATCCTCACCAAAACCTCCCCTGGATGCATATCCGCAAATTGTTGAAACATTACTACACGGGCAATATTCAGGCCCGGGTTTTCAAAAAAAACTGTATTATCACCAAGTAAGATCTTATTGATAGGATAAGAATATTGTTCAACTGATTTACCTAAACCGATCCCAGCTTTGTCTTTCGAGTAATATACTTTGTAGGCTTCAAAAAGCTGAATGGCTGCTTCGGCAGACATTTTTGAAGTTCTCAATGCAGTATTGCAACCATCTAATGTTATTTTTACTCCAGTCAGATATTTAATCTTAGCACGATGGTCTAATTCAGTATCAGATTCTATTTCATTTTGCAAAAGATCAATTTGCCTAGTATATACATCTGTCAACAACAAGTTGAGATCAATATCCCTACTGGCCGCAATGATTTTATCTTGTTTACCATCAACTCCATATAATTTTATCTGTAGGGCATCTATATCTTCGTGAAGTTGGACCCTTCGGATATCAATTGCCAATTTGCCAGTATCTGATGAAGACCAGGCAAATGAGTTTATTGAACAGAACAGGAAAACTAGAAAAGTGATGCAACCACGCAGCATTTTGTAAAATTAGTATTTATTCGGGCAAGTCATTTTAGTGTGTTAACAATTTGGTAATCATGAAATCCTTTATCATCCCCTAAACTCATTGTAACTTCGTAAAAACCCATAAAATGGTCTCGGCAGGTAAAAAAATACTCATAGCGGATGACGAGCCAGATATACTTGAAATTATCAGCTATAATCTGCAACTTCATGGCTACGAAGTTGTTACAGCAAAAGATGGTGACCAAGCCATATTAAAAGCCAAACAAAGTCAGCCAGACTTGATCATTTTAGACATCATGATGCCTAAAAAAAATGGCATAGAAGTCTGTAAAATTTTAAGATCCCAACCTGAATTCAATGATACGGTGATCGTTTTTCTTACTGCCTTAAATGATGAGCTCTCACATGTTAAGGGACTAGAATATGGGGCAGATGATTTTATCAGTAAACCCATTTCGCCTAAAATAATGGTTTCCAAGGTGAATTCCTTTTTCAGAAGATTCAATAAGCCTGAAACCAATAACACCATAGAACTTGGAGATATTAAAATAGTCCCGGATGAATACATGGTCTACTACAAAGATCAGCCCATCAATCTGGCCAAAAAAGAATTTGAACTCTTAAATTACCTTGCATCCAAACCTGGAAGAGTTTTCCTTAGAAATGAAATTTTGAACAGAATCTGGGGCAGTGAAGTAATTGTAGGCGACAGGACCATAGATGTGCATATCAGAAAAATTCGTCAGAAATTAGGCATTGATTGCATTACAACTGTTAAGGGCGTAGGTTACAAATTCGAGATCTGATTTCGTACATTGCAGTATGTTCGAGTCTAAAAGCCCCTCTTCAGGAAGAATCTCTTTCTATATTTCAGTTGTAGCAGCAACTGTATTGACCGTTCTACTTCTTTTGTTGTCAATCAACAAAATTTTTATTCTCGCAGCAACAATTTCAATTTTATTGATCACCTACTTTTTTTCCAAATACATCATTGAAGAGTTCATCAATAGAAAAATCAAACTTATTTATAAATTTATTTACCAAACCAAAGCTTCGAAAAGAGAAGAATTTTACCTGAATAAAGTACTACCTCAGAAAAATCTGGAGGAAGTTGGAGAAGAAGTATTGCAGTGGGCAGATCAGCGAAAAGTAGAAATGGAGATGTTGGAAAAAAATGAAGCCTTTAGAAAAGAATTTCTCCAAAACTTATCGCACGAATTCAAAACACCTGCATTTGCCATCCAGGGTTATTTAGAAACCTTGATTTCTGGTGCCATGGATAATCCGGAGGTGAGCAAAAAATTTTTAAACAATGCCTTTCAGAATACTGAGCGACTGATTAATTTGATTTCAGATTTAGATGAAATTACCCGACTAGAAAGTGGAAAACAGGAACTGCATTATCAGCATTTTGTCATTCAAGATCTAGTGTTGGAAGTATTTGATGCCCTCATGATTAAAACACAGATCAAGAATATCAAATGCCGAATTAAAAAAGGATGCGAACAACCGATAACAGTTCATGCAGATAAAGAAAAAATTCGCCAAGTAATCACTAATCTGGTTGACAATGCTGTCAAATACGGCAACCAGGATGGAAACGTAGAAGCAAGTATCTATAAAACAGACAACAACAGTGTTTTATTTGAAATCAGTGATGACGGAATTGGAATTGCGGAAGAACATTTATCCAGAATATTTGAACGCTTTTACAGAACAGATTATGGAAGAAGTCGCAATATTGGCGGTACAGGTTTAGGCTTGGCTATTTGCAAGCACATTATCGAAGCCCATGGACAAATTATACATGTTAGAAGTACGCCTGGTATAGGAACAACCTTTGGATTTACGCTCAGCAAAAACTAACTCACAATCAATTTATAATCAAAAAAAGAACCCCGACAAGAATGCCGGGGCGTTGCAATTAAAAGCCTGTTTTGGGCCTTTCAGCCTAAACATAACTGGTATAAAGTTGCTCAACCAATGTAAACTGTCGGTTAAGTCTATATTAAGTGTTGATTAAATAAATGATAACAACTGCTATTGTAAATTTTCACACAGCTCTTTTGCCGCCCAGGTCTTTTTCTCCATTATCCATTGACTCGTATGCTCCTTCACTCCAGAAAGAATTGCCCATGCATCTACCATATGTTCCTTCCTGATCACTTTAATCTTATGAGTTTGACTTACTTCCACCTTACCAGCTATTTGACCATTCAATAGGTAGACTGTAGAGTTGAATATTTTACCAACCATTTTGTATGATTTTCCATACAAACAATCTCCAATTAGTATACCAATAACAACTTGGTCCTGAACAGAAAAAACAATATTGTTTTGTATCACAGCCACAACATCTTCACTCTTGTTTTTTATTATATACATAAAAAAGCTTTAGCACAAGATGAAGCTTTAGTGTTAACTGAATATTAATGTAGTATTAAAAAAAAGTCCCTCATAAAAATGAGGGACAGTTTGCTTATGAGAAAACTGAAGACTTAGCTAGTTGTTGAAAATATACCTGACACCTAATTGTATCTGGTATACATCTGACAATGTTTTGGACTTTACCCATGAATCTCTAAGTAGTATAGTTCTGCTATCTACAACTTGTGTTGCAAGTCTGTAAATTGGTTCTCCTGCAGTTGTTCTTCCTCGATAATTTAAAGGTTGCGGAGTTGTTGATATATTACCAACACCCCAATTATTATTTAATAAGTTTCCGAAGTTTAAAAAGTCCGCCCTTAACCTTATCGTATTGGCTTTGCCCTGTTTTCCAACTTTAACAAACAAATCTTGTTCAATTGCAAAATCAAGCCTTGTTAACCAAGGAGCCTGTGCACCATTCCTTTCCGCATAATCCCCACGCCTATTTTTTAAGTATGGGTTAGCATCAATGAATGTACTAAAGGCCTCTGCCTGTTGCGCAGCTGTAAATGTGGTTGTACCAACAGTATAATCCTGGAATATCAAGTTGTTTCCAACCGCAGGAATATAAATAAGATCGTTGAACTGACCATCCCCATTTACGTCGCTGCTATAGGTATAAGAAAGCTTGAAGCCGCTTGCTGATACAACACCCAATGAGAAAGTAGTCGCTCCCCCAAATTTGCCTCCATAATTTAAACGGTAATTCAAATACCCCATAAAACGGTGTCTTAAATCATTATCAGAAAAACCCTCTCTTAAATAATTTAATCCATAAATACTTGGAGTACTCGCGTTAACTGTACTAGCAACAGAAGAGAGGTCAGTTGATTTTGAATTTGTATAGGCAATAACTCCGCCAAAATTCTTTGTAACTGGTTTTTCTAGTTTAGCAGTAACTGAATAGGAATATCCCACATTATTATTTGTAAGGACAAAAGCATTACCAATACCAGGATTTATAAATCTCGCATTGGTTGCAGCAGAACCTGCAAGATCTAATGCAGGATAAATATCACGTTGATCATTTCCGCCAAGTTGCCCAGAAGGACGTTTTAAATTGGCATCATAATAATTCAACATGTTGATATTCTTATTATAAATAGCTTCCAAAGTAGCTACTACACCCCATCCCAATTTC
Source organism: Chitinophagaceae bacterium (assembly GCA_046303455.1). Classification (GTDB taxonomy): domain Bacteria; phylum Bacteroidota; class Bacteroidia; order Chitinophagales; family Chitinophagaceae; genus Pollutibacter. Next base: position 30,501 of record JBKCGF010000086.1, on the reverse strand, counting down.
TGATCAATTGCAATATTTGATTTCCATATTTGCGGAAACTTCAAGTTTTGATCCCCATAATTAATATTATACCCTCTTAAACTATTGATGTCAGTTGTAGTTGGCGTATACTTTGTTGGATCTGTAGTGAAAGGAAAATTAAGCGCTGTATTTCCAGTAACATTTACTAAACCAATATTTACGCCATTATTACCCAACTGATTGCTAATCAATACATATGGTAATCGAGACAAGAACAATCCTGATCCACCTCTGATCTGGGTTTTTTTATCACCTTTTACATCCCAGTTGAAACCAAATCGCGGTGAAACATACAACCTTGATTTAGGCATGCTTCCAGTATTTATATTGAATGGCACTCCAGAAGGTTCTCTAAATTGAAGAGATGCAACATATGGATTAAAGTAATCTGAAGCTGTATTTTCAATATTCAAATAATCCAATCTTACACCATATGAAATTCTGAAATTATTTGTCATTTTTACTTCGTCTTGTGCATAGACGGTATAAAACTGGTTTTGGAAAGTTTGCCAAGGCAACTTGCCATCAGGTAATAATGTATATCTGTAGTTAAAACGGGCAATAGGAACAGGAGAAGTTGTCAAAGCGGGATTTGTTTTAAATGCAAGAGCCGCAGTTTTAAAATCGGCAATGCTGTTGTACACCCAAACACCGTTGGATGCGTAGAAAAACAAGTTATTGGACTTGAAATTTTCGTATGCTGCACCCAATGTAATTGTATGCCTTCCTCTTACCAACGTTGTATTGTTGGCAATGTTTAAAGTAGAATAATTCAATTTATTATTTGGGGTGAAAGGATCGAAACCAATTGATGTGTAAGTACTACCACCAACCCCACTTAAAATGTCAACAGTAGGAAATATTCCAGTTCGGTAAGCCCTGTCTTCCAGCTGCCTGTTATAAGTTGCAATCAATTGGTTGGAAACCCTATTTTTAAAGCTGGAATTCAATTCAATTACACCAGACCTTGTATTATCTTCAATGATGTAACCAGTGTTCTGTCCAGCAATTGCCAAGGCAAGATTCTGGCGGTTACCATTACCCGCTGTATTACCTGCATTACTGTTACTGATTGGTACATCACTTTGAGAATCATGATGTGCATATCTTAAGGTTAGTTTGTGGATGTCATTAATGTTATAGTCAATCCTTGCCAACATTTTTCTACTAAACGATTCATTATTGAAATTATCGATTGCACCAAGATCATAATCAAAATTGGATTTCATAAATGATTTCAAATCTTCTAGATCAGCAGCTGTTGTTCTGGAAACATTACCTGTAGCACCTGGCCGATTTGCTACCCAACTCAAAGCCGGATTTGTTCCATTGGTAAATTCACCATTCACAAAAAAGAAAAGCTTATCCTTAATAATTGGCCCACCTACTCTAAAACCATTTGTTTCAACATTGAATGGAGTAACTGGAATATTATCGATTTTACTTGCCACTTTTGTTCCGGCTAAATCACGATTGTTCCAAAACCTAAATACAGAACCTGAGAAATCGTTATTACCACTTCTGGTTACTGCATTAATTGCAGCTCCAGCAAAACCTGACTGACGGATATCATAAGGAGTAATATTGATCTGTAATTCATCTAATGCATCTAAAGAAATTGCTGTTGAATTAGTTCTACCACCAGCCTGAGCATCACTCCCCAGTCCAAATCCATTATTGAAAACGGCTCCATCTATTGTAAAATTATTAAATCTGCTATCCTGACCAGCAAATGATCGTCCATTACTGTATGCATTGTACTTAGTAACGTCATTAACATTTCTACCAATAGTTGGTGTTAGATTCAAGGCCTCTCTTCCAATTGTTACTTTTGCACCATTTGACTTTGAGTTAATCAGAGAGTTAACTTGCCCCCTTATTACAATACTTTCCATAGTGGTTGAAACTAACTCAAGTTTAGCATCCACATTAATAGTTGAACCCAATGGGGCATATATGTCGTACTGCTCAAAAGATTTAAATCCAACTCCTGATGCTGTCAACTTATAAGGTCCGCCAATTCTAACATTCAAAAAATCATATGCACCAACCTTATTGGAGGTAGTAGAGTATTTAGTTCCTGAAGGTTGATGAACTAAAACAATTGTAATTCCCTCAAGTGGATTATTTGTTGCGTCTTTGATATTACCTGATACATTACTGGTTGTAATCTGAGAGAAAGAGTAAGATGATACCAATAACAGAACAAGTGTATTTAATAATTTATTCATAATATTAAGTTTAATATGACTACTACAGTTTATTTGCCTTATAAATTTTTACAAAGCCGTCATTTTCACTACTAACTATAATCAGGCTTTGCTGAATTGGACTCTTCGAGGCAGGAATAAAAAGAACGCCCTCTGGAGCATCACCAGTTTTATACATTTTGATGAAAATCGGTGCTGTGGGGTTTGTGACATCATATATGGCAAAGGCATCTGCACGTTCCAATCCTACAATTGCAATTATTTTTGAACCCACACGCCCAATAGTAATGGCTTCAGGTTCACTTCCCTTGTCATCACTTCGTGCATCATCATATAATCCCAAAGTAAAGGACTCTCGATCCAACTGATCTTTACTGTCCCAAACAAGGTTTCCTGTACTTGCATCCCAGACTGTAAATGATCTAGAACCTAGACTGTAAACTTCGTCAAAGTCCCCATCTTTATCTTTATCTCCCAATGTAGTGGTCATGTTTAATCTTCCTAATACTGCATCTGCTTTTAAAGCCGCACCATTTGGAAAAGCAACAGGATCTAAGACTACTTGGTTAACCCTTTTAATTTCAGAAAAACCCGTATACTCTCTGGCATCACCTTCATTGGCTGTAAAAAGGTAAGTCTTGCCTTCAAATTGCATACTTGATATGGCATCAGGCATATATACACCGAACACTGATGCATTGGATAATCTAATACCACCATCTCTATCACTTAAATCAACGTTATTTCCATTCACTGCATAATTTTTGAAGCCAAGCGGGTATATTGTTCTGATGGTTGCTGAACGAATATCTATTTCTGCAATTGCGTTGTTCTCCTGAAGTGTTACCCAAGCTGTTTTACCATCTTCTGATGTGGTGATATATTCAGGCTCAGCATCTTTTGCTAATGAAAGTCCTGGGCCAAATACCCTAAATCCTTTTTCGCTTAGGCTACTTAATTTAGAATTAAAACCTGCAAAATCTATTGTTGTAACTGAATAACCATTTTTGACATTAATGATAGAAACACTGCCAATTGGATCATCAGTATAACTGTCATTAGGCTCACCTTCATTAGCAGTTAGAATAAAATTTCCATCCTTCGAATAGGTAATCATATCTGGTAGAGCACCAACTGTGATAGTTTTTAATGGCCTTAATGTCTCAGTGTCAAAGATGACTACTTTGGCATTAGCCTGTTTATTAACAGATTCAATTGCTGCAGCTAATTTACCATCCTTCACATCTACACTATTAACAAAACCTCCATAGGGTTGCATCAAGATTGAACCAACAAGTTTGGGAGCAGCAGGATTTACAATATCCAGGACATCAATTTTGTTGACTGAACTGTTGTTAACTGCAAAAAGCCTATTTGTTTTCTCGTCAAACGCAGTTATTTCTGCTGCACCTAGTCCACCTAAGCCAAATGATCCAACTTCTGCGTATGAAGTCAAGTCTTCATTCAAAGAATTTTCAAGTGGAAGGATTTCTTCATTTTTTTTACACCCAGCCAAAAGCAAAAGGAGATAAATAAAAGTTAGTTTTCTCATCTATTCAATTTTGCAACGAATGTCATACATCATTGATACAGAATTGAGAATATTAAATTATGATTTCCTTACCATTGGGTTAATAAATTAAAAACTAAATCTACCATTCTTAACACTCTACTCACATTAAACTCATATTAAGATAACTGGTGATTAACATTAATCTAATATTTCCATTTGAACTTTACTAAACTCCATTAATGAACAAACGCAAACTTGACATAGTTGTCATCAGCGATACCCACTTGGGAACCTATGGATGCCATTCAACCGAATTAGTTAATTACCTGAGAAGTATTGAAACAAAATTGCTGGTCCTAAATGGAGATATCATTGATATCTGGCAATTCAGAAAACATTTTTTTCCTTCTTCACACATGCAAGTGATCAAGGAAATATTTGCACATCTTTCAAGAGGGACAAAAATTGTTTATATCACAGGCAACCACGATGAGGCACTAAGAAGATACAGTGGACTGAAACTGGGCAATTTTCAATTGGCTGATAAACTAGTTTTAGAAATTGATGGACATAAAACCTGGATATTTCATGGGGATGTTTTTGATGCTACTACAAAAGGAAGCGCAAAGATAATTGCAAAGTTAGGTGGGCATGGGTATGATCTGCTCATCCTTATGAATAGAGGCATTAATTGGATATTAAAAAGTATTGGACGAGAAAAGATGAGTTTGAGTAAAAAAGTTAAGAACAGTGTTAAGAAGGCCGTAAAATGGATAGGCGACTTTGAGCAAACAGCTGCAGAATTGGCTATTGAAAATGAATATACGCATGTTATCTGTGGGCACATACATCAACCGCAAATAAAAGAAATAGTGACAGAAAAAGGAAAGGTTATCTATATGAATAGTGGCGACTGGATTGAGAATTTAACTACACTGGAATATGTAAATCACCAATGGGAAATCTATCAATTTGACGAAAAACAACATAAAATAACCATCGAAAAAGATCTAAAAGACAACAATAAAATCCCATCACTTAATGTGTTATCAGAAGAGGTTTCCTTTTTCTTTAATTCAATCTTACCCTCAGCTTAACATATGAAAATATTTTATGCAGTGCAGGCTACTGGTAATGGCCATATCAGCAGAGCGACAGAACTGGTGCCGCTTCTTCAAAAATATGGAGAAGTCGATGTTTTCTTAAGTGGATCCAATTATAGTTTGAAAACAATATTACCTGTTGCCTATAGAAGCAAAGGACTAAGTCTACTTTATGACCAAGTAAATGGGACTATTGATATTAAAAAAACAATTAAGAATATTTCATTGAGAAAAATTTGGAGTGAAGCTAAATTTCTTCCAGTTGAAAAATACGACTTGATCATTAATGATTTTGAATGCATCACTTCACTGGCCTGTAAATTGAAGAAAGTCAAATCAATTCATTTGGGGCATCAAGCATCTTTTCTTAGTAAAAACGTACCACGCCCTGATAAGAAAGATTTTATTGGAGAGTGGGTACTTAAAAACTATGCACAAGGAACTGAAAACATTGGCTTCCATTTTAAAGAATACGATTCCAATATTTATAACCCGATAATAAGAAATAATATTTTGCAGGCAGACCCAAAGGACAAAGGATATATAACCGTATACCTTGGACAGTATGCAACTTCAATACTTATTGAAGAATTTAAAAAATACAAAAATTATAATTTTGAAATTTTTTGCAGCGAGGCTAAAGAAATTCAAACTATTCATAATTGTAAAATTATACCTGTCAACCAGGAAATTTTCTCTACCAGCCTTATCAATTGTAGTGGTATAATTACTGGCGCAGGATTTGAGACACCTGCAGAAGCATTATACCTAGAAAAAAAATTGATGGTCGTTCCCCTAAAGGGACAATATGAACAGCTATGCAACGCTGAAGCTTTAAAGGAATTCAATGTGGTTATTGCTGAAAATATTAACGAGAATTTCCATTCTGTATTTGAATACTGGATACACAACACAAAACAAGAGAAATTGACTTTAACCAAATTGCCTTCAGAAATAATAGGTGAAATTATCGAAGGAAAACCCTTACCTCAAATAGGGAAAATTGATACCCAATGGCAGGTTCCAATTGGTTTTCATCATCAAAGAATTGCTGGAAATTAACCCGCAGAGAGTTCTTCATATAAGTGTTGAATCAGGCCATCTACTAGTCCAATCTTAGGAACTAATATTTCATCGATTGAAGCCCATTTCATCACTTGGGTATAAATCAATAAAGCAGGCACAATTACATCAGCCCTATCTTCCCTAAGTTGATATAACTGAATTCGTTCTTCCAGTGTACAGGAAGAAAATTCCTTAAAATAGGATTTAAGCAACTCAAGATCCAGGGTTTTACCATCCTTACGCTTACTCAATGAGAATATTTTATTGATGTTCCCCCCTGTACCAATTGCCTGTAGTTTTGGATACTCTTTAGTAGCGTCCTTTAATGTTGTTTTCATATACTCCCAGTCGGTATCACTCACCTGGCTTTTCAACAACCTTATTGTCCCGATATTAAAAGACTCTTTAAAAATAAGCTGCCCTTTAGAAATCAAGGTAAGCTCTGTACTTCCTCCACCTACATCTACATACAAATAATTGGTATCCTGATCGAGTTTTTCCGCAATATGTGACTCATAGATTAATGAAGCTTCAAAATCCCCAGAAATGATTTGAATATTAATACCTGTTTCTAAAAAAACTTTCTGCACAATTTCTTTTCTGTTTTTTGCATCTCGCATTGCACTTGTGGCTACAGCAATATGTTTTGTAACACCATAAGCATTCATGATGTGGCTGTATGCTTTCATCGACTGAAAGAGCATTCCTCTTTTTTCTTTAGAAATCTCCCCCGTTTCAAAAACATCGAACCCCAAACGAAGTGGTATTCTGACAAGATTTAATTTGTTGAACTTTGTTTGACCACCCTCAACAGAAATAACTTCGGAAATCAATAACCTACATGCATTAGTCCCAATATCAATTGCCGCGAGTTTCACTATTTATTTGCAACAGTTTTTTATACAGATAATTGAAGGTTTCAGCCTGAGACCGTATTTTTTTCTTACCCTGTGAAGATACATAGTTGTTGGTAAAATTAACATCCAAAATTCTCGACTTAACATTATCAGCCAACTGAATTTGTAGAATATCTGTAATCTCACGTTTTATTTCTTCATCAAAAATAGGACATGCAGCTTCAACCCTATGATCTAGATTACGCACCATCCAATCTGCACTAGAAATATAGATCATTTCCTTACCACCTTGATAAAAATACATAACACGGCCATGTTCAAGGTATTGATCAACAATGCTCATTGCAAATGGCTCCTTTTGACCTTTTTTTATTACACGTTTAAGGGAGTATATTCCGCGAATAATTAACTTCACTTCTACCCCTTCTGATGCAGCCAGGTACAATTTTTCCACCAGCGTAACATCACTGAGTGAATTTAACTTTAAAATTATCTTTGCTGTCCTACCTTTCTTGGCCTCTTTTATTTCCTTGTCAATTAAACTGTTGATCTCAGAACGCATATTCACAGGGCTCACCAATAAAGTTTTACACTCTAGCAATGCTCCTTTATGAGCAATTGGATTTTCTAAAAAATAGAAAATCCGATTGATATCAGCCATTACACTTCTGTTCGAGGTAAGTAAACAGAAATCACTATAAATATTTGAAGATTTTTCGTTTAAATTTCCTGTACTTACAAAGCCGTACTGAATTGTTTTATTAGCTGATCTTTTTTTAATTACGCAGATTTTTGCATGGACCTTCATATTGGGTATGCCCAATATTACCTTCACCCCTTCTTCTTCTAAAACCGACTTCCAGGCTAAATTAGCCTCCTCATCAAATCTTGCTTTCAGCTCTAACATCACCTCTACTTTTTTACCATTTCGAGACGCATTTATCAGAGCATTTATCACTTTTGAGTCAGAAGCAAGTCGATATGCAGTTATTCTTATAGAAACTACTTCAGGATCAATAGCTGCTTCTCTCAACAAATCAATGATTTTGCCAAATGAATGAAAAGGGAAATTAAGCAACACATCTTTATGTTGAATGACATCTGTAACCCTCAATGAACTCTTTAGTTCAGGATGTACAAAAGAGGTCACCTTTTTCTTTACCTGAGGAAAAACATTTGGGAAATCCATGAAATGTTTGAAATTATGTATACGTCCACCTGGTATGATACTCGACTTGGAATCAAGTTTTAGTTTTCTTGTAAGGAAATTCAATAACCCACTATCCATTTCCTTATCGTATACAAATCTTACTGGTTTTCCCTTTCTGCGCTTTTTCAATCCTTTCTGCATTTTTTCAACCAATGATGTGCTGATATCACTATCGAGATCAAGCTCTGCATCCTTTGTTACTTTAAAAATATGCGCATCAAACTGATCGTAGCCGAAATAAGAAAAAATATACGGTAGGTTTGCCCTGATAATATCCTCAAGTAAAATGATATGCGTTTCAGATCCTGAACTTGGCAGAATAACAAACCTACCAAGTGATTTTGAGGGAACTTCAATAAGTGCATACTTTTGTTTATAGGCAGATTTCTTTTGTCGCATTACTACTCCAAGATAAATGCTCTTATCCCTCAGATAAGGCATTTCAGGTATAGACTCTACCATCAAAGGAATAATGTTGGAACGAACCTCTTGCTCAAAATAGTCGACTACAAATACTCTTTGTTCTTTATTGAGCTGTTTCTCATTTTTGAGAAAAATTTTATTCTTTCTTAGCTCAATTTGAATACTCACCCAAATTCTATCAAACTCACTTTGCTGCTGGAGTACAATATGCATTAATTCATTAAGAATTTCTACAGGATAATCTTCCAGATGCATATTCAATTTCTTAGAGGTACCACCCAACTCATGCATCCTTTTTAAGGTGGCCACCCTCACCCTGAAAAACTCATCCAAATTATTGGAAAAAATCCCTAGAAATCTAATTCTGTCTTTCAACGGAACAGATTTATCGTTTGCTTCCTGTAATACACGTGCATTAAAACTGAGCCAACTGATATCCCTGGGCAAAAAACTTGCTTTAGCCATAATGCAATATAAAAAAGGAGAACAGCTAGTTTAAAGGTTCAAAATGAAATTTATGTTAATTTAAATGTAGAATGAAGAATCGAGCAAAAATAAAATACCTACTTATTGCCATTATAAGTTTGTCCTTAACTCATTTGAGTTATGCTCAAAGCTCCATTCCAAAAGACACTTTAAGTATTAATTTTTTAGGGAGCTCAATCAACATTGGTATTGAAAGACAACAGGTACAATATACAGTGCACAAAATAAAGAACCAACAAGAAATAAATTATGATTCCTTGATTGCTAATATTTCTAGCTTAAAACAAAATATTGAGTTAATTCAAAAAAATTACAAACTACCGGACTGGCTTGTATATCAATTAATCAGAAGAATTGCTGAACAAGTCAACTCAAAATACATTGATTATACTCAATATACATTGACAAAATATTTATTATTAGCAATCACAGGGTTCGAACCTGTAATTTTTACTTCAAATGATAAAATACTACTCTATATTAAATCGGTTGATACTGTATATAATCTGCCCAACAAAATTATAAGCGGAAAACAATACATCTGCCTCAATTACCATGACTATGGTTATCAAATCAATTTTGGTCAGGAAAAATTTATTCAAAAGAAAATCAACCTCCCTGATACGGGCAGGAACTTTCAATATACAATTGACTACCTGCCATCATTTCAAAAAGAATCTTATGCTGTTAAAAATGTTTCATTTCAATACAAGCATAAAAAAGAATCCTACAGCATTTTAGTAAATCCCGAAATACAGGATTATTTTACCAATTACCCTGTAACTGAATACAGATACCAATTTAATATTCCCTTTAGCGAAATTGCTTACAACAAACTTATACCTGAATTAAAAACAAAAACCAAAAATTTATCAATAGAAGAAGGAGTTCAATACATCATGATTTTTGTAAGAGACGGCTTTGAGTTTGAAACAGATACAAGGCTTTTCGGAAGAGAGAAAAGACTATCTGCAGAGGAAACACTAGTATATAACTCTAGTGATTGTGAAGATCGATCAGCGCTTTTTTTTCTATTAGTAAAAGAGCTATACAACTTGCCTATGGCAATTATTTCCTATCCTGAACATGTTAACGTAGCAGTTCAATTACCCAAACAAAAAGGCTTAACTATTGATATAGAAAATAAAAAATTTACTATTTGTGAGCCCACGCCGCAAAGAAAAAAGAGAGGAATAGGCTGGACACCAAAGGAAATAAGAAAACAACCTTTTGAAATTGCTTATATATACAACCAATAAAAAAAGAGCTGCACCTGCAGCTCTTTTTTATTTTTAAGTTGATTATGTTTAGTAGGCTGTGGCCTGTGGATCCCAGTTTGTCCAACCAGTTGTCCAGTTTGTAGTACCCATAGCACCCCTGAATGTTCCAGTTGTAAAGAAAGCATTCATACCAGTATAGCTAGCTCCAGTAAGTGCAGGCGAACCTGTTTTAGGAAGAAAATTTGGACTAGTTGAATAATAAGGTAAAGTAAGTTGTGCATCATCAGCATTTGCAAGAGTAAGACAACCTTCAGATTCTGCTTTTGTTTGTAGCGCTGCAGCAGTGATTACCGCTAAAGCATTAGCATCACCACGATAAGTTGCAGCAGCTGTATTAGAATGCAAAAGATTATTTCTGTATTCAGAAGTACCAGCAACATAGGCATTAGCAGTTGCTGCTGACTCCATTGAAAATCCACCTTTCTGCCATCCGATTATAATTGAGTTTCTCAATACAAATTGAGTTGCTCTTCTAAATCTAAGACCAAAATTATGGTTAGCCGCAGTACCAGTTGCGTTATTTGGACCAACAAAAGTAAAGTTACTCAATTGAGGTCTTGTTACTGGAGTTGCTGCAGAACCAGTTCCATCATTATCACACTCAATACCATTACCAGCATCACCGCCATCTACAAAGTCAGGCTTACGACAAGCAATACCATATTGAATTCTACCTTGATAACCGAAATCAAAATCGAAATCATCATCTGCTGTTACAAAAGCAATCAAATTCTTACAATTCACTGTCCCACCGAAAAATTCAAACGCATCATCGTTACCAAATGACACCTGTACATTTTCAATGATAGTACCAGAACCCACTCCACCTAAAGTCAAACCATTGATTTCAGATCCAGGTTCAGCAGCAATACCCGCAAATTCGATTCTTACAAACCTCAAAATACCACTATCATCATTAGGATCTGTACCACCATATTTTCTACCCACACCACCTTCAATTACTGGAGCTGGATCTAATGGCCTGTTTGTTGGTGCCTTACCCAACATGATAATTCCTCCCCAGTCACCTGGTGTTCTCTGACCAATTGGCTTACCACTTGTAAATACAATTGGTGAAGCTGATCTTCCGTCAGCAATCAACTTAGCACCCCTTTCAATGATGAGGGCTCCTTTCTCAGTAATATCACTAACAATAACAGAACCTGGGGCAATAGTTAGTGTGTTACCTTCTGTTACATATACGTATCCTTTCAAAGTATACTTGCCCTTTGGCAAATAATAACTTTTGTTGATGATACCTTGAATAAGTCCACCATTAGCAGCAGGATCTTGAGGATCTGTCCCATTTCCCCCGCCAGTGTTGTTGTTGTTGATGGTTTCATCAAAATTCACTTTGATGCAAGAGCTTAGCGAAAGCATCGTGAACGCCATCAAACCAAGTACGATTCTTTTCATAATTGAGGTTTTTATCTTTTTTATTTTTTCTTGCCAATATTGAAGTCGTAAGTAAATCCTACTGTAATTGTACTTCCCTGCTTGTAGGAGTTGAACAATCTGTCAACTCCTTCTTGGAAGCCTGTATTCTCATTTACATTTTCATAGAAATAGAATGCGTTGTTGAGGATGTCTTGGAAATTGATTCTGATCTCACCCTGACCATCTAATACTTTTTTAGACAACTGGATATCTACTTGATTTCTCGGACGCTCGTATACGTTGGGGAACTCTTCATTTCCTACTAGCGTCAATCGCTGACCAACCCTATTGTACAATACCGAAGCATTGAACATATCACTGGTGTATTGTAAACCAGCATTGAGTAAGTAAGGAGATTGACCTTGCAATGGACGATTCGCTTTGATAGTTTTACTATCGGCACTCAAATCATTGAATAGAACTTCAGATCTGAGATATGTATAGTTTCCAAAGAAGCTTAGTGGTTTTAATGCTGGTGAAATAAATTCTAAGCCTTTTCTCAATTCAATTTCAAAACCTAATGTTTTTGCACTCAACGCGTTTTGATAAAAATATCTTCTTGTATCAGCGTTACTACCTGGATCAAGTCTGAACTCAATTGGATCAGTAAACTCTTTATAGAAAGCACCGAATGTAATCGCTTCACCAGCCTTTGGATAGATTTCATATCTCAGGTCGTAGTTTAATATAGATGTCCTTTTTAGTGCACTATCTCCCTTAACTCCATAGTTCATTTCATAATCAAAGAAGGCAAACTCCGCTAATTCCCTGAATTCAGGTCTCGCGACTGTTCTGCTTGCAGATGCCCTGAGGTTTTGTTTATCACCTACGTTCAACAACACGTTGATTGATGGAAGGAAATCCCATTTTTCAGTTAGTCTTACACTTCTGTTTCCAGTTTGCTCTTTAGAGGTAAGCAATTGTTGAAAATTCTCTGCACGAAGTCCCCATATTACTCTGAAATCACCAAACTTATTGTCCATCATTCCATATGCCGCATTCAACACAGACAATCCAAAATATCGGTCAGAGTTATTGGTAAATTCTTCTAAGATATATCCTGAATTACCCATGTTATCATAGAAAAAGGCTCTGTCAATTGGTTTAAAGGCATTTGAGGCAACAAAGGAATTAAAGTTGGTGATGTTGTACCTGAAAATGCGACTCCTAAAATCACGCATCCTTGCAAGTGTAGATCCACCAAATTTTAAGGTTTGCTTATCCTTACCACCCCAGTTCATTGGGATGATAAATTGTCCACCTCCACCAGCGCTATAATCTTTCAAATCGGAATAAAATCTCCTGGTGTCATCTGGATCAATTTCAAATGGTTCATCAGTATCGATTGCTCTGGCATATAAAGCACTTCTGAGATCTGGCTGTCTTTTCCAGTTCAAACCGGCATTACCATTCCACTTGAATTTTATACCTCTGGCAGTCAGCTGATGCTCTCCTTCCAACTGTGAACTGAATAAGCTACGTTGATTCAAATAAGAAGAATAGAATTGAATATCATTTCTTCTGTTTGTATTGAACCCTTCTCTTGTATAATAGTTGTCTTCATACAACTGATTGAAGAGGTTCTTGAAAGCAATTTTGTTTTTTCCCTTTACCCAAGCAATATTGATGATACCACCAAGATTGGTTTGGTATCTGTTTTGCTTATCAGTGTAATTGAAAACTGGAGAACCATCAGCTTCATAAAATGCTTTTTCTACATCATAAATTAACATTGAGTTTCTGTAGTTGATAGCAACCAGTGTTCCCAGATTAGCACCGTTCTTTAATTTATGGTTCTGCGCGTAAGTGAAGTTGAAAGTCTTGATTGGTGCAGCTTTTACTGTAACAGGGACATAAACGTCACCTCTAAACTGCTGTGTCAACTCAATTTGCTTATTCAATCCTGCAGCATCCTTACCAAGTGCTCGATAGATCTGTGCTGTTGCAGGAAAACTATCTGGAATATTTCTTGTGCCATCATCAAAACCTAACCAATCATATTTATTTCTTCTGTTACTTGTAAAGTCTCTAAAGGTTGATTGGTTGTTGTATCCTAGTCCAAATCCAACAGTAATTACATCTTTGCTTGGAATATCCTTTGTATTCACCTGGACCAACCCTCCAGAAAATTCTCCTGTAAATTCTGGCGTTGCTGTTTTATTGATAACAATATTATCAATTAAAGCAGCAGGGAACATATCGAATGAAAAAGCTTTTTTGTCAGGTTCACTACTAGGTAGAAGTGCGGAGTTGAGCATAGCCGAATTGTATCTATCACTCAAGCCTCTCACAATCACAAACTTATTGTCTTGTATAGCAGCACCACTTACACGCTTCAAGACTTCACCCGTGTTTTTATCAGGTGTCCTTCTGATGAAATCAGCAGCCAAGCCACTTGAAAGTGCAGTATTTGTTCTTTGGAAAGTAAGTAGCGCGACTGTACTTTCTTGACGACGGGTTGATCTGATTACAATGGCTTCACTGTTTTTGGATTGTGGTTCCAGAACAATGGTTACTGTGTTATCAGCATTCACTCCAATTTCTATATCCGAAACCACTTTAGTGTTGTATCCTACACTGGAAACAGTAAATGTGTATTTTTTTCCAGCCTCTATAGTAATGTCGAACTGACCATCCAAATTAGCGACAACTGTCCTTTTTAATTCCTCAATAATGATTGATGCCCCAGCAACAGGTTCATTTTTAGTATTGATGACCTTTCCAGACACCTTAACCGATTGTCCAAATGATGCAGCCGTCAGCAATAGGCTGAAAAAAGTGAGGAACAACAGTTTATTAAAATTCCTTATTTGCATAACTCTCATTGTGATGCAAAGGAACAATGACAGCGTTAATAGGGTGTTAGCTAGTGGTTAACCAATTGTAACCTGTATGTTACCTCCATGTTAACAAGCTTCCATTTTGTTAAAAAAAACTGCATCTTTGTCCCCATAATAAAACACATGAAAGGCATCATTTTAGCCGGAGGTTCCGGCACCAGACTTTACCCTATTACTTATGCCATCAGCAAGCAAATCATGCCGGTCTATGATAAGCCCATGATTTACTACCCTTTGTCCACTTTAATGCTTTCTGGCATCAAGGATATTTTGATTATTTCCACACCTCAAGACCTGCCTCAGTTCCAGAAATTATTTGGAGATGGCAGTCATCTTGGATTGAATTTTAGCTATGCAGAGCAGGCCATCCCTAATGGATTGGCACAGGCATTTGTGATTGGTGAAGATTTTATCGGCAACGACTCTTGTGCATTGGTTTTGGGAGATAATATATTTTATGGCATGGGTTTGGGAAAAACCTTGGAGAAAAACTCTAATCCTGATGGTGGTATTGTTTATGCTTACCAAGTAAGTGATCCTGAAAGATATGGTGTGGTTGAATTTGATGATCAAATGAAAGCCATTTCCATTGAAGAAAAACCTATAAACCCTAAGAGTAAATTTGCTGTACCTGGACTTTATTTCTACGACAACAATGTGGTGGAGATTGCCAAAAACATACAACCGTCCCCAAGAGGAGAATATGAAATAACTGATGTCAATCTGGCCTACCTTAAAAGTGGCAAACTGCATGTATCAGTACTCGACAGAGGTACTGCCTGGTTGGATACAGGCACATTTGATTCTTTGATGCAAGCCTCTCAATTTATACAAGTCATCGAACAAAGACAAGGCATTAAGATTGCCTGTATAGAAGAAATTGCATGGAGAAAAGGATTCATCAATACTGAGCAATTGGTAAAACTTGCAACACCACTTTTGAAAAGTGGATATGGGAAATACCTAATGGACCTGATCAATTAATTCAACAATGAAGAAACTTGTATTGGTAACTGGAGGCACAGGATATATTGGATCGCATACCATTGTGGATCTTATTGAAAATGGATATGATGTTATTTCTGCAGATAACAATTCAAGATCGACCCCAGGAATGTTGGAAGGGATTGAACAGATTACAGGTAAAAAAATAAAAAACTACAAAGTTGATCTCTGCAATTTCGATGAGACCAGAGCTATTTTTGAGGAGAATGATGAAATAGCAGGTGTTATCCATTTTGCAGCGTATAAAGCAGTGGGAGAGTCGGTTGAAAAACCATTGCTTTATTTTCACAACAACCTCACTTCATTGGTCAATGTCATGCGTTGCATGGAAGAATTTAAAGTAAAAAATTTCGTTTTTTCTTCATCCTGTACAGTATATGGTAATCCAGATCAAATACCTGTTACCGAAGAAACACCAAAAAAAGAAGCGGCTTCGCCATACGGACTTACCAAGCAGATGGGTGAACAAATGATTGAAGCACTTACTGTCGCCAATGTGGAAGTAAACGCAGTACTGCTGCGTTATTTTAACCCAGCAGGTGCACATCCTACTGCACTCATTGGAGAACTTCCAATTGATAAACCACAGAATCTTGCTCCTGTAATTACACAGACTGCTATTGGGAAGTTGAATGAACTTGTGGTATTTGGAGATGATTATCCAACACCTGATGGATCTTGCATCAGAGATTTGATTCATATTTGCGACTTGGCGCATGCCCATACGCTTGCATTGAATTACATCATAGAAAAGAAAAACAAAACAAACTGCATCGCTTACAATATTGGATCCGGAAACGGAATCTCTGTTTTTGAAGCAATTAAAGCTTTTGAAGAAAACACAGGTGTAAAATTGAATTACCGTGTTGGAAAAAGAAGAGCTGGGGATGTTGTGGCGATCTATGCCAACAATGAAAAAGCGAGAAAAGACCTGGGTTGGGAACCAAAATATACCATCAAGGACATCATGACAAGTGCATGGAAATGGGAACAATACATCAAAGATCTACCAACCCACCTCGACTTAAGAGCATTCCGTTTAAATTAATCAGAAAATTTTAACCCCTTCACTCAAAATTAAAGGGCGAATTGGTGTTACTTTGCGTCAAATATTTAGAAAATGTTAGATGCAATTCAAGTAACGGGACAAAAAGACACCAGAAGTGGATTTGGAGATGGTATTTTTGAACTAGGTCAGACAAACCCAAATGTTGTTGCCCTTACAGCAGACCTTGCTGGTTCGTTAAAACTGAATGCATTTATCAAAGCGTTTCCTGAAAGATTCATTCAATGCGGAATTGCAGAAGCCAACATGATTGGTATTGCAGCAGGTTTAACAATTGGAGGTAAAATTCCATTTACTACAACCTTTGCTAACTTCTCCACGGGAAGGGTTTATGATCAAATCAGACAATCCGTTGCTTACTCCGGCAAGAACGTAAAAATCTGTGCATCACATGCAGGTTTAACCCTAGGTGAAGATGGTGCAACCCACCAAATTTTGGAAGATATCGGACTCATGAAAATGCTTCCCGGTATGACTGTAATTGTGCCCTGCGATTATAATCAAACTAAGGCTGCTACTTTAGCCATTGCCGATTTTGAGGGACCTGTTTATTTAAGATTTGGAAGACCAGTTTGGCCAGTATTCACTAATCCTGATGAGCCATTTGTGATTGGAAAAGCACAACAGCTGGCTGAAGGAAATGATGTCAGCATTTTTGCTTGTGGACACCTGGTTTGGAAATCGATAGAAGCAGCAAAAGTGCTAAAAGAGAAAGGTATTCATGCAGATGTAATCAATATTCATACCATCAAACCATTGGATGAAGCAGCAGTATTAAATTCAATCAAAAAAACTGGTTGTGCCGTAACTGCTGAGGAACACAATGTAATTGGAGGTTTGGGTGATAGCATTGCACAAACAGCAACCAAACACTTTCCTATTCCAATTGAAATGATTGGCACCCAAGATACATTTGGTGAAAGTGGAAAGCCCACTGAATTGCTCAAAAAATATGGGTTAGAGACTGAAAATATAGTAGCAGCAGTAGAAAAAGCCATTTCAAGAAAGCGTGCTTAATCATGCTAAATGATCTGAATGATATTGAACTTGTTCGGTTGTTTAAAGAAGACAAAAACAAAGAACAGGTTTTTACTGCCATTGTAAAAAGGTATCAAGAAAGAATTTACTGGCAAATCAGAAGACTTGTTGTTAGCCATACAGATGCTGACGATGTAATGCAAAATGTATTCATCAAGGCCTGGAACGCTTTGGACCAATTCAGAGAAGACGCAAAACTTTTTACATGGCTCTATAGAATTGCCACAAACGAATCCCTCACCTTTTTAGATCAGGCAAAAAGAAGATCTTCTGTTTCATTTGATGATGTGAGTGAAACCCTTGAAAATAAACTTCATGGCGAAAAAGATTTTGACGAGAAAAAAGCAATCTGGAAACTTCAGTTGGCCATACAGCAACTCCCTGAAAAACAAAGAGTTGTATTTAATTTAAGGTATTTTGAAGAGATGCCTTATGAAGAAATGAGCGAAATACTGGAAACTTCAGTAGGTGCCCTAAAAGCAAGCTACCACCACGCTGTTAAAAAGATAGAAGAATATATACTCAATCATTAAACTTACTGAACCTAACTAAGTCTAATCTGTGATGAAAGAACAACAAGACATATTGTTAGAACTGACATCGATAAGTCCAATTGTCGCGGATTTGCCCAAAAACACCCCTTTTGAGGCACAGGAGGATTATTTCCAAAAATTCTCCTCCAGAATTATGGAGAGAATTAAAGTGCAAAATCTTGACAATGAAGAACTTAGTCCATTTATGCAATCCCTGAAAAAAGAAAACCCCTTTTCAGTGCCAGAAGGCTACCTGAGTCAATTCAATGTTGACATTGCTCCAAAAAAGGCAAAAGTTGTTCCCTTGTTTGGCTTAAAAGCTGTGTTAAAATATGCTGCAGCAGCTTCAGTTATTGGAATAATTGCTACGTTTGCTACCCTCTTTTTCAGCAATACTGATAAAAGTACAATTGGTAAGTTGAATGGAAATACTATGATTTCAACTGATGCCTTTGCGCTTTATTTGAGTGAGGCTGATATGATAGAGGAAGATGATGAGCTGGAAACAGTGATGGCTGACTCACAATCTTTGCTTGTTCAGATGGACGCCAAAGTGATTAGCGAATTACTGACAGAAATACCAGAAACTGAAATATCTAATTATATAGATATCATGAAAAGTGAAGATCCAAATTTGATGAATTAACGATACGTCTAACTATATCAAAATGAAAACTATTTTATCATTTCTTTCAACTCTCTTTATTGTTTCAACTCTTCAGGCCCAGCCTCAACGTCCGGATAGAGATGCAAGAGTTGCTGAAATAAAGAAAATTCAGGCAATGGAATTGGCCTTTATTACAAAAGAATTAAACCTGAATCCTCAGGAAGCCCAAAAGTTCTGGCCAATATTCAATCAGTACAGAAACGACCTAAAGCAGGTTGCCCAAGGAAAAGACTATAAAGACAACCTTGATCGTCAGCAAAAGATGCTGGATGTACGAAAGAAATACAGAGATGATTTCGGTAAAGTAGTTAGCCAAGAAAGAGCAACTAAGGTTTTTGGGGCCGAAGATGAATTTAAATCATTGGTAAGAAAGGAATTTCAGAAGCGTCAGGCGGAAAAAAAGCAAATTGAGTCCCGAAAAAAAGGTTTCTAATTTGAATTTTTAATGTAATTTTAACCTGGTGTTTTTCATAGGTTAGCAACGGCTGGCTCTTTTCAGGGCTAGCCTTTTTTATTTTATTTACTATTCCAAGTAGTCCTCAGATACATATTAATACATATTGATATCTAATATATATAAAATTTATTTTATACACTACTAATTTGTTAGGGATCAATACTTGGAGTTGTGATATCATGATAGAATAAAACTTTCCATTTTTCAAGTTTAGCTTGTTCCCACCAAATTTGTCTCCACTCCATGGCAAGCTTTCCATCATGATCATATTTTGCAATGAACTTTGTTTTCATTTGTTGCAACTGAGGAGCTTCATCCCCTCCAAAAAAAGCAATTTCATTTTTTTCATGTATCCAAAATACCTGATGAAATGGTGAGTGACCTCCAGAAAATTGATGATGAATATACCCATCAATAACACCTGCATCGGGCAACAATACAACTTTTTCATGCTGCTCCAACACCTTTAGTTTTTCCGCGTCATAAGAAACATTGTTGCCATATAAGGCATAATGTAATTCTTGTTCGTGTATATAATGAACAGCATTAGGGAATGACAGATGCCAGGTTTGATGATAAGCATTTAACAACGTCAATCCACCTGCATGGTCTCTGTGCAAATGACTCATCAAAACTTTTGTAACATCATGAGAAGTAAATCCATGTTCTGCAAGATTTTCATATAGTTGCAACACGCCATTTTTTGAAAACCCCAGACCAGCATCTAACAAAATAACCTCCTGTTGGGTGATGATAAGAAAAGGTTGTATCTCAACAAGCAAACTTCCTCTTGGTCTTTCCTGCAAGTTGTCTTTTTGAACGTCAAAGGGCACAAACACTTTTGTTTGGTCTATGGTGAAGGCACCTTCTGAAAGTGGAATTATTTTCATGCAGATTTATCTTAGAATCATTTGCCTATCGGCATCCAAGCGAATAAGAATAAACAAAAGGACTGTAAATGTTACCAAGGCAGTTCCACCATAGCTCAAAAAGGGCAATGGAATTCCAATTACAGGAACTATACCAATTGTCATTCCAATATTGATAAAAATATGGAAGAATAATACAGAAGCAACGCCATAAGCGTAAGCGCGACTAAAAGCACTTCTCTGGCGTTCAGCAATATTTACAATCCTGAAAAGCATAAAAAGATAAAGTCCTAATAAATATAAGCTTCCAATAAAACCATACCCCTCGCCAATTGTGCAAAATATAAAGTCAGTTCTCTGCTCTGGCACAAAATCATATCTTGTTTGTGTTCCCTTCATCAATCCTTTTCCCCAAAAGCCACCTGAACCAATGGCAATTTTACTTTGCTTTACATTATAGTTTCCAGCCTTTTTCTTTTCTGCCATTTTTTTAATATCCTGTTCAGACATTGCGGATTCATCAATCTCCATGTCCTTTCCTACTGTTGCATATATTCGTTGAACCTGATAGGGCTTCAATACATCATTGAAAAAATAGGGAATTGCAAAACGTTGTATTCCCACAGCCAAGGCCCAGATTCCAATTATCAAAAAAAGTAATGACCGCTTTCTTTTTATTTGACGTTTGAGTTCATAGATTACTCCTGCGGCAACAACAGTGAGAATAATGGCTAAAATATTTTGATCAATAAGTAAGGTGAGTATCACAAGGATAGCAATTGAAAACCCAATGACCAGGATGGCAGAAGGCAACCCTTCTCTATACATTACAAGAAAAAAAGAAAAATAGACAAGTGCTAGTCCAGTTTCACTTTGCATGATGGCCATCACTGCAGGCACCAATACTAAAGCAGCAGCAATCAATTGTGATTTTAGCTTTTTGAAGTTGATATCTGGTGATGACAAATATTTTGCCAAAGCCAGGTTCACAAATATTTTACAGAGTTCTGCAGGTTGAAGTTGAAATCCCGAAAACCTGATGATGGACTTTGTTCCTTTAATTTCTGTATGAAATGGAAAAACCAGAACCAGAAGTACAATGCCAAAAACATAAAGAATATTGGCTGTTGCTGTATAGAATTTACTATCTGTCAATAAAATAAATGAACCAATAACAATACAAACCAAAAAATAAAGGAGCTGTCTGCTGTAATCAGTATTCAATGAAAGAAATCCCTTTATTATCGCTTCATCACGGTAAGTGGTGGCAAATATGCTTGCAATACCTGTGAGCACAAGCAATACATAGACACCAATGAGCGTCCAGTCAATTCCCTTTGAAATTTCAAACGAATTGTTCTTCATCACTTGGCTTTAATGCATAAAAAGGTAAACGGATGGTTGCGGTCTCTTTTCTTTTCTTATCGCTTTCATTTGGTTTGTTCGCAATCACCCTAATCTGTTGCTTACGCATACGCTCACGCTTGAGTGAGTCTAATCTGTTGCGTTTGGATTTTACAATTGGTAGAATGATTTCCTGGCTTTCAATACGCTCTACTTCTTTCCACCTGCTGGCAGAAAGTGTATCCTTCAAAAACTTCTCCATGATCAACCCCGCCATTGGTCCCGCCCAAGTTGCACCAAACCCCGCATTCTCAACAATTACTGCTACAGCAATTTTGGGATTCTCTCTTGGAGCAAAACACACAAACCATGAATGATCTTTCAGTTTCTCTCTTTTGCCATAAATTATACCATAGTTTTCAGCGGTTCCTGTTTTACTGGCTACGGAAACTCCTTCAATCTTCGCAACTCGTCCAGTTCCTGATTCTGTTACATCCTGCATAGCCAGTTGAACAATATCATAAATTTCAGAAGGTATATTGGTTACCTGATGACGATCTTTAAATGCATTTAAAACAGTATCTTCTTCTGTTTGTGCTTCAAGTGATTTGACAAAATGTGGAGTATAATAATATCCTTTGTTAGCAATGATACACATCATATTAGCCATTTGCAGAGGGGTAGCCTGCATTTCACCTTGTCCAATTCCCAAGAAAACATTTGTACATGAACTCCAAGACCTATTGTACAATCGATTATAAAAACTGGTATCTGCAATCAGTCCCTTATCCTCACTTGGAAGATCAACACCTAATTTCACACCCAACCCAAATGAATTCATGTATTGCTTCCATTTGAGATATCCATTTGTAGTACCATTCAATCTTGGATTATCTACTGCGAGTCGATAAATGTGTGAAAAATAACTGTTGCATGAGTTTGATAAAGCCAATCGCAAATTGGAAGCGTGACCCGGATTTTCATGTGTGCATTTAATTGGCCTTCTGCAACCAAAATAGGCGCCACTGCAACCCAGTCCGTACTCTGGAGTAATTACACCTTCATCCAAAGCAATAAGAGCACCTGCGGGCTTAATGGTTGAGCCTGGAGGATATTGACCTTTGATGGCTCTGTTGAACAAGGGACGAGCTGTATCCCGCAACATCCAGGAAAAATTATTTTTCCTTTGGTTACCTGTAAGTTGGTTAGGATCATAAGTGGGACCACTTGCCATTGCTATGATGCCCCCAGTTTGTGGCTCAATTGCCACAATTGCGCCTAATTTGTTTTTGAGCAATCTTTCTGCCAGTACCTGAACATCAATATCAATATAGGTGTTGAGGTTTCGCCCTGCAATTGCAACAGAATCATATAGCCCTTTCTCATATGAACCTACAATTCTATTTTTATTGTCTTTGATTTGATAACGCACACCTCTTTGACCCATTAAAATATTTTCATAATACCTCTCCAATCCGCTTAGACCCATATAATCACCCATCTGGTAATAATAATTGGTCTTTTTCAAAATATTGGAATCCACTTCTCCTACATAACCCAGGATATGTGCTGCAGCTTTGAAAGGATAAGAACGTATGGGACGCTCTTGCAAAAAGAAACCTGGTTCAAACCGAAATATATTTTCTTGAAGTTGCACAAAAGTTTCAACGGCAAGTGAGCCTTCAAAAACAGAGGGCCTGTATCTGCCATTCTTTAGAATAGCTCCCACAACTCTTTCTTTAAATGCATCAACACTGATGTTGAGAATTTTACACATACCAAGCGTATCCATTCCTTTGAGTTGGGTTGGATTGATCATCAAATCATAGGTAAGTGTATTTTCTAAGATTGACTTTCCCTTTCTATCAAAAATAATTCCTCGGTCGGGATAGATGATTTTCTTGCTGACTGCATTATCCAATGCCAGCAAATCGTATTTATTGGGACCCAGTTGTAAAAATAGCAAACGCAGGATCAATACAATAAATGATACCAGAAAAAGGATACGAATGAAGTTTTGTCTCGACTGGTTAAATGCAGGCATGTTTGACGCACGATTTCAAGACAAAATTAAGCAATTGCAGTGTTAACGTGTTCTAGTATTTCGATTTAGTAAAAGATCTGCAATCATAATGAGCAACAAACTGACCACCGTTGTTGCAATCAACTTTCCGCTGAAGTAAAAGAAACTTCCAAATTGAAGCCACTCCATTAAAATCAAATAAAAATGATGAAGAAGTGTCATGGCTACAATGTATGTCATATAAGGAACTTGTCCCATTGTCTTTCTGGAAGGCTCTTCGTTGCCCCACTCTGTTGCTTCTTTAGGCAAGAGCAATTGAATAAATGGAGGTCGCACATAGGCGATTAAAACACAAGCAGCCAGATGTAAGCCTGGAGTCTTGTAAAACATATCAGTGAAATACCCTACTGCAAAAGCAACAAAGAGCAGCGCAGTTCGGGTAATTTTAAAAGGAAGCCAAAGAATAAATACAAAATAGAAATAAGGCACAATAAACTGATGTAACGGTGGCACATTGTTCAGCACAAAGAGCTGGACTGCCATAATTAAAATGAACCGGATTATATTTTTTATGACAAGATTCATTCTTTGTTCATCTTCTTTTTTAATTCTTCCATTTCATCCTGCAAAATGTTTTTTACAGCATACGCATGTTGAACATTGTAAAAATCAACTGCAGTTTTGACCAATAAGATATATGTATTGGTTTCCTGATCCTGTTCAACCCTGTGCACCGTCCCAATGGGTAAGCCAGGTGGAAATTTATCTGAATATGGACTCGTGACAACTGTATCACCCTGTTTGACAACGACGGTTTTTGGGATTTTTGTCAGCACAAGATACCTGGGGTCTTTACCATCCCAGCCAACTTCACCGAGACCACTACCTTTCTTCAAAGTAGCAATTACTTTAGATTGACGGTTCAATAAACTCATCACAATAGACATATTTTGAGAAACATGCACGACTGTCCCCACAATACCATCAACAGATACAACAGCCATATTCGGCTCAACTCCTTGAGCTGTTCCTCGATGCAAAACAAGATAGTTTTGTTGCTGAAAAACAGAATTCGAAATGACTTTAGCTGAGAAATACTGATATTGTCTGTATTGCTTTATCGAATCCAGCCTGAAAGTGTCAGTCACCAATTGCAACGCACTATCAGGCATTAAGCTTCCACTTGGCAAAAGCGAAAGCAGTTGTGCATTTTGCTCTCTTAACTTTTTATTTTGCTCACTCAAAGAAAGAAATTCCTCTGCACGATCTACCCGATTATTAATGCTTCCTGCCACCTCATTTGTAACCATTCCCAAAACAGAATTGTGAAAACGGTTGTCTGTAAACAGCATTGACAATGCAATGACCTGCATCACCAAAAAAATAATGAATACGGAATAGCGTCTAAGAAATAAAAAAACGTTACGCATGGAGAACCTGCTCCTTGTGTTTTTTTATCCAGATCATCTCATGATGAAAGGGAAGTTCGAATAATTTTTTAATGCGATGCCAGTTCCACGCACCACACTCTTTAGCGGATCTTCAGCTACATGAACTGGTAATTTAATTTTTTGAGAAAGACGTTTGTCTAATCCTCTCAACAATGAACCACCGCCAGTTATGTATAAACCTCTTCTGTAAATATCTGCAGCAAGCTCTGGAGGTGTAGTTTCCAAGGCTTTCAATATCGCCTCTTCAATTTTGAAAATAGATTTATCAAGCGCTTCAGCAATCTCTTGATAGCTAACCATGATCTGTTTTGGAATACCTGTAACAAGATCTCGACCATTTACTGGCATATCATCTGGTGGATTTTCTAAATCCTTCATTGCTGCACCAACATGAATCTTGATTTGTTCAGCCGTCCTTTCACCAATCAATAAACTGTGGTATCGACGTAAGGCTTCCATGATATCAGCTGTAAATTCATCACCTGCAATCCTGATTGATTGATCACAAACAATACCCGCCAATGCAATTACAGTAATGCCAGTTGTACCACCACCAATATCAATAATCATGTTTCCAATTGGTTCTGTAACATCGATACCAATACCCAATGCTGCTGCCATGGGTTCATGGATGAGATATACTTCTTTTGCTCCTGCTTGTTCAGCACTATCCCTTACAGCTCTTTTCTCTACTTCAGTAATACTAGATGGTATACATATCATCATTTTCCAACTCGGTGGAAACAATGGCTTTTTAGGATAAATTAATTTGATCATTTCTCTGATCATCAATTCTGCTGCATTGAAATCTGCAATAACTCCATCTTTAAGTGGACGTACCGTCCTGATGCTTTCATGCGTTTTTTCATGCATCAGCAAGGCCTTTTTCCCCACTGCCAACAATTGCTTTGGATTGTTTCTGTCCAATGCAACAATTGAAGGCTCATTTACCACTATCTCATCATTGTGGATGATGAGTGTATTTGCTGTGCCGAGGTCGATGGCTATATCTTGTGTAAACCAAGAGAATAATCCCATGTGTTGTCTGTTTTAAGTCCCTACAAATTTCAACTAAATAACCCAATAAACAATCAGCTTTTTTAGCCTTAACTTATTTTTTGAATTCATAGCCAATATCCCTGCGGAAAGCCATTCCATCGAATTCAATTTTATCAATAGCTGCTATTGATGAAGCGACTGCATCGGTGATTGTATTTCCATATGAAGTGATTGCAGCTACCCTTCCTCCACTGGTCACCAATTCATCTCCTTTTGCAGAAATTCCTGCATAAAAAACAAGGGTATTTGTGGAAAATTGTTCATTCAAACCTTTGATGGTTTTTCCCTTCTGAAAATCGCCAGGATAACCACCACTTACCAGCACCACTGTAGCAGCAGCTCTTTCATCAATTTTTACCTCAACTTCATCAAGGCCTCCACTTTCCATCTTGAGAAAAAGATCGATCAGGTCTGATTTTAACCTTGGCATTACCACCTCAGTTTCAGGATCACCCATTCTGCAGTTGTATTCGATTACAAAAGGCTCCCCACTAACATTAATCAATCCAAAAAATACAAATCCTTTGTAGACCAACCCCTCCTTGTACAACCCGTCAATAGTGGGTTTCACGACTTTTTGGATTACTTTTTCCATGAAAATCTCGTCAGCAAAAGGAACGGGGCTTACTGCGCCCATCCCTCCGGTATTGGGACCTTCATCGCCTTCTCCGATTCGCTTATAATCTTTTGCCTCTGGCAAAAGCACATAATCTCTTCCGTCAGTCAGTGCAAAAACACTCATTTCAACCCCTGCTAAAAATTGCTCTACCACAACTCTTTCACTCGCTGCACCAAAACGTTCAGCTTGTAACATGTCTTCAAAAGTGAACAAGGCTTCTTCGGTGGTCTGGGCAATGACCACACCCTTACCTGCAGCCAAACCATCTGCTTTCAATACAATTGGAAGGCTGTGGGCTTTCAAATATGCTAGTCCTTCTGTATAATTTTGCTTTGTAAACTCTTTGTACCCAGCCGTAGGAATACTATTTCTTTCCATAAAGGCTTTTGCAAAAGCCTTACTGCCTTCCAGTTGAGCAGCTTTTGCGGATGGTCCTACAACTACAATATGCTCAAGCGAAGGATCCTTTTTGAAATAGTCGTATACCCCATTAACCAATGGATCTTCTGGACCCACAACCATCATTTCAATCTTTTTTTCCTTACAAAAAGCGGCTAAAGTATCAAAATCATTGACTCCTATTGCCACATTATGACCACATGAGGCAGTCCCGGGGTTACCCGGAGCGATATACAATTCTGTACAATGTTCACTCTGACTGATTTTCCATGCCATAGCATGTTCGCGACCACCTGAACCCAGAAGAAGAATATTCATAAAGGAGAAATGATTGTGTATTGAAAAGCTGTGTGCAAAGATACAAATTGCTTATTTTAGGACGACCAATAAACATAGACTCATGTCAACCAACCAAAACCAATCGCATCCTAAAGGCCTCTACGTACTTTTTGCTACTGAAATGTGGGAAAGATTCAATTATTATGGGATGAGGGCTATCCTCGTGCTCTTCATGACAAAAGCTCTTTTGTTTTCAAAAGATTTCTCATCTCAGCTCTACGGAGGATATACCAGTTTGGTCTATTTAACGCCGTTAATTGGAGGTTATTTTGCCGACCGCTTCTGGGGAAACCAGCGTTCCATAATCATTGGTGGTCTAGTAATGGCCATCGGTGAATTCATACTTTTTTTCTGTGGCAGTATCTATAGTACGAATGTAGAGTTATCGACCCTGCTTTTCTTTACTGGACTGGGTTTCATGATTGCTGGTAATGGATTTTTTAAGCCAAATATTTCAGCATTAGTAGGACAACTTTATCCAAAAGGTGATCGCAGAATCGATGCCGCCTATACCATTTTTTACATGGGTATTAATGTGGGAGGTGCTTTGGGGCCATTCATATGCGGACTCGTTGGAGATACTGGTAATCCAGCCGATTTTAAATGGGCCTTTATGGCAGGTGGTATTGGCATGTTGTTGAGTGTATTGATTCAATTGATTTACCACAAAAAATATGTTACTGGTCCTGATCAAAAGACACTGGGATTGGTTCCGGAAAATGCCCCATCCTATAGCAAAAATCCAATTTTTGGACTTGTTGTTTTCTTCCTGCTGATTGGTGTTTCAACAACCCTATTGTACATGGATTCCGGATTGGCTCAAATCAAACATTGGGGTTTTAATATAGGCGACTATAACATTTCCACCGCTCTGTTTACCAACCTGGTTTTTCTACTCGTTGCATGTATACTTGTAATTGCCTTCATCATTTTTACAGATAAAACCCTCACCAAACTTGAAAAAAGTAAAGTGGCGGTCATCTTCACCGTTTCTTTCTTTGTCGTTTTTTTCTGGAGCGCCTACGAACAAGCAGGAGCCTCGCTTACGTTTTTTGCTGATGAGCAAACCAACCGTGACCTTGGATTTTTTGTAGTGCCTGCCAGCTTTTTTGCTTCACTTAATTCGATTTTTGTCGTAAGCTTCGCTCCCATCTTTGCATGGCTTTGGGTCAAATTAGGAAAAATGGATCCATCATCACCTACCAAAATGGCATGGGGACTACTTTTACTCGCATTGGGATATCTCTGGATTGCATTTGGTGTCAAAGATGTTCAGCCTGGTATTAAAGTAAGTATGATATGGCTTGTAGGAATGTATGCCCTGCATACTGCAGGTGAACTATGTCTATCACCAATTGGCTTATCACTTGTAAACAAACTTGCCCCTGTTAAATTTGCTTCCATGTTGATGGCAGTTTGGTTTACCGCAAATGCCTTTGCCAACTACCTTGCAGGTGCACTCAGCAAATTGTATCCAGAGGAAGGAAAAGCAAAATTTGTACTGGGTTTTCAAATAGAAAACAATTACGATTTCTTCATGATGTTTGTGGTGATGTCTGGCATTGCCGCTTTTATTCTTTTCTTCCTTTCCAGAAAACTTCAGAACTTAATGAAGGATTAATACTTGTATTAAAACAAAGCACATGTCTGAAAAAAAGTTTGTCCCGTTTATTGCCCCAGATACCATCATGAAAGAGTTCACACTAAAGGCAGTGGTAACAGGCGCTGCATTTGGTATCATCTTTGGCGCTGCGACTGTTTATTTAGCATTGAAAGCGGGACTTACTGTTTCTGCATCCATTCCTATTGCAGTGATGTCGATTGCATTGAGCAAACTTTTTCTCAAGACAACCATACTTGAAAACAACATCATTCAAACAACTGGATCAGCAGGAGAAAGCATTGCCGCAGGTGTGGTTTTTACTTTGCCGGGTTTTTTATTTTTGAGCGAAAGCAGCAGTGCAGATTATTTCAATTACATCACTATTCTTATCCTTGCCATATTTGGTGGCATGTTGGGGACCTTGATGATGATTCCACTGAGAAGTGCTTTGATTGTAAAAGAACATGAAACACTTCCTTATCCAGAAGGTACTGCCTGCGCCTCTGTTTTGAAAGCAGGTGAGAAAGGTGGAAATTTTGCAAAGACTGCTTTTGCTGGATTAGGACTTGCAACTGCTTATGCCTTCTTGCAAAAAATATTTCATGTAGTTGCTGAGACACCTTCATTCATGACTGCTCAAGCAAACAAATATTTACCCTCCGCCAAAATCAGTGGAGAAATCACACCAGAATACCTTGGAGTTGGATACATCATTGGTCCAAAAATTGCAGGTGTGCTTGTGGCAGGTAGTGTACTTACTTGGTTTGTATTTAATCCTTTGTTGGCGACGGTCGTACCGGGTGATGTAATCGCAGCTCAATTGGTCAAATTGGGCTACCTGCAAGATCTGCAAACCGCAGGTGGTCCGGGTGGATGGGACCCAGTAACACACCAGTTCAATGATTACGCCATTGCCATTTACCGCGCTTTTGTACGCCAAATAGGTGCCGGAGCCGTTGCAGCTGGCGGTTTTATTACACTCATCAAAACCATCCCAACCATTGTCTCTTCATTCAAAGGAAGCATGGGTAGCATCCGTGCAGAAAAACAAGAAAATGTGTCCATCAAAAGAACAGAAAGAGACCTCTCCGTTAAAATCGTTTTGTGGGGAAGTCTTGGCTTGATCTTATTGATGACTATCATGCCACAAGTACCTGGCGATGGCATGCTGAGTAAATTATTGATTGGTGTGCTTGTCGTTTTATTCGGTGCATTTTTTGTAACGGTGTCTTCAAGAATAGTGGGACTGATCGGTTCATCTAACAATCCTATTTCTGGTATGACCATTGCAACCATCATGGGGACTTGCCTTGTGTTTATTGCAGTGGGCTGGACAGGAAAATTATACGAACCCATGGCGCTTGTAGTGGGTGGGATGATTTGCATAGCTGCTGCCAATGCTGGTGCTACTTCACAAGATTTAAAGACTGGTTATATTCTGGGGGCAACACCAAGGGCTCAACAAATCGCTCTTTTCATTGGTGCTATCGTATCCTCAATTGCAATTGGATTCACCATCAAAGTACTTGATACCCCTACACAAGAAATGATTTCATCAGGTATCAACCATGCCATTGGAACAGA
>JBKCGF010000085.1:0-2586 GCA_046303455.1 Chitinophagaceae bacterium | reverse complement strand
ATATCTCTTAATTATTTCTCCTGACAAAAAGGAATCAATTGATAAAAAAATATTAATTATTGTGAAAGGATTATTTCTCTTCATAAATATAGCCTCTCCATATTATATAATTATCCAACTTTTTGTAAAAGAGCCAAACTCAATTATTAGTTCACTAAGTTTTATCAGTGATTTGGCCTATATCATTTTTTTCATATCAATAATCAAATCAATAAAATGCCAACAGAAGAGCTTAGGATAATTATGGTCGTTTTATTTAGCTCAATGATTGTGCTAGGTTTAGCAATAACAAAACTAACATTAATTGCAAACCAAAAAAAAAGAAATTTAAAGTCCAAAAAAGAAATTGAGACAATTAAACTTGACTTTGAAAAAAAACTTTTATTAACAGAACTAGAAATACAGGAGACTACATTTCAAAAAATTTCATCGGAAATACATGATAACATATCACTTGGCTTAACATTAGCTAAGCTTAAAATCAATAATATAATTGAGAAAAAAGAATTAAATACTGATAAATTGGTCTTGGCTGTTGACTTGATTAGTAAATCATTGGTTGACCTAAACGATATTTCTAAGTCCATGGACGGCAACCAGTTATTAGAATACGGTTTAATTAATGCAATTGAATCTGAAATAAATGTATTGAGACAAACAGGAATTTATGATGTTGATTTTGATATATTAGGAGACCCCGTATTTCTTGATCAGAAAATAGAGTTGGTTATCCTCAGAATCATCCAAGAAGCCTGCAACAATGTCATCAAGCACGCACGTGCCAACAACATTAGAGTTGAACTGTATTTTGAAGTCACCCATATCAAGTTGAAAATAGTGGATAATGGTATCGGATTTGAACCCTCAAAAGTGCAAGAGAAAAAACAGATACGAAAAATGGCAGGTTTGAAAAATATTTACTCAAGAGCAGAAATTGTAGGCGGTAAAGTAGAGATATTTTCTAAACCAGAAAAAGGTACAGCTATTCTTGTTCATATACCCATAAACACCCATAAAGATGAAAAAAGAACTCATTAAAGTTGCAATGGCAGACGACCATATTTTACTTAGAAATGCTTTAGCTTCATTAATCAATCACTCAGGAGATTGCAGTGTTGTATATGAATGTTCCAATGGGAATGAACTTATTTCCAAAATAAAAACAGGAACTAAGCCTGATGTTGTAATTCTCGATCTAAATATGCCAGAAATGGATGGCCACCAAACTGCTTTGTATTTGCAAAAAAATTATCCGGAGGTAAAAATCCTCATGCTCACCATGTATGACTCAGAATTAGCTTTGATTCGTTTGCTAAAAGCAGGAGTGAAAGGATTTATGAAAAAAGATATCCACCCAACAGAGCTCATGCATGCTATACAAGCAGTCCATGAACACGGTTATTATTATTCCGCACAAACCAGTAGTAAACTTGCCGGACTATTCAGAGATGAGGCGTCTTCTAATAGTATAGATAAAATAATGCTTTCAGACACCGAACTTGAATTTCTTAAGCATGTTTGTTCAGAACTAACTTATAAAGAAATAGCTGTACAACTCAAAATGAATCCAAGGGCGATTGATGGTATGAGAGATAACATGTTTACCAGACTAGATGTAAAGAGCAGGGTTGGCCTGGCCATGTATGCTATTAAGAATGGTATTGTCCCTGTTTAATCGATCAATTTATTTCTAGTTCCATACATAATTAATCCAGCAATTGTCTTCACTCCTACCTTGGTCTTCATATTTTGCCTGATGGTCTCAATAGTCCTTGGAGAAAGATAAACTTCTTTTGAAATTTCTTCAGTCGTTTTGTCCTGGGCAATTAGTTTTAAAATATTGATCTCTTTTTCTGTGAATTTAACCGGATTAGGATAAAACTGTCGTGTAGTTTTCTTTTGTTGAAGCTTCATGAGTACCGCCTTATTCAACAAATCGTTGAAATAAAAATCGTCATTCATGCAGGTAAGAATTGCATTGTAAATTTCTTCTGGATCTGTAGTCTTTGTGAGATAGGCATTGGCTCCCATTTCCATCATTTTGGAAATCATTTCCTGGTCATCATACATGGTAAGAACTATAATTCTTACTTCCTCATATTCTTTACGGATAAGAGAAATTGCGTTGATACCATCCATTTCTGGCATCCTTATATCCATCAGTAAAACATCAGGCAATTTGATTTTCATCTTATGAATCAAATCTTTACCATCTTCAGCTTCCCAGATAATTTTTAGATACTCCTTTCCAGAAAGAGCCATTTTTATTCCATCGCGAAAAATTTTGTGGTCATCCGCTAAAGCCACTTTAATCGTCTCAATTGCTGACATAATCCACAGGGTTGTTTAGAGTGTTTGTCTATGATACACTCAAAATTGCAACAATTTTTTTCAAATAGGTAGTCGGTTCACTGTTTCAAGTCTTTAAAAGAGAAAAAAAACAAAGCCTCTAGTAGATTTTCTATCAAATGAATCGGAAAAATCCCATATCTTAGACCGTAATTTTACGGAAATCAATACGTAGAAATCCCCTATGTTTTGATCAGTTTATTTACTATAAATATTTTATTTAATTGATTTTCAGCA
>JBKCGF010000084.1:0-17203 GCA_046303455.1 Chitinophagaceae bacterium | reverse complement strand
CTCCATCACCAGCTTCACTTAATGGAAGCAATAGGGATGGATAAAGCTGCATCATTACACTGGTTTCCATTTCATCTGCATGATCTCCTTTGTTTTCAAAAATATCGTTTTTAGGAGCGGAATTAAACCAATTAACAACTGAAACAAATAGATCTGGAAATTTTCCGGCCAACTCTCTGATCATTGAAACAAAATTATTAGCACCATGACCATTTAGTATAACCAGTTTTGTTACCCCATGTCTTCTAACAACATCACATACGTCAATTAATATTGATAATTGAGTTGATGGATTCATATTGATGCAAAAAGGAACATCAAGTTGTCCTGTATTTACACCAAATGGTATATTGGGAAGAACCAAAACTTTATGTCCGGCTTTCCATGCTTTTTCAGCACTTTCTGCAGCAATATATTCTACCTGATAGTTATCTGTTGCATATGGCATATGATAGTTATGTGCCTCAGTTGCGCCCCAAGGTAATACTGCAACATCGAATTGATGCTGTTGAATTTCTTTCCAATTGGTTTCTGCAAGTACAAAAGGACGTGGTGATTGATTATTCATGTTGTTTGATTTCTTTTTTCTGACAAACGTTTTAAAGAGTTGATGCTAACATTTAATTCAAAGCCAATGAGCAAAACAAGTGAATTGACAAATACAAGAAACATCAGGATTAATATACTACCCAATGAGCCGTAAACTTTATTGTAAGATGCGATATTATTTACCCAATATGAAAACAAGTAGGTAAAGGCCATAATTAGTACAGTAGCAAGAATTGCACCTGGGGATCTGATTTTCCATTTCTTTTGAACATGTGGAGCATATTTGTATATTAAGCCTATTGCTAAAAATATCAAAAGGAATGTAACAGCAAAGTGTCCAATATTGAACAAGATGTCCGACCATTGATCTTCTATATTGAGCTGATCTGTCACCCACTTTAAAAGAACCGTTTGGGTTAGCATAATCAAAATAGTTGCCAACAAGAGTAATATAATGATAGCAGTTAGTCGTATAGCACTCCACCTCACTTGTATGAAATTTCTGTCCTCCACCTCAATATGCAACATGGATTTTCTAAAAGTTCGCATAATTGTTAGTGTAGCATTGGAGGAAAAATATATAGCAAGTAATAGACCAAAAGATAAAGTTCCTGTTCCGCCTGCAAAAAAATCATCCATTACTTTCTTGATCATTTGATAAGTTGTATCGTCTGGAATAACATTGTTAAGCAGAACTAAAATTTCAGTATAAAGACTTTTAGAGCCCGGTATATATGATAATAAAGTAAAAAGGAAAATGAGCAGGGGAGGAACAGCCATGAGAAAATTAAATGATATAGATGCTGCCCTTTCGTTTAATCCTATTTGCTGTGTTTGTTTAAGAAAAAAGGTAACTACATCGTATAAGGGGATTTTCTCAAACCCGGGCAATAGTATTCTCTTAGACCAAAGGATAATTGGTTTTATAGGAGGGCTTTCCAAAATAATGCGCTGCAATTTAATCATGCTCTTCAATTATCGAATACCCAAACTGTCAAGTGCTTTTCTGTATTTTCTGGCATTGCTAAAATGTTCTTCTGCTGTAGCTGCAAAGCTATGCGATCCAGAAAAATCAGCTTTTGCACAAAAGTACAAATAGTCTGTCTTTTCTCCTTTTAAAACAGCATCTATTGAAGTCACGGAGGGTGTACAAATGGGGCCTGGGGGCAACCCTTTGTTTTTATAGGTATTATATGGAGAGGAAGCACTGTTGTTAATATGCGCTAGGGTTACTCTTTTAATTGAAAAATCTCCAACAGCAAATTTGACTGTTGGGTCTGCCCCTAATGGCATTCCTCTTTTTATTCGATTCAAATACACACTTGCTATAGTTGATTTTTCATTCTCATCGTTGGTCTCTTCTTCAACAATAGATGCAACAGTTATGGCCTCCTCTTTAGATATTCCTAATCTTTGTAGATCATCTAATCTTCTATCATTCCAAAACTTATTGGCCTCTTTATTCATTTTGATGAAAAATGACTTAGGATCAGTATTCCAGTATATTTCATAAGTATTGGGAATAAGCAAAGTAAGTAAGGTTTCTTTTGTTACTCCTAATGAAGCAATAGAATCATTGTTATTCATGTACTTCAAAAAAACAGCTGGACTTGCTTCGAGTTTTTTACCCAAGAAATTTGCTAAATCCTGTTTTGTCCTGAATTTATTGATGGTGATTTTAACCGGATCCTGACTACCATTGTGTAATTTCCTGAATAAGGTAAAAACTCCCATCCCGTTTTTTATAATATAGCGTCCAGGTTTTATATCCTTCCAATATCCAGACCATTCTGCTAATCCTAGAAATGTTTGGTAATGACTACCATGCAAAGATTGTTGAACTTCCTCTTTTACAAACTGTTTATTTGCATTTTTCTCTGAAATCAATAAAACAACTTGATTGTCTTTGAATTTAGTAGCATTGCTTAAAAAAAGCAAATAAAAGAATCCTGCAGCTAAAAAAGCCAATAAAGCAATCAGGATAATTCCAATTCGGATTCCTTTGTTCTTCTTTTTTGTTCGTTTTTTACTTGTTGCCATATCTCGATTTCATAAAAAAACCCTGCCTTTGTGAAGCAGGGTTCAATTTACTCTAAAAAAGAATTTATTTTGAAGTATCTGCTGCTGGATTTACAGGAGCAGGAGTTTGTTGAACTGGAGCACTACCAGAAGTAGTGGGGATATTCTTAATGATATTTTCAGAACCTGTGCCTTTATCTGAATTGATCACCAAAGCTGAAACAAGACAAAGTACAACAAGAACACTCGAAAGAATCCAGGTTCCTTTCTCTAAAACATCAGTTGTTTGCTTAACGCCCATAAATTGATTGCTGAAACCAGCAATTGTTCCTGAAAGACCACCGCCTTTTGGATTTTGAATTAAAACAATTGCTCCAAGAAGAACTGAAGCTATGATGATCAATGCGATAAA
This sequence comes from Chitinophagaceae bacterium, assembly GCA_046303455.1. GTDB lineage: Bacteria > Bacteroidota > Bacteroidia > Chitinophagales > Chitinophagaceae > Pollutibacter. Next base: position 14,223 of record JBKCGF010000084.1, on the reverse strand, counting down.
AAGAGTTGTCATATGTTATTTTCTTTGATCTGGATGATTTTGGCTGCAAAAATATGGCTATTAGCAGGATTTTGCAAACTTAATTTAGCGTAAACTTCAATGGCTTTTTGAGTCAAACCCTGCTTTAAATAGACTTCAGCCATGGTTTCAGTCGCGATTACCTCCTGAGGAACCTTTAAGTCTATTCCATTATCAATCTCATCGTCATTTTCCTCAATTTCAAAGATTTCAGCCGCAGGTTGAAGTCGTTTCATCGTTTTAAGCCAGGCTGTAAATGTTTTGACCTTTTTACCTAGCTCATCTTGTGGATCGTCTAATCTGTTTTTTATGCCTTGAGAAGCAAAATAATCTACAGTATGATAAGGTTCAATTGGAATGGGTTGAGCAGGTATAATCTCAAGTTGCTCTTTTACGTCATTGCCTTCTATGGGTAAATCTGTTTTTTCAAAAGGTATAGTATCTGTTTGATGCATACCTTCTTCAGATAAGTCAGTTGATAGTCCCAATTCATCATCATCGTATGTTTCATTTGTTTCTGAAACTGGCTGCTCCTGAGGTTGGTCTTCTGAAATATTATTGTAGCTGAGATCGTATTGATTTAACCTAAAACTTCCTTTTTCTGATTCATCGCTCAACTGAAAATGGAGCCATTGAGGTGAAGAGAAAAAAAGTGCTGTATGTGTAACTTGTTCTGGAAAATCGAGGTGGTAAACGGACTTTAATTTACAGCTGTATAAAAACTGGACAATTGAAGAATATGGATATTGATCAGCTATACGCCTGAATTCGTCTAAGGTTATTTCCTCAAGACTTTCTTTTTCGAAAAGTGATTGTATCAGGTAATCCGTCTCCTTGGTCATTTTGCTAATATACCCCCTGTTTACCAATTTGAAAAAATTCGGTTAAAAATCTCATCGGTCAGGTTATTGATAATTTGATCATTTAAACCAGATTCAGCCTGTGTTAAACTTAAGGATGCATCAAATGGGAAATTTCTAGTTAGATCTGCCTCAAAATTCTTTTTTTCATCTAGGCGGTTTTTGAAAACGATATGTACAGTCACGTTCAGGTTGTTACTGGCAGCTCTTTGTTGTGAAATACCTGAGGTACTTACTGAATAATCACTGATATAACCACTGATTTCATAATCAGCATCGTTATTGGTTTGAGACAACCTGGTTTGGTTCACAATTTTTTGCCTCAATTTATCAGTTAATCTTGGGCTAAGTTGTGGGTTGATGTATCGGGCCTTATTTTCAATGAAAAATACTCTTACTGTTTTTACTTCTGAAGGAATCGATACATCCTTTAAGGAATAACGACAGGTGCCCTGTATACTCAAAACTGCAAACAAAAAGAATACTGTTTGTATCAATATTCCTTTGATTGAATTAATCTTCAATGTCATATTCTTTTAGTTTACGGTATAATGTTCTTTCACTGATGCCTAAATCAGTTGCGGCATCTTTTCTTTTACCTTTATGCTTCCTAAGGGCCTTTTCAATCAATTCTTTTTCTTTGTCCATGATATTCAGAGATTCATCAACTACCACTGTATCTTGAATAGTATGACCATCATTGATCAGGAGTGGCTGACTAACAACTGGGATAACATTTCCGGAATAATTTTCCTGTTGTTGTCTTACTACCGGAATATCATGCAAATAAGATTCTTCAATTACATCAGACACACTTGAAATTGAATTTGGATTCTGAATGATCTCCAAAAACATCTTCTTCATTTCAGTAACATCTTTCTTTAAGTCAAAGAATAGTTTATAAAGAATATCTCTTTCATTCATGAATTCAGTCTGGTTAACATTGCTTCCAGAACCTGCTACCAGCATGGGTAAATGTTGAGCAGTATGCTTTGGTAGAAAATTCTCTAAAACCTGAGCTGTAATGGTTTTGTCTTCTGCTAAAACTGAGATTTGTTCTGCAATATTTTTTAACTCTCTCACATTACCTGGCCAGCTATAATTGAGCAATACAGTTTTGGCGTCTTCTGTCAGTTGAATGGGACTGGTTCTGTACCGTTCTGCAAAATCAACAGCAAATTTTCTGAACAATAATATGATATCTTCTTTCCGCTCTCTTAAAGAAGGAACACGGATAGGGACAGTATTTAATCGATAATAAAGATCCTCTCTGAATTTGTTGTTCTGTGTGGCTTGCAGTAAATCCTTATTCGTTGCTGCAATTACACGAACATCTGTTTTTTGTACTTTAGATGAACCGACTCTAATGAACTCTGCATTTTCCAATACCCTGAGTAGTCGGGCTTGTGTTCCTAATGGAGTTTCTCCAATTTCGTCCATAAACAAGGTGCCGCCATTGACAGTCTCAAAATAGCCTTTCCTTGCATCCACTGCACCAGTAAAGGAGCCTTTTTCATGACCAAATAATTCTGAATCAATTGTTCCTTCAGGTATTGCACCACAGTTTACTGCAATAAAGGGGCTGTGTTTTCTGGGAGATAAAGCATGAATAATTTGAGAAAAAATTTCTTTACCAACACCACTTTCACCAACAATAAGAACTGTCAGGTCTGTATTGGCAACCTGTGTTGCAACCTGTAAAGCATAATTTAAGGCTGGTGAGTTGCCAATAATTCCAAATCTATTTTTAATACTTTGAATGTCCATTACACGTTGCTTGATTGTGAAGCGTCAACAATTTTTCCCATTAATGTTCCTTGTGTGCATTCCAAAGCCTGAACATGAACATAAGAACCTGGTTTTAGGGTAGGGTCAGCTTTGTCAAAGACCATCACTTTGTACTGGCTGTTTCTGCCCATCCATTGTAAATGACTTTTTTTCGAATCCCCTTCAATTAAAACTTCAAAGACTTTACCAATATCTTTTTTGTTGGATTCAAGAGAGAGCTGGTTTTGTAATTGTACAATTTCATCAAGTCTTCTTTTTTTGATCTCCTCAGGTACATCATCTTTATACCTTTTTGCAGCCAGTGTTCCAGGACGCTCTGAATAAGCGAACATATAGCTGTATTCATATGCTGTTTTTCTCATGATATCCAAAGTCTCCAAATGATCCTTTTCCTCCTCAGTACAAAAACCAGCGATAATATCAGAACTGATTGCGCAATCAGGCATAATTTCTTTAATCCGATTAACTCTTCCCAAATACCATTCTCTTGTATATGTACGATTCATCAATTGTAATATCCTATTGGATCCACTTTGAACAGGAAGATGAATGTATTTACAGATGTTGTGGTACTTTTTCATCGTATTAAGTACCTTGTCCGTAATATCTTTAGGGTGGGAAGTGCTGAACCTTACTCGTAAAAGTGGACTAACAAGCGCAACTTCTTCTAAAAGCATTGCAAAATCTACAGCATGATTTGTTTTGGGATCAACCCAGTAATAACTGTCCACATTCTGCCCCAACAACGTTACCTCTTTGTAACCAGCTTCAAAAAGCGATTTACATTCTTCAACAATAGAAAGATTATCGCGGCTTCTCTCTCTGCCTCTAGTAAAAGGAACTACACAGAAAGCACACATATTATTACATCCCCTCATGATGCTGACAAAAGCGCTTATGCCATTTGTATTGATTCTAACTGGTGAAATATCTGCATAAGTTTCTTCTCTACTCAGTAAAACATTTACAGCTTTGGTTCCGCTTTCGGCTTCTTCAATTAAAGAGGGTAGTGTGCGGTATGCATCTGGACCAACAACTAAATCAACCAGTTTTTCTTCCTCCAATAACTTACTTTTCAAGCGTTCCGCCATACAACCCAATACGCCAATGAGTAGGTCTGGATTCGTTCTTTTGATTTTCTTGAACTCAGTAAGTCTCTTTCTAACTGTTTGTTCAGCTTTCTCTCTAATTGAACATGTATTCAAAAAAATGAGATCGGCCTCTTCAACATTTCTAGTTGCACCAAACCCCTCACCCTGTAAAATAGAAGCGATGATTTCACTGTCGCTAAAATTCATCTGACAACCATAGCTTTCAATATAGAAATGTTTGGCAAACTGATGATCTTCAGCTAATGCTCCCTGAAAAGCCTCTCCTTGGCGAGTTTCGTCTATTCTCTTTTGTACAAGATCTAACATGTGGCAAAATTAAGAAAACAAGCAAAAAGTGACAAATTGTCACCTGTTAAATATTGACTAAGTATCTTCTCCCTAACCAGGTGCTAGATAATGGAACAATCCATTTTTCCAGTAGTTCTGTTTTAGTTGAAACAGAATGATCAAAAAATAGGGTATCTGATTGAATGAATTGGTTTTTTAAAGCGTACTCAACCTGTGCTAAAGGTAATAACTGAATTTTGTCTTTAATCACAAAAGCCAGTTGATTTCTATCAAAAAGACTTATTTTTAATACATCTTCAATTGCTTTAATCATCCTAACAGAACTATCTGTACTACAGCCACTTACAGATGTATTTTTTTCGTCTGCAATAAGCACTATAAATTGCCCGAAGAATAGGTTTGCAAAACCTTTTACAGGCTGACCATGAGCTTTCCAGTCGCTTATAAATGAATCTAAAATCTTTTCTAACTCAAGGGCTTCAGAAAGTGTAAGTAATCGGTTAGCTTGGTAAATCCAAACCCTGGATTCAGGTGAAAAATCTGCTGGTATGAGGTCTTGAAATGACAAGTTCATTGTTAAATTGATTGAGCGATTAATTCTGCAATATCTAATACGGCTACTTCAGCTTCCTTCTCTTTTACCTTAACACCATCTGTCATCATGGTATTGCAAAAGGGACAAGCTGCTGCAATTATGGATGCTTTTGTTTCAACTGCCTGATTTGTTCTTTCCCAGTTAATTCTGGTATTGCCTTTTTCCTCTTCTTTGAACATTTGAGCACCACCCGCTCCACAGCAAAGACCATTAGCTTTACACTTTTTCATTTCCACAAGTTCTGCATCCAATGCTTTAATTACATTTCGTGGAGCTTCATAGATATTGTTACTTCTACCCAAATAGCAGGAGTCGTGGTAGGTGATTTTTTTACCCTTGAAACTTCCTCCTTCTTTAATAACGATTTTCCCTTCGTTGATCAGGTCTTGGATCAAGGTAGCATGGTGGATGACTTCATAATTACCCCCTAATTCAGGGTATTCATTCTTTAAAGTATTGAAACAATGTGGGCAAGCAGTTACGATTTTCTTGACTTCATACTGGTTCAATAATTGAATATTCTGATAGGCCATCATTTGAAACATAAACTCATTGCCAGCTCTTCTGGCAGGATCTCCTGTACACATTTCCTCAGAACCAAGGATAGCATAGTTTATACCTACCTTATTTAAAATTTGTACAAAGGCCTTGGTAATTGACTGTGCCCTTTGATCAAAGCTTCCAGCACATCCAACCCAAAATAAGATCTCAGGTTGTCTGCCAGCGGCTATTTCTTCTGAAAGTATTGGTACTTGCATCAGCTTGATTTTGAATTTGGTTAATCTGACTATCCCTCAATCCATTTAGACCTGTCTGTTGGTGAAAATTTCCATGGGGCAAAGTTGTTTTCAATATTGCCAAACATCATTGTCCACTCCTGCGGTGCGCTACTTTTTTCCATGACCAGGTATCGTCTTAATTGAACAATGATGTCGACTGGACTAATACTAACCGGACACTCTTCAACACATGCATTACAAGTTGTACATGCCCTTAATTCTTCTTCTGTTATGTAATCAAATAAAAGAGATTTGCCATCAGAAGCTGTTACTCCATTGTCTAAACGTTTACCTATTTCTTCTGCACGATCCCTTGTTTTCATCATAATGCTCCTTGGTGAAAGGAGTTTTCCTGTTTGAGAAGCGGGACAAGCATTGGAGCATCTACCGCATTCAGTACAACTGTATGCATCCAAAATATTTTTCCAGCTCAATTCATGTATATCAGATGCGCCAAATTTATTGGTGCCTGTTGTTGCTTCAGTGGGTGCTAGTTCTGGTTGAAAAGCGTAAAGAACTTCATTTTGGACAGAAGGCATGTTATTCAATTTACCCTGAGGGGTTAATCTTGAATAATAAGCGTTGGGGAAGGCAATTATGATATGCAGATGTTTCGACCAAGGAAGGTAATTAAGGAAGGCAAAAATACCGAGTATATGTAACCACCAGGCGCTACGTTCAATGATTACCAAGGTTTCATTTGAAAATCCAATGAACAATGGGTGCAAAAGTGAAGAAACGATAAAATTACCAGTAATTTGATCAGCATAATGTCCGTATGCTTTGCATTGTAAGATGGTATCTGTAGCATTCATACTAAGGAATAAGCCCATTAGTATGATTTCTGTAACGAGAATAAAAAAAGCATCTTTTGAGGGCCAACCTTTTAGATCAGGATGTTTAAATCTCCATAAATGCATAAGGTGCCTTCTGAAAAGAAATATCAAGCAAACCAGAATCACACCTGCTGCAAGGAATTCAAAAATATTGATCAGATAAGTATATAGACCTGGAATGTAGCTGTTGAATAACCGATGGGTTCCAAAAAGTCCATCAATTAAAATTTCCAATACTTCAATATTGATGATGATGAAACCAGCATAAATGATGAAATGAAAAAATGCTACCAATGGATTTTTGAACATTTTTTTTTGCCCCAAGGCCAATAAAAAAAGATTTTTCCATCTTTTTTCAGGTTGATCATTCAGGTCTTCTGGTAGTCCTAATAAAATATTTCTTCTGATGCCACTTATTCTTTTAGCAAAAAGATAAATGGCTATTGCGAAAGCTATTAGAAAAAGAATTTGAGGAAGAAAATGCATTACACAATGTTCTTGTGCTAAATTACATGTTGTATCTCATTTAAACCCATTTTCATGGAAAGAAAATATATACTATCTGCTGATAAAGCCTTGATGAAATTACGCAGAATGGCTTATGAAGTAATTGAAAGAAACAGCAGTGAAAAGCAACTTGTTTTAGCAGGTATCAAAGGAAATGGTTATGCCATTGCTAAAATATTGAAATCAATTCTGGATGATATTTCATCTTTTAAAGTTGATTTGTTGTTGGTTGATATTGATAAACAAAATCCCCTTGTTTGTCAGCTTGAAAATCAAAATGAAATTAAAGATAAGGTAGTTGTTGTTATTGACGATGTTGTCAACAGTGGTAAAACCTTAATTTATGCGTTGATACCCTTATTAAAATCGTCACCCAAAAGAATTGAAACGCTAACCTTAGTAGAAAGAAGTTATAAGACACACCCTGTTCATGTTGATTATGTTGGTGTATCACTTGCCACAACTTTACACGATCATATTTTTGTTGAAGTAGATGAAGGCAAATTGGGAGGAGCTTATTTGCAATAGGTCAGTATGCCACAGGATGTAACCTGAATTTCCCTTGGGTATTCCACTCAATTGCTGGAGCAGGGACTTTCAACACATTTAAAATTGAAAAAACTGTTTTGAGTGTCTTGTTTTTAGTTTCAATTTTGGTTAAATCTATATCAAAGGATACTAAAATGCGCTTAAACCTTTTGATGTCATTTCTAACAATTGTATTCCCCAAATCGTCTTCCCATTTATTTTCATATCCACCCAACATGGTTCTGGCATTGTATCCAACAGCTAGATTCAGCCATTTCGGAATTCTTGAGGAGGGGAAGAAGGATTTCATATTGATGCTTGCCCAAATAATTTGCCCATTATAGTCTTTTAGTAAACGTTCTACATCTCCTGAACCAAACAATTCATCTGCTCTATATTTCAAATTACCATATTGATAAGGAGAATAGGAGAGTTTCAATGAAATCCTTTGTTCTTTCCAAAGTAATTCTTGTCCAAGAAAAAGACCAGCACCTGCAGTATTGGCCAATACATCAGGAACACTGAACCCCCATTTATCTGAGTAGCCATCTAAGATTTCTATCACACTTAAATAGGCCATACCACTTACAGCACCCACCCAGATGGCTTTGTTTTTTTCTAAACCTGCCCATTGCCAGATATTACTGGTATGCTGGCTTATTTGGTAGGTTGACCAAGCATGTCCCATTTTATCCATCTGCTGCCACTCTTTCCAGTCGTTGTAGAGATTAAATTTTGCTTTGGGGTAATTGGCATACCAGGCATTGTTTAATGCATAAAAACTTCCTCCCCAAAGACCAACCTGAACACTTCCCAATACCCATTTTTTGGTTGAGCTGGTTTTAAGCGTATCCTGTGCCATTAACGCGGATACACTCAAAGCAATACAAAAGACTAAAAGAATATACTTTTTCACTAATTTGTTTAAATCTGCGGAATTGATCTTCAAGTTAATGGCTTTTAAGGCATCCTTCATTAAGTTTGCAAAAATAACAAGGAAATGGAACAGCAAATACTATCCCGAGTTGAAAAATGGTTGAATGGAAATTATGATGAGTCAACCAAGTCTGTTATCCGTGAATTGCAAGTCAATCAACCCAATGAATTGGCAGATGCTTTCTATAAGAATTTAGAGTTTGGGACTGGTGGTTTAAGAGGTGTAATGGGAGTTGGTACCAACCGAATAAATCAATATACAATAGGAATGGCAACCCAGGGTTTTGCTAATTACTTATTAAAGTATTTTGAAGGTGAACAGGTAAGAATTGCCATCGCTCATGACAGCAGGAACAATAGCCGATTCTTTGCAGAAATCACAGCAAATGTTATGGCAGCAAACGGTATTCAGGTTTTCTTGTTTGAATCACTTCGTCCAACTCCTGACTTATCATTTACCATCAGACATCTGAAATGCAATGGTGGGGTTGTTTGTACAGCTTCACATAATCCAAGGGAGTACAACGGATACAAAGCTTATTTTAATGATGGAGGGCAATTGGTGCCACCTCATGATAAAAATGTAATCACAGAAGTTGAAAAAATTGAACTTGTAGAGGATGTAAAATGGAAGGGTGGTGAAGCCAATATTCACATTCTTGGAGAAGAAATGGATAAGCTATATATCGGCATGGTGAAATCACTTAGCGTTTATCCAGATGCCATAGCCCGTCAGCATGATTTAAAAATTGTCTATACTCCAATTCATGGAACCGGATTCAAAATGGTGCCTGATGTTTTGAAAGCATTTGGCTTTACAAATGTTAATGTAGTGGATGAACAAATGAATCCTGATGGTAATTTCCCGACTGTCATTTATCCTAATCCGGAAGAAAGCGAAGCCATGAGTCTAGGATTAAAAAAAGCAGCAGAAATTGATGCTGATATTTTGTTGGGGACTGATCCAGATGCAGATAGAGTAGGTATTGGCGTAAAAGACAATCATGGAAATTGGGTTCTGCTCAATGGAAACCAAACAGCTGTGCTGGCTTTCAATTACCTGATAGAAGCCAGAAAGAGAAAAGGTTTGGCTAAAGACAATGACATGGTTGTTAAAACCATTGTAACTACTGATTTAATTGATTTAATTGCTTCCTCAAGTGGAATTAAATGTTACAGTGTATTAACTGGATTCAAATGGATTGCTGAATTGATCAAGTCAAAAGAAGCCCATGAAAATTATATTATTGGCGGTGAAGAATCATACGGTTTAATGATTGGCGATCAATTGCGTGATAAAGATGCTGTAAGTGCTGTCGCCTTGTTATGTGAAATGGCCGCCTATGAAAAAGACGCAGGAAAGAGTTTGTTTGTAAAGCTCCTTGAGTTGTATACACAACATGGTCTCTTTAGAGAACATTTGATTTCAATTACCAAAAAAGGAAGGGATGGTCAGGAGCAAATTGCTGCCATGATGGAAAAGTACAGGACTACACCACCATCTCAACTTGCTGGTATCTCAGTAGTCGGTTTATATGATTATGAAAAACAAGAAGCAAAAGATCTTTCAAATGGTCAGGTTTGCAAAATAGATTTACCCAAGAGCAATGTCTTACAATTTGTTTTAGCAGATGGAAGTAAGGTTAGTGCCAGACCATCAGGAACAGAACCCAAAATTAAATTCTACTTTAGTGTACAAGGCAAATTGAATGATGTAAATGATTTTGATAACGCATATGCAGCTTTAGGAATAAAAATTGATCAAATCACATCTGATCTTGGTTTGAATTAAGAATAGCATAACTAGGAAAAAAGAAGGCATGAGGGCAACTGAAGACAGTTATTTGCATAAGGGACTTAGAAATAAATTAGTTGATCAAATTAGAGAAAAAGGGATAACTGATGAGGCTGTCTTAACAGCAATCATGAACGTACCAAGACATTTTTTTCTGGATTCAGCTTTTGAGAAACAAGCTTATGAAGACAGGGCTTTTCCAATTGGGGAAGACCAAACTATTTCTCAACCTTATACTGTTGCTTACCAAACTCAATTGTTGCAACTAAAGCCTTTTGAAAAGGTTCTTGAAGTTGGGACTGGAAGTGCTTACCAAGCCTCAGTTTTAGCAGAATTAAAAGTAAAGGTCTATTCCATTGAAAGGCAAAAAAAATTATTTGATGCCAACAAGAACTTTCAATATTTAAAAAAATATCCATCTCTCAGACTCTTTTACGGAGACGGTTTTGAAGGATTACCAACTTATGCACCTTTTGATAAAATATTGATTACAGCTGCTGCCCCTTATGTTCCTGAAAAACTATTGGAACAACTTAAACCGGGTGGTTGGATGGTACTGCCTTTAGATGAAGGTGAAAACCAAAGAATGCACCGCATTACAAAACAGGCAGATGGTTCTTTATTAGAAGAAAAATTTGATGAGTTTTCTTTCGTGCCAATGCTTGTTGGTAAAAGAGGTTAAAAAAAAGCCGCTACTGAAAGCGGCTTTCAAATTGTTATTGTTGCATTTGCATTCCCTCTTGCATGCCATCACTTCCACTTCTCGTGTTCTTTCTTTTGAAAATGGATGCATCAACTTTACCGAATCTGTAATTGAAATTTAATCTCAATACTTGCCAATCGCGTCTCCTAGAATTGGTTTGGGTAAAAAACTGTGATTCAGAATAAGAACCAAACACTTTTGTTTTGAATACGTCATTCATACTAAGTGTTAATGATCCTTTTTTATCCTTTAAGAACTCTTTTCTAAGCGCAAATTCAATGCCATAGTTCGGTTCAATATATCCTTGGGCAGATGTTTGTACAAAGCCACCCCAGCCGCCTCCGCCGCCCATTCCACCACCCATTCCACCTCGTCCACCTCCGCCACCTGAGCTACTTTGCGGAAGAATGGTTTTGCTTCTGTAATCTCCAGCAAGTTGTAAGGTGAAGTTGGCTGGCAATTTGATATTGGCATTTATTTTACCAAAAAAACTCCAAAGAGAATTATTGAGATCAATTTGCAGGTTACTGCTGTTGATTGAAGAGTTGAAGAAATTCAAATTGGTTGTGAATTCAAGCCATTTGGTAACTGGATTTCTAGAGGTGAATTCTAAACCATAAGCTCTGCTACTATTGGCATTGATAAAGGTATTGATAAGGATGTCTTTGCCAGGCGTAGTACTTTCTTCTTTGATTTGGTATCGGGTAATTAAATTATCGGTTTGTTTAAAATAGGCTGAAATAAAAATACTATTGCTTTTTTTAAATGATTTTTGATAATTCAATTCAATTGAATTTGTAAACTCGGGAACCAAATCAGGATTACCTCTGCTGATATTCAATGAATCTGTATAGTCTACAAAGGGTAAAATCTGAAAGAAATTAGGGCGATTGATTTTTCTGGCATAGCTAAACTGAATATCCTGTGTCTGATCAATTTGATGGGTGAAGTTTAAACTAGGGAAAAGACTTAAAGGGTAGGAATTACCAAATGTATTTCCGTTGGTCAGCAAGGTACCTGTGTATCTTGAATTTTCTACCCTTAAACCGATTTGATAATTGGTTTTCTTTCCTAAAGTATTTGCGTAAGTACCATAGGCAGCAAAAACTTTATCGTTAAACTTATAGTTGGCATTGATTGATGTGATTGGGATATAATCGTTCAATGCAATATTATAAATGAAGTTTAAGTTTTCGCTTTGAAAATCTCTGATCGCAGCTCTCAATCCCAATTCAAGTTTGGCTTTTTCACCTAATGGGTTCGTGAAGTCTGTTTGGAATGTATAAAAAGAATTACTGCCTTTGCCTTGTTGTGTTTGATCAATCAAATCACCTTTTGGTGAATTATTGGCATCAAAATATTGGGTTTGAAACCCGCCATTACTTTTATTGATGCTGTTGTTGTAATTGAGGTCTGCGGTCAGTTCCATACCTTTTTTACTAAAAAGGTGCTTGTAGCCTAAAGCACCGCCTATATTATTAAAGTTGAAACTTGAGCTGGTGCTTCTATCTGAAAAAATTGATTTTGTACCTGTAGGATATAGTGTATCTGTTTGAATAGATAGTTTATCGCTGTTGTCAAACTGACCTTGTACATAGCTACCGGATAGTGTAAATGTATTCCTGTTGTCTGCAAAGAAATCTAGTCCTGCTCTATTGAAATTAAAGAAACCAGTACTAATCGGTTTATTTGATTGATCATAACTGATACTTGGCGACGCAAAAAATTCTTCTCTGAGCGATTGCCCTTCGCCAATTGATTTTCTTCTGTTGTACATAGAACTTGCAAAGAAATTTACTTTGCCTTGTTTGACATTGATATCACCTCCTATATTCGGCATAGCTCGTGAATCTATACCTGCACGGAGATTACCATTGTATCCTGCCTTACGGTTTTTTTTGAGAATGATGTTGATGATACCAGACATTCCCCCCGATGCATCAAATTTGGCAGAAGGGTTGGTGATCAGTTCAACACTTTGGATTGCATCAGAAGGAATTTGATCAAGTGTAAGATTAGTGGGTCTTCCATCAACAAAAATAGTAGGGGAGGCATTTCTAAGGGTTACATTGCCGTCTATATCCACATCCACACCTGGTATATTCTTCATCATTTCAGAAGCTGTTTGTCCTGTTGAAATCAAATTCTTTTCAACATTGAAAACCTTCCTGTCAACACCCATTTGCATAAAAGGCTTGGTTCCTACTACCTTAACTTCATCAAGTTGTTTTGCATCAACCTCAAGTTTGATGTTGCCTAAATCGACATCTATATTGTTCAACATTTTAGAGAAATCTCCTCCATTCATGTTGAGATCGAATTTCACAGCTTGTTCTAGAGGGAGAAAACCAATTGCACTTACTTTTAATTTAAATTGTCCCATCACAGGCAGGTTCTCCAAACTAAAATCACCATTTCCCTTTGTAAGTTGTCCGGACACTACAACATCCTTACGTTTTTTTGTTGCAGAATCCATCTTGCTTTGAATCAATTGTACAGAGGCTGCCTCAACACTTTTATTTGTTTTGCCATCAACAATTCGTCCGTAAAAACGCCCCATGTTCATGTTCTGTCCACCACCTGGTCTACCTCCTCCAGGTATTTGTGCGTGTAACTGAAAACTTAAAAATATAAAGATGCTTAAAAATACTTTTTGCATTATTCTCTTTTTATAAAATTTAGATGTCTAATGAACGTTTAAGCATTCGCAGACAAATGATAAGAAAAGGTTAACACTTCAAATGAAGGAAAGTTTAATTGGCAAGAAGAGTGATGCCAATTTGTAGCAAGCCTATGATAAAACCTAGCACGGCCCCAATTACTTCAATAAACTTGAATTCCTTAGACATAATTTGATTTAAAATGGACTCCATTTTATCGCTTGAAAATCCATAGACTTTTTCTGTGACAATCTTTTCCAGATCGAGCTGTGATTCCAGATTTTTCATGTAGGAAGCTATCATTTCAGGAAAAATGATCTCTAATTCCGCCATGAAAATGGTCTTGAGCTGGTTAATAGTACTGTCACCAATGAACATAGATATGATTGGAAAAGCATCGCTGAGTTTTCTTCTTAGAAAGTCATCAACCTTGTTCTCAACAAAAGGCATGAGTTTTTTAAGGTTCTCTGGGTTCACAATTTTTTCTTCAATCTCTTTAAAAGAAAGAAGTTCAGTACTGACCAATTTACCTAGCTTTTCTGCAAACTGTCTTTGTCTCTTTGGAAATACACCATGAAATGTTAGAAAAAGGATTTTTTTAGGTTCCTTGGGGTGAAACAACATTTTTATTGCAATCCAGTTGGTAAACCATCCAATAAAGGCCGAAATAAAGGGAATTGATAAAAGCCAGATGCTCATCACTTAATTTTTGCAAATTTAGCTGATAAAAGGCTTTGTAAAATCAATTTTGAGGAAGAAAACATTTGCATTAAATTTGCCCTCCATTTCACGGAGGCTATAGCTCAGTAGGTTAGAGC
>JBKCGF010000083.1:0-44912 GCA_046303455.1 Chitinophagaceae bacterium | reverse complement strand
CTGTCACCCATAGAAATATAAAGATGCCCAGTTTTTCCAAATACCAACCTAGATCCATAATGGTGTCTAGCCGGACCATAAGGCAGTCCCTCAAAAACTTCCTGATGTTCTACAAAAGCGTCATTCTTAATTTTTCCTCTTACAACCGCAGTAGTTGCGAGTTTCTTACCATCGATTACTTTACCTTTTGAATAGGATAAATAAATCCAACCATTCTCTGCAAATTTTGGATGCAAAGTAACATCCAACAACCCGCCTTGTCCCTCTGCAACAACCTCAGGAGTTCCACTAATTACTTTCTTGTTTCGCTTATCATCAACATGGTACAAAACACCGCTTCTGTCTGCTATCAAGTAGCTACCATCAGGCATTTGTTCAAAACCCCAAGGGCTACTCAACTCTGTAGCAATGGTATCCAAGGTGACAGTCGTGGTAGCAGTTTTAAAAATAGCCGGACCATCTGTTTTCTTTTTTTCTTTAGCAAAATCATACTGCTGCACATGCTTCAAACTGGTAACAATTAAATTTGCCAATCCATCAATATCTCTTTGAGCAATGATATCACCCCAAGATGGCATACCGAAATCTGCATAGCCATTGGTGATACTTGAAACAATTTCTGCTTTGGAATTTCCGTGCTTCCATTTACGATCCACAAATGCCTCAACTTTTTCACCATGACAAGAGGCGCATTTTTCAGCATAAATCTTTTTGGGATCATCAAAGTTTTTTTCAGCAGGAGCAATTTCATCGGCTTGTGTAAAAGCGAGTACAACAGTTGCACCAAGCAATACAATCGGTAATTTTTGAAGAAGTTTCATGTCTAGAATTTGTAATGAGCAATTTACAAAAATTTGAGCATGAACTACATCGACTGATACAGATTAATGATATATTTAGAGATACAAATCTGAGTTATGAGAAAAGTCATTTTGTCCCTTTTGCTATTCACCTGCCTGATTTCATTTGAAACACTGGCGCAAAGTATTCCAAGTCCAAAAGAACATTTTGGATTCAACATAGGCGACAACTTCATGTTGGCAAATTACACAGCTACAGAAGCCTATTTCAAGAAACTGGATCAGGCCTCTGATCGAGCCAAACTGGTAAGCATCGGAAAAACGGAAGAAGGTCGTGATCAGTTCATGATGATTGTCACCTCACCTGAAAACCACAAGAACATTGAAAAATATAAATCCATCGCTCAAAAAATGGCAAGAGCAGAATTGGGCGAAGTTGAAGCCAAAGCCCTTTCGGCACAAGGTAAAGCCGTTGTTTGGATTGATGGTGGATTGCATGCAACTGAAGTAGTAGGTGCTCATCAATTGATTGAGTTGGCTTACCAACTGAATAGCAGAACCGATGATGAAACAAAAATGATTTTGGATAATGTCATCATTTTAATGGTGCATGCAAACCCAGACGGACAAGAACTGGTATCCGACTGGTACATGAGAAATGCTGATACAGCAAAAAGAACTACATCTTATCTGCCAAGAATGTATGAGAAATATGCGGGACATGATAATAACCGCGACTTCTACATGCTCAACCTCAAAGAAACACAGAACATGGGGCGTCAACTTTTTGTAGAATGGATTCCTCAAATCATGTACAACCACCACCAAACTGGACCTCCCGGTGCAGTAGTAGCTGGACCTCCCTTCCGTGATCCATTTAATTATGTGTACGATCCATTGGTGATGACCAGCCTCGATGCAGTCGGCGCAGCCATGATCAACAGACTTAATGCTGAAGGCAAACCTGGTTTCACACAAAGAGCAGGATCGCCCTATTCAACCTGGTACAATGGCGGATTGAGAACAACAACCTATTTCCATAATATGGTAGGTCTGCTTACAGAAATCATAGGCAGCCCCACACCTTCGAATATTCCACTTGTGCCCTCGCGCTTAATTCCCAGCAGCGCAAACCCTTATCCGATCACGCCAAGAAGATGGTTTTTTAGAAATTCAATCGACTACTCTATCTCCATCAACTATGCTGTTTTGATGTACGCAACAAGACACCGCGATGAGTTATTGTACAACATCTACAAGATGGGAAGAAACTCAATTGAAAAAGGAAAAACAGATACCTGGACGCAATATCCTAAACGCAGTGATGCCATCACTGAATTGTATAAAAAAGACTTGCCAGCAAAGCCATCTACAGATGCAAGTACCCCTGAAAGCTGGGGAAGAAATACTACGATGATTCCTTTAAAATACTACGATAGTATTTTTAAAAATCCTGTACTAAGAGACGCGAGAGCTTATATCCTTCCAGCGAATCAAGCTGATTTTGCAACAGCAACTCGCTTCATCAATGCATTGATCAGAACTGGAATCATCATTCACAAAGCAAACGCAGATTTTACACACGAAGGAAAATCTTATCCCAAAGGTTCATACATCGTAAAAACAGATCAGTCATTTCGTCCGCATATTCTTGATATGTTCGAACCTCAAGACCATCCCAATGATTTTCAATACCCAGGTGGTCCACCCGTTCCACCTTACGATGCAGCAGGATGGACGCTCGCTTATCAAATGGGAGTTGATTTCGACAGATCACTTAATGATGTGAAGGGACCATTTGAAAGATTAACCATTGGTGAACTCATTCCGCTAAATGGTCATGTAAAAGCTGAAACTGCAAAAGCAGGTTATCTACTGAATGCGGCGAACAACCATAGTTTCACAGCAGTCAATGAGTTTTTCAAAAACAATACCCCTTTTTTCAGAACTTCAGATGAAATAAACGGCACTACCAAAGGATCGTTTTTTGTGCCAATGAATGCTAAGTCTAAAGACTGGATAACCAAGAACGCTGCACAATTGGGCGCTGATGCAATTGGAGTTGAAAGCAAACCAGCAGCACTACAACAAATAACCAAAGCAAGAATTGCGCTATGGGATACTTATGGAGGTGCTATGCCTTCGGGATGGATGCGCTGGATCATGGAACAATATCATTTTGATGCTGAAGTAATCTATGCCCAGGACATAGATAAAGGCAATTTGAAAAACAAATATGATGTTATCATTTTTGTTGGAGGAGCAATGCCTCCTCTCACTGGAGCACCAAGATCTATGTCGCCTAAACCTGAAGATGTTCCTGAAGAATTCAGAAAAACAATTGGCAACCTTACAAAAGAAAAATCAATCCCAGCTTTAAAGAATTTCCTTGAAGAAGGTGGACAGATTGTAACAATTGGAACAAGCACCTCACTTGCTTATCACCTGAATCTTCCAGTTCGCAGTGCGCTGACTGAAATTGTAAATGGCAACGAAAGAAATTTGCCCAATGAGAAATTTTATATCCCTGGAAGTTTGATGCAAGTGACAATGGATAAGGATGCAAAGGCCGCATGGGGCATGAAACAATTGGCTGATGTGTATTTTGATGATAGTCCCGTTTTCACCATCAACCCTGATGCACAAACAAAAGGCACCATTAAACCATTGGCCTGGTTCGCTTCTGATAAGACATTGAGAAGTGGTTGGGCATGGGGACAAACCTATTTGAAAGATGGTGTTGCTGCGTTTTCTGCTTCAGTCGGCAAAGGAACACTTTACGCATTTGGACCAGAAATTACATTCCGTGCTCAAACACATGGCACCTTCAAATTAGTCTTTAATCAATTGTACAAATAAGTACAGACAGATAGCTGGACGTTTGCAGAGCGAAATTTAATCGCTTTGCAAACGCTTGTTGTCGATAATTCTACCTCCGCTCCTTCAACTAAATTTAACATTGCGCATTGGCTTTGTTAAATTTGTTTGAAGCGATATCGACAACCTTAACCTGCCATATGTCCAAGCCAAAACTTTCTTTCCTACAAATCATCAATATGAATGTCGGTTTCTTCGGCATTCAATATTCATTTGGTCTGCAACAAAGTGCAGTCAACCCAATCTATGATTTCCTGGGTGCCAAACCAGATGAAATTCCGTGGTTGAATTTGGCAGGACCAATGACTGGCTTGTTGGTACAACCCATCATTGGTGCTTTGAGCGACAAAACCTGGCATCCAAAATTTGGCAGAAGAAAACCCTATTTTTTTATTGGTGCCATCATGTGCAGCTTAGCACTGTTTCTTTTTCCTTTCAGTTCTGAGTTATGGATGGCAGCAGGATTGCTATGGATACTCGATGCAGGTAATAATACTGCAATGGAACCTTATAGAGCATTCATTGCAGATAAGTTAGCTAGTGAACAACAACCTACAGGATTTTTAGCACAGTCGTTTTTTACAGGGCTCGGACAAACACTGGCAAATTTTTCTTTGTTCCTTTTCCCAATGATTATAGTTGGATATACTGGTAAACTACCGACCTGGGTTTTTGCTTCGTTCATGTTAGGATCGGTTTGTTCAATAGGAACTGTTTGGTGGAGCATGAAAACAACTCCAGAAATTCCACCAACTGAAGAAGAGTTGAAAGAAATCAAAAGCAAACCACTGAATATATTTACCCCATTTACTGAAGTATTCAGCGCGATCAAAGACATGCCAAAAGTGATGTGGCAATTGGCATTAGTATATTTGTTTCAATGGTATGCGTTGTTCTGTTATTGGCAAAACAGTTCTAAAAGTATTGCACAATCGGTTTTTCATACCACGACAGAAAATAAAGAGTTATACGGACAAGCAGTGGCCTTAGCAGGATCAGTTAATGGCTGGTACAACATCATCACCTTTGCTTCGGCTTTCGCATTAGTTGGCTTTGCAAAAAAATACAGTGCAAAGTGGGTTCACTTCATTTGCCTCGTTATAGCAAGTCTTGGCTTTATTGCATTCCCATTTATTGAAAATAAAATATTGCTCTATGTTGCCATCAGTGGATTTGGTATTGGATGGGCAAGTATGATGGGCGTGCCCTATCTGCTTGTTGTAAACCAAATACCAAAAGAAAGATATGGCGTTTACATGGGTATCATTAATATGCTGATTGTTCTTCCAATGTTGTTGCAAACAGTAACTTTTGGATACATCATGAAAAATTTTCTAGGCAATGACTCAGGGAAAGCCATACTCTTTGCAGGTGTATTACTTTTCATTGCAGCATTGGCAACCTTAAGAATCAAAGCATCTCAACCTACATCAGATTTACCAACCAATTTCTCTGCACATTAATATGAAAAAAATTCTTTGCATTGGCGAGGCCCTGATTGACATGATTTGTACAGATAAGAATATGGTATTGTCTGATGGAAATCATTTTTTAAAAAAAGCAGGTGGGGCACCGATGAACGTTGCTGCTGCAATTGCAGCATTGGGTGGGCAGGTTGCAGTATCAACTAAAGTAGGAGCTGACCCTTTTGGAAAGCACCTGATAGAAGTTTTGAATTCATTTAAAGTTGATACTACAGAAGTCTTAACCGATAAAGAAAACTTTACCACTTTTGCTTTTGTATCCTTAATGGAAAATGGAGAAAGGGATTTTTATTTCAACAGAGGTGCGGATAGAATGCTGAGTAAAGATGATATCAGTAAAATTAATGTTTCAGATTTTGGGATTGCACATTTTGGATCGGCAACTGCATTTTTACCTGGACCATTACAAGCCACCTATGTTTATTTGTTAGAAAAAGTAAAAGCTGAAAATGTATTCATCAGTTTTGATCCCAACTACCGACAACTTTTATTTGGTGAAAACCAACCTGAATTTATCAGCAGATCATGGGAGTTCATCAAACAAGCTGATTTCTTCAAAGTAAGTGATGAAGAAGCATTACTGATTACAGGTAAGTCGACCATAGATGAAGCAGCACAATGTTTCTTTGATAGCACATCAGCTGTATTTGCAATTACCTTGGGTAAAGAAGGAACATTACTGGGCTTTGAAAAATCGACAACCATCATACCATCTATTGCCATTCAACCTGTTGATACAACAGGAGCAGGTGATGCATTCGTGGGAGCAGTCTTGTATCAGTTATCAATACTTAACTCATCTGAATTGAAAAACCTGAACCAAGACAATTGGATAAACATTTTTAGCAAAGCAAACAAAGCAGGTGCTAGAACCTGTGAATACATGGGTGCAATGGAAGCCTTTAAGCACCTCAGCAATGAAATTTTGAATTCGTAAAAAAGAAGTGATGACGTTTGATCAAAACCTACATGAACAGGTAACCCAAATCCTTTTACAACAAAACATCGACATAAAAGGAAAAGACAATCTCTTCTATGCAAGACTGATGTCTGAAATAGATACGATTGCACATCTCTACAGAGAAATTTATGGTGCCCACCACAATGGGAACCATTCATTTGAAGAGCTGATTGTAACCATGGCGAAAGCATTTCAACATAGAGGTGCAGATCTGAAAAAGCGAGATGAAGAAAAAGCAGACCAAGGTAAATGGTTTCTGAGTAATGAACTGATGGGCATGAGCCTTTATGTGGATCGCTTTTGTGGAAGCTTGAAACAGATGCCCGAAAAATTAGACTATTTTGAAAAACTAGGTGTGAATTTTCTTCACCTCATGCCAATTTTTGAAAGTCCCGCTGGTGAAAGCGATGGTGGCTATGCAGTTTCTAATTTTAGGAAAGTCGACGAACGTTTTGGCAATCTGGACGACTTGATTCACTTGAGAAAAAATATGCAGGATAAAGGCATGTACCTCATGCTGGATATTGTACTCAACCATACTTCTCACCGACATGAATGGGCGGAAAAAGCAAAGGCGGGTGATCCTAAATACCAGGAATATTTCTACATGTACGACAACCGTTGGTTGCCCAATCAGTTTGATGAAAAAATGCCCGACATCTTTCCTGAAAGCTCACCTGGCAATTTTACATTTAATCAGGAATGCAATAAATGGGTGATGACTGTCTTCCATAACTACCAATGGGATCTCAACTACACCAATCCTATTGTGTTCAGAGAAATGATAGACAACATTTTGTTTTATGCTAATCTAGGTGTAGATGTTTTACGCATTGATGCACCAGCATTCATTTGGAAACAAACTGGCACATCGAGTCAGAATTTACCACAAGCACATACACTACTAAGATTAATTAAACAATGTGTAATGGTTGCTGCACCTGGTATGGCACTGCTTGGTGAAGCTATTGTTGCACCAAAAGAAATCATGAAATATTTTGGCGCTGGTGCTTTCACAGCCAAAGAATGTGATTTCGCTTACAATGCAACACATATGGCATTGCAGTGGGACATGCTCGCTACTGGAGATACTCGCGTGATGCTCGCTGCACAACATGAAATATTACAAAAGCCCTATGGTACTTCATGGATCACTTATACAAGATGTCATGATGATATTGGTCTGGGTTATGATGATTACATGATTGAACATGCAGGTAAGAATCCTTATGAGCACCGCCAGTATTTGAAAAATTATTACTCAGGTGCATTATGGGATAGCCCAGCAAGAGGAGCATTATTTTCTTCCAATCCAAAAACTGGTGATGCAAGGATCAGCGGATCATTGGCATCTTTATGCGGACTTGAAAAAGGTATTTATGAAAATAGCCAGGAACAAATTGAAACTGCAATCAAGAAAATCATCATGATGCAGGCACATTCAATTTTCCTGGGTGGCTTACCTGTTCTTTTCTATGGAGATGAAGTTGGGTATACAAATGATTATAGCTACCAACAAGATCCAGGAAAGAGTTATGATAACAGATGGATGCACCGACCCATCATCAATTGGGAGAAAAATAATCGCGTTGACCTGGAAAACACAATTGAAAATAAAGTGTTTTCATCGATGCAAAAATTAATTGCCATCAGAAAAAAAATGAATGTGGTTGCAGATCATAGCAATCTTACCTGGTTAACGCCACATAACATACATGTTGCTGGTTACTTGCGTACAGATGGAGAAAGAAAACTCTATTGCATTTGTAATTTCAGTGATGCCACTACTTACCTTACTTGGTATGCTTTCAAAGAACATGGAAATTTTTCCAATAAGTTATATGATTGCTGGAGCGAAAAAGAATTTAACATTGGGTACGACCATGAACACTTGATCATCGAACCCTATGGATTTTATTTATTCGAGAGTGTAAAATGATCCATTAGTTTTCTAACTCGACTATCATTTCAATTTCTACTGATGCATCAAACGGTAAGGACCCCATTCCGACGGCAGATCGGGCATGTCTGCCTTTATCACCAAAAACAGCAACAAGAAAATCTGAACATCCATTGATGACTGCAGGGTGTTGAGTAAAAGTTGAATCAGCATTCACCATACCAAATACTTTAACGATACGCTTCACTTTATTCAAATCGCCTACATACGATTTCAAAGTAGTCAACAACGCTATACCCGTTAACCTTGCAGCTTCTTTGCCTTCATCAACAGTTAGGGCAGAACCAACCTTGCCACGCGTTTTCTTACCAGCGACTTCATCAGGAATATGACCTGACAAAAAAAGTAAATTGCCTGTTTGTACAGCCTTTACATAATTTGCGATTGGCGGTTTAACATCTCCCAATACAATTCCCATTTGTTGCAACTGCTTTTCCGGATCCATAGTTTGTGATTTTAATTGAAGAGTAAACAAACAAAACAATAAAAAGAATAGATTTTTTTTCATAACGAGATCAATTGATAAATTCAATACTAACAGGTACTGGAATATCTAATGTAGATTGCAATTTCATTCTACCATCAAGAGTATTAAATGAAAATATTTGCAGTTTATCGGAATCTTGTCCAGCTACCAAAACAAATTTACCTGATTCATCGAATCTGAAAAACCTGGGTTTCTTGGTTACCTCCACATGATGCTTCTTAACCAATAATCTATTTTGCTGCACAGCAAAAACCACAACCTGATTACTGGTAATACGATTAGAAACCAACAACCATTTACCATCTGGAGATAGTTGTATTGCTCCACTCCCATGGTCTTCTTTTGTTTGAACTGTATCCGCAACCAGCGTTTGTACTTTTTTCAAGTTGCCTTGTATAACAGAAAACACATCGACAGATCCCTTCATTTCATTGATTGAATAGGCATGTGTGCCTTTTGCATTGAATACAATATGT
The DNA here is from genome assembly GCA_046303455.1 of Chitinophagaceae bacterium. Lineage (GTDB taxonomy): Bacteria > Bacteroidota > Bacteroidia > Chitinophagales > Chitinophagaceae > Pollutibacter. The sequence goes on along the minus strand of JBKCGF010000083.1, from coordinate 35,867 downwards.
CTTGGACCATTTCCAGGCTCCACTTGAAAATCGACTGACTTATCTGATAGACTACCATCTTGTAAAATGGAATGACGATGAATGATATCTGTCCCCAAATCACTAACGTATAAATATTTATTATCTGGACCCACCACTGCGCAATGTGCATGCGACTTTTCTTGTCGAGTTTTATTGATACTTGACCCACTATACAAAATATGCTGTGTTGCAGGCTGCAAAGAACCGTCAGCATTCGTTTTGAAAACAGTAATGCTTCCACTTGAATAGTTTGCTGTATAGACTGTTTTTGATGGCGCATGAAAACTCACATAACATGGACCATCGCCTAAAATATTTTGCTTATTTAATAAAGTCAGGTTCCCAGTTAACTGATCAATTGCATAAGATGCTACAGATCCTATGCGGTCTTCTTCACTCAAAACGTAAACGTACTTTTGCTCAGGAGTAACAACCATGTAGGAAGCATTGGGTGCTTTAATCGATCTAACGAAATTAGATTTACCAGAAGCCTTGTCGTATTGATAAACTTGAATACCAGGATTGCCTTTCCAGGTATAAGATCCTACAAACATCAGCTTCTTGCTGCTACTACTGAAATCAGTTTCTAGTTGTTGAATAGTTTTGTTAGATAAGATTTTTTTATCCGCAGCAATAGCAATTCTGAATTTAAATGTAATCGATTCGCCTTTTTTCAATTCTTTATTATAGGTAGGATTTTTTTGATTGAAAACATTTGATCCCATAGGGTTTGCTGCAAATAGTCCATAACCCCGTGCATGCCATGGAGTAGGGAAATTTTCATTGTATGGATGATCTAAGATCAATACGCTGATGCTATCACTTTTGATCTTTCCGTAAGCCATACACCAGTTTGCTTTTTTTCCCCACACTGCATCCCCTTTTAACCCGTTACTGTTCAGGTAGTTTCCATTGGCAATAGAATCACTTGTTGCTTTGATTACCGTCTCAATACCATTTGCATCTGTAAATTTTTTAGTTTCTATAGTTGGAATTTGCAGCTCATGTGCCATGCGCAAACCCAATAAACCTTCTTTGTTGTCTTTAAATTGCACTGCTGTTTTTGCCAATAAAGTGGTAGTCCTGTCAATCACCCAAACTCCATTGATTTCTTTGAATTCTAATGCTGTGGTTTCTTCCAGCAAAGTGTTTCCAGTGGGATTATTCCAATTTGCAGCATAGCTTAGTTTTCCAGTCTCGCCATTCTTTTGCTCCAATATTTTGATAAAACGTATCGTGCCATATTTCTGTTTTTCGTTTTCGGGAATTGCAAAAGAATTGTTCCAAAAATCAAGTCCATTTACATCCCCGAAATTCATCCAAAGACCAAGATGATGTGGATGATCCGTTGGTTCTCCTGGAATAGGTGTCACAGGAAAACCCCTGGTAATGATTATCCCATTAGGAGCTTTGATAGGATAAAGGACAGGCTTTGCAATAGTATCCGGAAAGAAAAAATTTGTAAAATGCTTACCATTAATCGAAACCTTTACCTGGGGATGTAACTTGTCCTTTACCAAAACCACTTTCGGAGTTTGAGCAACCAGATAAACAGGGATTACAAAAAATAAAAAAAGGAAGAGATGCTTTCTCATGGAGAATCATTTACTTCCTTTAAAATTAAGCTAAAAAATCAGAGCTTAGACAATACCTGCTCGCCCATGGCGTCAGTGCCTAATATTTTATCTGCAGGAGTATGCGCATCCGCAATATCTCTTGTTCTATAACCACTCTTTAATACAGCATCTACTGCCTGAATCACTGCTTCAGATTCAGCCTTCATACCAAATGAAATATCTAATAACAATGCCGCTGAAAGAATGGAAGCCAATGGATTTGCAACACCTTTGCCTGTAATGTCGTGTGCAGAACCATGGATAGGTTCATAAACGCCAGTGCCATCACCAATGGATGCCGAAGCAAGCATACCCATAGAACCTGCAATCTGCGAAGCTTCGTCTGTAAGAATATCTCCAAACAGGTTAGCTGTTACAACAACGTCGAATTTCTTTGGATCCTTGATCAACAACATCGCTGTTGCATCTACAAATTGATATTCTACTTCAACATCAGGATATTCCAATGCTACTTTCTGGACAACCTCTCTCCAAAGTCGGCTTGTTTCTAATACATTCGCTTTATCGACAGAGCATAATTTTTTTCTTCTTGTCCTTGCAGCATCGAAAGCTTTTCTTGCAATACGCTCTACTTCATGTCTGCTGTATTCTGCGAGGTCATAAGCAGTATCGCCATCATTCTTTCTGCCCTTCTCACCAAAATAAATATCGCCAGTCAATTCTCTGAAGAAAAGAATGTCTGCGCCTTTAAGTATTTCAGGTTTGATACTAGAGGCTCCAAGTAATTCATCAAATAATTTAATGGGACGAAGATTGGCGTACAAACCCAACTCCTTTCGCATTTTCAACAAGCCCTGCTCTGGTCTAACTTTGGCAGTCGGGTCATTGTCATATTTAGGATGACCAACAGCACCAAACAATACTGCATCAGAGGCTTTCATTTTTGCAAGGGTCTCATCAGGAAGTGGAGATCCAGTAGCCTCAATAGCAACGTGACCAATCAAGGCTTCGTCGTATGTAAATGTATGACCGAATTTTTCTGCAATCCTGTCTAGTACTTTTTTTCCAACTGCCGTTACTTCTTGTCCAATACCGTCTCCCGGGACGATTAGAATGTTTTTGTTCATTATTTCAGTTTTCGGTTAACAGTTAACGGTTAACAGTTAACCGTCAACTGATTTTACTAAATCAAATTCAACATCTTCTGCGTTGCTTTTATCGCCGCTACTGTCTGATCACTATCCAGTCCTCTTGTTTTAAATTCTCGGCCTTTATAATCCCAAGTGATGATGGTTTCACAAAGTGCATCACTTTTCCCTCCAGGTGGAATTCTCACTGCATAATCAGTCAGCACGGCCAATGGCAATTTTTTCTTTTTATAAATTGTACGCAATGCATTCATGAATGCATCATATTGACCATCACCCTGTGCATATTCCTCAAAAGCCTCACCGTATATATTAATATGCAAAGTCACAGATGGCTTAAGGTCTTTTGAATGCGTTAATACATAATTAATCACCTTCACTTTTTCTTCAATCGTATTACTATCCAAAACATCTGATAATATATATGGAAGGTCTTCTTGTGTAACGACTTCTTTTTTATCCCCCAGTTCAATGATGCGTTGTGTCACTTTTTTCAAATCCGCATCTGAAAGTTCAATACCCAATTGCGCAAGATTGTTTTCAATGTTCGACTTGCCACTGGTTTTACCCAATGCATATTTGCGTTGTCTGGCAAATCGCTCTGGCATCAAGTCGTTATAATAAAGATTATTTTTCTTATCGCCATCTGCATGTATACCAGCAGTCTGTGTAAATACATTTTCTCCAACAACAGGTTTATTGTCTGGAATACGAAAACCTGTAAAGGTTTCTACTAATCGACTCACCTGGTAAAGAGATTTTTCAACGATCCCTGTTTTTACCTGAGGCAAGAAATCGTGCAATACAGCAACAGCACTTGCTAATGGTGCATTACCTGCACGCTCACCCATTCCGTTTACGGTAAGATGAATACCATGCACACCTGCCTTTACTGCTTCCAATACATTGGCAGTTCCTAAATCGTAATCATTGTGCCCATGAAAATCAAAATGAGCTTTGGGATATTTCTCAACAATCTGCTTTAAGAAAACGCCGACTTCATGTGGTTCTAAAATACCAAGGGTATCAGGAAGCATGATTCTTTTTACAGGTTGTGTAACAATAAAATCCAAATATTGAAATACATATGCAGGCGAATTGCGCATGCCATTGCTCCAGTCCTCCAAATACACATTGGTCTCTATCCCCTTCTTCTTTGCCAATGCAATCACTTTGGCAATCTCTGCAAAATGTTGTTCCGGTGTTTTTTTCAATTGATGGGTCAGGTGATTCAAAGAACCTTTTGTAAGCAGGTTCATCACTTTCGCACCAGCTTTGGTCATCCAGTCAATAGAAACCGTTCCATCAACAAATGTCAATACCTCTATCTTCTTCAACAACCCTTTGGTCTTTGCCCAGCGTGTAATTTTTTTAACTGCATCAAATTCACCATCCGATACACGGGCAGATGCAATTTCAATTCGATCTACTTTAACCTCCGTCAATAAAATCTGTGCTATGGTCAGTTTTTCAGCTGCTGAAAATGAAACTCCACTGGTTTGCTCACCATCCCTTAAAGTGGTGTCCATGATTTCTATGTAACGGGTTGTCTTGGGCATGTTGGGTTTGCGCTAAGCTTAATTACTAGTAGCGACTTTTTTCAGCAAATCCCATGATCTCATCTTTCATGGCCTGCAAATAATCAATATCGTCAAACCCATTGATGAGGTTGTGTTTCTTGTATCCATTGATGTCGAAAGATTCTTTTTCTCCGGTAGAAACAATGGTCACGGTTTGTTCCGGCAAATTCACTTCCAGCATTGCTTTGGGATCTGCTTCAATAGCAGTAAATATTTTATTCAAAAAAGCGTCCGATACCTGTACCGGCAAAATGCCAACGTTCATCGAATTGTTCTTGAAGATGTCTGCAAAAAAACTGGAAATCACACAACGAAATCCATAATCATAAATCGCCCAGGCAGCATGCTCACGAGAACTTCCACTACCAAAATTTTTTCCACCCACAAGAATAGTGCCACTGTAAATTGGATTGTTTAAAACAAAGTCTTGTTTTGGACTATCATCATTGTTGTATCTCCAATCGCGAAACAGATTGTCGCCAAAACCTTCTCTCTTGGTTGCTTTCAAAAATCGTGCAGGAATGATCTGGTCTGTGTCCACATTCTCAATAGGGAGCGGGACTGCCGAGCTATGTACTACTGTAAACTTATCGTATGCCATTTCTTTTCTTTATGCGATCAATGTTCTTGGGTCTGTTACTTTTCCGGTGACTGCTGCTGCAGCGGCAACAAGGGGACTGGCCAAAAGGGTTCTAGCACCTGGACCTTGTCTGCCTTCAAAGTTTCTGTTACTTGTACTCACTGCATATTTACCTGCAGGAATTTTATCGTCGTTCATTGCCAAACAAGCAGAACAACCTGGCTGACGCAATTCAAAACCAGCATCAACTAAAATATCATAAATACCTTCGTCTCTGATCTGCTTCTCTACATTGTGAGAACCTGGAACGATCCAAGCCGTTACATTATCCGCTTTTTTTCTTCCTTTCACCACCGATGCAAATGCCCTGAAATCTTCAATTCGTCCATTGGTACAGCTACCAATAAATACATAGTCGATTTGCTTTCCCAACATGGCTTCTTTTTCATGGAAACCCATGTAGTGAAGGGATTTTGCAAAACTCGCTTTACCTGCATCAATATCTTCAGCAGAAGGAATCAATTCGGAAATACCAATTCCCATTCCTGGATTGGTACCATAAGTAATCATCGGTTCAATATCTGCTGCATCATAATTGTACTCTATATCAAACACCACACCTTCATCTGTCTTCAAGGTTTTCCAATAGGCTAAAGCCTCATCCCATGCTGCACCTGTAGGTGCTTTTTCTCTTCCCTTGATATAATTGAAAGTTGTTTCATCCGGCGCAATCATACCACCACGAGCACCCATCTCAATGCTCATGTTGCAAACAGTCATTCTTCCTTCCATGGTCATGTTCTCAAAAACAGAACCTGCATACTCTACAAAATAACCAGTTGCACCAGCAGCTGTCAGTTTTGAAATGATATACAGAACCACATCCTTTGGTGTTACACCCTTACTCAATTCACCATTAACATTGATGCGCATTTTCTTCGGCTTCGGCTGCATGATGCATTGAGAAGACAGAACCATCTCCACCTCTGAAGTACCAATACCAAATGCAATACAACCAAATGCACCATGGGTTGAGGTGTGGGAATCACCACAAACGATGGTCATACCGGGAAGGGTAATGCCATTCTCCGGACCCACAACGTGCACAATTCCATTTTTTGGATTGTTCAAGCCCCAATGAGAAATGCCATGCTTACTGGTATTTTCTTCCAACGCTTTTAACTGATTAGCTGAAAGAGGATCAGCTACCGGCAAATGCTGGTTGATAGTGGGAGTATTGTGATCAGCTGTTGCAAATGTTCTGTCGGGAAACATCACACCTAGATTCCTTGTTTTAAGTCCAAGGAAAGCAACGGGACTGGTTACTTCATGTATAAAATGCCGATCTATCAGAAATACATCTGGACCATCAGCGATGCTTCTGACCACATGCGCATCCCATACTTTGTCAAAAAGACTTGAAGGTTTACTGCTCATTTTTCAAAATATTTGAGAATAGGTTGAATGATTTCAATTGGGAATGCAAATTTCCGAAAAAATTGTCATTTTACAAGCCTTTGAAAGCGTTATTTAACGCTTCAATGGCTCAATACAAAGTGGGTAGTGAAGAAGTATGCTCTATTAGAGCCACTTTTTTCTCCTGAACCAAGAATAGATGAGGATAAAAACCAATACCATCAGTCCAATGACCAACGGATAACCGAAAGTCCATTCCAACTCTGGCATAAATTCAAAATTCATTCCATAAACCCCCACGATAAATGTAAGTGGAAGGAAATAGGCTGAGAAAATGGTCAACACCTTCATCACCTCATTGGATTTATTTGCACTAATGGACATATACATCGAAACCAGGTTCAATGCATCTTCTGTCAATTGCTCATAAAAAACCTGCAATTTGATTTGACTGTCCCTTATATCCTGTAGTTCGCTCGACTTTTTCTGTCGGTGCTGCACTGCACTCACAACCTCTCCAGTCAGCAACAAGAGTTTCTTACACAATCCAGCCCTTCGTTTTAACAGATAAAGGTTTTCAATAGATTCAGTCGCTTGTTTTTTAATAAACAATCGCGTTTCCGTTTCATCTATTTCAGTATTGAGTTCAGCTGCAAAATGCGAGAAACTCTGCTGCACCTTGGCAATGATCTTCAATAAAAAACCATCAATCGAAAGGATTTTACCAGCATGCATCAACTGCTCACATGCAGGAAAAAGATCAGGATGTGGAACCCGATGAATTGTTACAATTGTGTCCACATCATAAAAAATAGCAATTTTAGTCGTCAGGCTATGTACGGTAGTTCCTTTGTCCTTCTCCCCCAGCACTTTACGTAGGATGATAAAGTTAAACGGATCGCCCTCCTCAAACTTGGGAAGATGATCCGGCTCTAAACAATCCTGAAGATTGTGGTGGTTGAGGGCGTATTTCTCGGCAACGGCTGATAAGTCATCCAGACTGGGACCTGTAATGTCTATCCAGGTAAACTGATTATTGGACGATTTGAGTTCAGTCAGGATCAATTGCTATAAGGAATTAGATAACCACAAGGCTATTGCTTCCGCCAAATGAATTGGGTACTTCACTGTCAGCCTCAGGATCATTTACCCACATAGTACTATCAATGCGGTATTTAAATTCATGCTTAGAGTCCTTTGGAAGATTTACTTCAGCATTAAAAAAGCCATCTTTCTTCTTACTCATGATTACTGAATTCTCCCAATCACTATTCAAACCCAGAATCTCCACAGTTTCAGCCAATTCAGGCTTAAAACTGAACTTCACCTTGCAATAATCTTTTGTTTTATAGTATGTTTTCTGCAACATAATTGATGTATTTAGTACACATTAATACCATTACAGCGTAAAGGTAACCTATATACAGCGCTACTTATACGAACTCAATGTTAAGAATTGGAAAATTCTAAGATTGCGCAGTTTCTATGTTCATTGTCAGTCTACTTATTTTAGTTGTTTTCGTGTAAATTGAAGTATGAACAAAAGAACTTTCATTAAAAATGCCACCATGACTGGCATCGGTGCAACATTAGGAATGGATGCACTTGCAGCATTATTTGAAACTAAACTCGGCGTTACTGGTGATTCCTTGGCATCTGATGAAAAATTCTGGAAAGAAATAAGAAAACAATACTTGCTCAAACCGGATTATATCAATCTGGAAAACGGATACTACAATTTTATCCCTCAACCTTTATTAGAAAAGTTTATCGGGCATGTTAGAGAAGTCAATTACCAAGGTGCCTATTACATGAGAAATAACGCAGTAGAAAACAAAAAGCGTGTAACCGCTAAACTTGCTGCGCTAGTTGGTTGCGAGGCCGACCAAGTTGCTATTACCAGAAACACGACTGAATCCTTGGATATTGTTATTGCAGGAAAACATTGGGAAAAAGGCGATGAAACCATCATGGCTGAACAGGATTATGGCTCTATCATAGAAATGCTAAAACATGTAGGTGATCGATATGGTGTTGCCAACAAAATGATTTCGGTACCGAACCATCCGAAATCTGATGAAGAGATTGTTGCGCTATACGAAAATGCCATCACGCCAAAAACGAAATTGATTTTGGTTTCGCATATGATCAATGTAACGGGACAAATACTTCCCATCCGAAAGATATGCGATATGGCACATGCAAAAGGTGTAGAAGTATGTGTGGATGGAGCTCATGCAGTCGCGCATTTCAAATTCAACATCCCTGATTTGAATTGCGATTATTATGGTGCATCCTTACACAAATGGTTAAGCACGCCGCTTGGCGCTGGGTTGCTCTACGTGAAAAAAGAAAAAATGCCAAGCATACACCCGCTCATCGTTGGATGGGAAAAAGATCCTTACAAAATGCTCAGGATTAGTCACACAGGTACGCACCCTTCGCATACTGATCTTACGATTGAAGATTCAATTGATTATTACAACATGATTGGTGCCGAAAGAAAGGAAAGCCGTTTGCGATTTATTCAAGAATACTGGACTTCCAAAGTAAGAACTGTACCACGCATCATCATCAATACACCCGTTGAAAGCCACAGAGCATGCGGCATTGCGAATGTAGGTATAGAAGGAATTAAACCCGGAGATCTTGCAAAACGTTTACTCGAAGAACATCGTGTATATACCGTTGCTATTGATGGTGCTAATGTACATGGATGCAGAATTACACCAAACGTATACACAACAACTGATGAACTTGATCAATTTGTTGTTGCATTAAAGAAGTTAGCATCATAACATGGGTGATAAAAAAGCAATTGTAAAAGATTTGCTGCGTTATGCCAGTAAAGAAAAAGCAGAATTTCTTCCACGCTTTTTTAAGACTGGAAAAGGAGAATATGGTGAAGGTGATCGCTTTCATGGAATAGTAGTACCCGATCAAAGAAAAGTAGCAAAACAACACACTGCTACTACCAGCAAAGAAACAATTGTGGAGTTACTTCATTCCCCTTTTCACGAAGAGCGACTCACTGGTGTAATAATTCTTTGCAATAAATTCAATGAGGCAAGAAAGACTGGTAAAGAAAAAGAGTGGTACGATCTCTATTTAAAAATGGCAGAACGCATCAACAACTGGGATTTGGTGGATATTTCTGCGCATATTGTAGTTGGACAATACCTTGAAGACAAAGACCGAAGCATACTGTATAAATTGGCAACAGATAAATCACTCTGGAAAAACAGAATTGCAGTCGTTGCCACATGGCACTTCATCAGAAGACAACAAGACCTAACAGATATTTTACACCTCAGTGAAATCATGCTTAACCACCAACATGATCTTATGCATAAAGCAACAGGTTGGATGTTACGTGAAGGCTGGAAAAAAGATGCAAAAAAAATTGAGAAATTTTTAGATCAATACGCAACACAAATACCACGTACCATGTTGCGCTATGCCATTGAAAAAATGGATGAACCAAAAAGAAAAGGTTATCTGAATCTCAGATAACCCCTATCCCAAAAGAAGAGTACTTGCTCTAACAGAGACCTATTCGTTGCCACGGACGGAGTCGAACCGCCATTGGAGGTTTTGTGGACCTCTGCCTATCCCCTCGGCCACGTGACCATTTGTTATTAGTCCACCAAATTTATAGACTTTTATAATACCAACAAAAAAAATTCAAAAAAAACGGGGCATTTTCATGCCCCGCCTACAAATATCATCCGAAAATTTTATCGTACTACTTGAGCAACAGCTGATGGCAGGTAATCCCCTGGTTTGGTGATTGCTGCTTGCTTTGAAGGAGCAAAATCGACTAAAGTCGTCATACGATCAATACCCATTGCATTTAAATCTTTGATAGGAAGATTGGTTTCACCACAAATAGCATACACTTTTACACCATGCTTTCTTGCTAGTTCAATAAGTCGTGAAATAACTTTTCCCTGAAAGGTTGATTCATCCAATCTGCCTTCGCCTGTTATCAGCATATCCGCTTCAGCGAGTGTTTTTTCCAGTTCGATTGCTTCAATGAAATAATCAATTCCTGAAAGTAATCTTGCGCCTAAAAATATATCACAACCTCCACCAATTCCACCTCCAGCACCAGCAAAGGGCTCCTCTGCTATTGATCTGCCCATAAATTTGATGAAAACATCATCTAAATGTTTTAACCCTTCTTCAAGTAAATCAATTTCATCATCGCTAGCTCCTTTTTGCTTTGCAAAAACATGAGCAGCACCTTCAGCACCAATAAAAGTGCTTTTTACATCGCAGGCGACAGTAAACTGGATGTCTTCCAATAAATCACTTTCTGGTAAAACCAATTCATTGATAAGACTGAGGTTTTCGCCACATGGTTCTATGGGATCTTCATTCTTATCCAAAAACATATAACCCAATGCATCTGCCATTCCTATACCCCCGTCATTTGTAGCACTTCCGCCAATACCCAATACAATATGCTGGGCACCTTTATTGATGGCATCACGAATCATTAAACCTGTTCCATAAGTAGATGAACGCATCACATCATATTCCTTTTCAGCTAACAAAGCCAAGCCACTGGCCGAAGCCATTTCAATGTAAGCTGTAAGTGTATCTTCTGCAAATTGATACTTAGCAACAATGGGTCGTCCTAATGGATCAACAGTTTGTGTGGCGACTGTTCGGGTATGAAAATAATGCTGTACGATTTTCGTAAAGCCATCACCACCATCAGATAATGGGAATTCCAAAACTTCAGCATCAGGATATAATGCAACAATCTCCTTGTGCAACAATGCGCACAAGGAGATTGAATCTATACTTCCTTTAAACTTATCGGGAGCAATAACTATTCTCATCCTAAGTTGGGATAAACTGCATTCACACCCAATTCCTCTTCAATACGAATCAACTGATTGTATTTTGCCAAACGATCTGTTCTTGATGCAGAACCAGTCTTGATTTGACCGCAATTCAATGCCACAGCAAGATCTGCAATGGTAGTATCTTCTGTCTCACCACTACGGTGACTCATGATTGAAGTATAACCGTTTGTCTGTGCAAGACGAACTGCATTAATGGTTTCAGTCACGGTACCAATCTGGTTCACCTTCACCAAAATACTGTTTGCGATTCCTTTATCGATACCCTCTTGCAAACGCAACACGTTTGTTACAAAAAGATCATCACCCACCAACTGACATCTGTTACCAACAGATTCTGTCAACTTCTTCCAGCCATCCCAATCGTCTTCAGACATACCGTCTTCAATAGAAATGATTGGATATTTATCAACCCATGATGTCCAGTATGCAACCATCTCATCAGAGCTGATTACCTTACCTGAACTCTTATAGAACTTATAAGTTTTATCAGCTTCATTGTACATTTCTGTAGCAGCTGCATCCATAGCAATATTAACTTGACTTCCTGCTTTGTAGCCAGCTGCTTCAATTGCTTCAAGTACTGTCTCGATCGCTTCTTCATTGCTCTGAATATCAGGAGCAAATCCACCTTCATCACCTACGTTGGTGCTGTATCCTTTTTTCTTTAAAACTGTTTTCAATGCATGGAAGATTTCAACCCCCCAACGCAAACCTTCACTGAATGAAGATGCGCCAGTTGGAACAACCATGAATTCCTGAAAATCAATTTTATTATCCGCATGCACACCACCATTTAAAATGTTCATCAATGGAACAGGTAGGGTCACAGCATTTACACCACCAAGGTATCTGTACAAATTAAGATTGCTTTCTTGAGCAGCAGCCTTTGCAACAGCCATAGAAACCGCTAAGGTTGCATTTGCGCCGAGCTTTGCTTTGTTAGGAGTACCATCAATTTCAATCAACATCCTGTCGATCAAAGCCTGCTCAGTTGCAGGAACACCAATGAGTTTATTAGCAATGATGCTATTGATGTTATCAACCGCCTTCAATACTCCTTTGCCGACATACACTTTTTTATCTCCATCACGCAATTCTACCGCTTCATGTTTACCGGTTGATGCACCAGATGGGACTGCTGCCCTACCTAAAAAACCATTTTGTGTGATTACATCTACTTCTACTGTAGGGTTTCCTCTGCTATCGAGGATCTGTCTTGCATGAATGTTGGCAATAAGACTCATAATTGTTGTTTTGTTGGTTGTTGAATGTATAGCAGGCAATCAATTGGCTGAGCCAGTCAATGCCCTAAATACATACTCAAGGCTTCTGGCTTGCGGTTGCAAAGAAACGATATTCGCCGTTTCTGGCAAAGGAGAATCCAATAATTCCTTCAGGGTTGCATTGGCTACTATCTTCCCTTTGTTAATGATAATTACCCGATCGCACAAAGCCTCAACTTCCTGTAGGATATGGGTCGAAAATAAAATGGTTTTTTCTTTTCCCAGTTTGCGGATGACTTCCCTGATTTCAATAATCTGATTGGGATCCAATCCAGTAGTCGGTTCATCTAAAATCAAGACCTCAGGATTGTGAATCAAAGCGGCTGCTAACCCTACTCTTTGTTTATACCCCTTCGATAATTGCTCAATCAATTTATTGGCCTCAGGCGTAAGTCCCGTTAATTGAATCACCTCCTCAATTCTTTGTTTTGGTGAAGCAACCTGATGCATACCAGCAACAAATTCCAGGTACTCCCACACATACATATCCTGGTACAAAGGATTCAGCTCAGGTAAATAACCAATCTTCTTCTTGGTAGATAATCCCTCGCCTTCTACAGGAATTCCACAAACCTCAATCTTACCGCCATCAGGCTGGAGATAGCCGGTAATCATTTTCATGGTGGTTGATTTTCCTGCGCCATTGGGACCAAGAAAGCCAACAATCTCACCTTGCTTTACTTCGAAGCTGATGTGATCGACAGCTTTCTGTACACCATAAACCTTTAATAGATGATCAACTTTAATGGACATATGTTTTTCTTAATCTTTCACCTCATCACTTGAAACTGGAAGTTGCTCATATGCATTCTTCCAGGCAAGCCATCCAAAAATAACCATGCCAAAAGCAATGGGCAAAAAGATGATAGCAAATATACTCCATTGAATAATGGTATCTGCTGTTGGCTTCGCGCTGATCTGCGCAATACTTGTTTTTAACAAAATGCTATAAGTAGCCACTGCAACTACAATCCACAACAAGCCTAAATATTTTTTGAGGGTATTCATACAATTGATTTAATCATTTACATCAGGATCAATTCGGTTGGATAAATAAATAGTGCCGATGACCAAACACACTGCAGCAACAGCAATCGGATACCAGAGTCCAACCAATACATCATTCGTATAGATGGTCCCCAATAAGACTGCTATAAATGGCGTCATACCACCAAATACACCATTACCGAGATGATAAGGTAAACTCATTGAGGTATACCTGATTTTTGTTGGGAAAATTTCAACTAAAAAGGCAGCAATTGGTCCGTACACCATTGTTACAAAAACAATTTGAACAAAGATGAGGGCGACGAGCGACCAATAAATATTGTCTGGAACAATCCGCGCAGATTTCACCTGTGTTTGTACTTTTTCAATACCGTTATTATATAATGTATCTGTTCCCACTAATTTTTCAGTTATCCCATTTTGAAAATAATGATAGGTGGTAGTCGATTGTAAACTATACGCTTTGCCATCAGTAGGCGTAATTACTCTTTCAATCTTTGTCCTGCTCTCATCCATGACCACCCCTTCTATCTTTGTGAGCTCCAGCATTTGCTGATAAATAGGCCTGTATGCAACAACGGCCAATAACAATCCAGCCATGATGATCCATTTTCTTCCTACTTTATCACTCCATCCACCAAACAAAATGAACAAAGGTGTCGCAAACACAATTGCCCAAATGAGAATTGTTCTTGTCTGTTCAAAATCTATTTTACATACATTTTCTAAAAATGTTTGCGCATAAAATTGACCCGTATACCAAACCACTCCTTGTCCCATTGTTGCCCCAAACAAAGCCAGCAACACCATTTTCAGGTTGGAGCGTTTCATCAAGCTCTCTTTGATTGGATTGACAGATGTCTTTCCCTCTGCTTTCAGTTTTGAAAACAAAGGCGACTCATGCATTTTCAATCTGATGTAAATGCTCATCCCTACTAAAATGATAGAAACCCAAAAAGGAATTCTCCATCCCCAGTTTTCAAAAGCGCGAATAGACGCTGCCTCATCTGCTGCCAGACTCTTTCTGGTAATCAAAATCACCCCCAAAGAAAGTAATAGCCCCAAAGTAGCTGTAGTTTGGATCCAACTGGTATAAAACCCTCTTTTATTGCTTGGCGAATGTTCGGCTACATAGGTAGCCGCACCTCCATATTCACCACCTAACGCCAAACCTTGAATCAAGCGCAGCAATAAAACTATTAATGGTGCTGCAAAACCAATGGTTTCATAGCCCGGGACTAACCCAATGGCAAATGTTGAGCCCCCCATCAGCACCAAGGTGAGCAAGAAAGTATACTTTCTTCCCACTTTATCGCCAAGTCTTCCAAAAACCAGTGCACCAAAGGGTCTTACAATAAAACCTGCAGCAAAAGTGGCGAGGGTTGAAAGCAAAGCCGCTGTTGGATTGCCTTTGGGAAAAAATTGTGCAGCGATAATGGGAGCTAGACTTCCGAAAATATAGAAATCATACCATTCAATCAGGGTGCCGACAGAAGAAGCAAAAATGACCTTCCGGATTGGATTTGCGGTAGTGGTTGGTTTCATGAAAGCATCGTTTAAAACATTCACACTATCAATAATTGATAGCGTATAGCAGAATTGAATGTCAATTTATAAAATACTTCATCAACATCGCGATATTTTTTATCTTACAAAAGAAGTAATTGTGTGCCATATGAGTTATCCCTATCAAATTAAATCCCTGGAAGAATACCAGGAAGCCTGGAAAAAAAGTATTACAGACCCTGCGTCTTTTTGGAGTGAAATTGCAAGTCATTTTGTGTGGAAGAAGCCATGGGAAAAAATAGTAGACTGGAATTTCAAAGAACCATCAGTAAAATGGTTTCAAGGTGCACAACTGAATATCACAGAAAATTGTTTGGATAGGCATTTAGCTGATAAAGCAAATCAACCTGCTATTATTTGGGAACCGAACAATCCAAACGATGCACACCGATTGATCACTTATGCTGAATTACATGAGATGGTCAATCAGTTTGCCCATGTATTGCAAAACAATGGTGTAAAAAAAGGCGATAGGGTTTGTATCTACATGGGGATGATACCCGAATTGGCTGTCGCGGTACTTGCCTGTGCAAGAATAGGTGCAATACACTCTGTTATATTTGGCGGCTTCAGCGCGCAAAGCATTTCAGATCGATTACAGGATGCGCAAGCAGAATTTGTAATCACTTGTGATGGCGCATTTCGCGGACCAAAAGACATTCCACTAAAAAGTGTAATTGATGATGCACTGATCAGTTGTCCCTTTGTAAAACGTGTAATTGTTTACATGCATACCAAAACACCTGTCAGTATGATCAAAGGACGTGATGTATGGTGGCAAGAAGAAATTGAAAAAATAGAAACATCATTTTTCCCGGCAGTCAGTATGGAAGCCGAAGACCCCTTGTTCATTTTGTATACATCCGGATCGACAGGAAAACCTAAAGGTGTAGTGCATTCTTGTGCAGGTTACATGTTGTATACCAACTATACTTTTGTGAATGTATTTCAATACCAGCCCGAAGAAATACATTTCTGCACAGCGGATATTGGTTGGATTACGGGGCACTCTTATATTGTATATGGACCACTTAGTGCCGGCGCGACTTCCCTCATGTTTGAAGGCATTCCAACTTTTCCTGATGCAGGTCGTTTTTGGGATATCGTAGATAAATACAAAGTGAATATTTTGTATACGGCACCAACAGCCATCAGAAGTTTGATGGCATTTGGGTTGGGACCAATACAAGGGAAGGACTTGAGTTCTTTGCGTATACTCGGGACTGTCGGCGAACCGATTAATGAAGAAGCATGGCATTGGTACGATGAACACATCGGTAAGAAAAAATGCCCGATAGTAGACACCTGGTGGCAAACTGAAACCGGTGGTGTGATGATTAGCAACTTGGCAGGTGTAACTCCCGCCAAACCAAGTTTTGCAACACTCCCCATGCCAGGTGTTGAACCATTACTCGTTGATGAAAAAGGAAATGAAATCAAAGAAAATAATGTAACTGGAAATCTTTGTATTCGCTCTGCCTGGCCATCCACCATCAGAACTACATACGGTGATCATGAAAGATGCAGAACAAATTATTTCGCCACTTAGGATAATTTATATTTCACTGGCGATGGTGCATACAGAGATGATAATGGATTTTATAGAATAACAGGCCGTGTTGATGATGTACTAAATGTAAGCGGACATCGTATTGGAACCGCAGAAGTAGAAAATGCAATCAATATGCACGCAGGTGTTGTTGAAAGTGCAGTCGTTGGTTACCCGCACGATGTAAAGGGACAAGGAATCTATGCTTATGTTATTTACAATGGCTTGCACGGAGAGGAAGAACTCATCAGAAAAGATATTACCGCAACAGTCACACGTATTATCGGACCCATCGCTAAACCTGATAAAATTCAATTGGTCAACGGATTACCAAAAACAAGAAGCGGCAAAATCATGCGCCGTATTCTGAGAAAAATTGCAGAAGGTGAACTGGAAAGTCTTGGTGATACAACTACACTACTTGATCCAGGCATTGTACTGGAGATCACAAAGGGAAGGATATGAGTGGTAAAAGAGACAGTTACTGGCTCGTATCATTAATGGCTACTGGCTTACAAAGGTTTGCCCGTCCAGCATTTGGTGTACTGAACTTCATGATGCTTACACGCATGCTCAGTCGCTATGAATTTGGTGTATGGAGTATTTTTCTGGTGGTGTCTACCCTCTTTGAAATGACAAAATCATCATTACTTAAAACAGCGCATATTCAATTTGCAGCTTCAAACAATGATGACGCAGAGCATTTAGCAATTTCATGGTCCTCTCTGACCCTAAATATTCTACTTACTATTATTTATTGGACGGGGCTTTACATTTTTGCCAACCCCATTGGGGTATTGCTAAAAAGTGGATCAGACTTTGCCACAACAATCAGTTGGTATATTCCTGGAATGATTGGGATGGTCTTTTTTGCTCACTATGACGCTACCAGAAGGGCAAAAATGAATTTCAAAAATGGGCTGTACGGTTACCTCACTAAATATGCTTACTTTTTTTTAGCAATTGGTATTTACTTTATTCAGGGACACAAAATACACTTGAATGAAGTGGTATTGCATTATGGATTAGGTAGCCTCGCTGCTGCGCTAGTCATGTTTAGCTTAGATTATCAATCGCTGAGTTTTAAATTTGCAGCAACCAAAATATGGATGGGCAAACTGATCTCTTTCGGTAAATATATCTGGGGAGGAAATCTTATCGGCACACTTTCAAGCAATTTTGATCAAATGCTGACTGCGAAATATTTTAGTCCTACTATCGCCGCACACTATGGCATTGCCGCCAGAATAATTGGTGTTGTAGAAATCCCCCTTTTTGCTGCAGCAGAAGTACTGTTTCCAAAAATGTCTAGAGCAGTTCAGGAAGATGGTCTTGCAAGAGCAAAATTCTACCTAGAGAAAATGACTGCATCATTGTATGTTGTTATGATTCCAGCAGTGCTGGTAATGGTATTATTTGCAAAATGGATTGTAGTTTTTTTGGCAAGTGAAACCTACTTGGAAGCAGTCCCCATTGTACAACTCTATATTTTTAGAATTCTATTGATTATTCTGCAAGTGCAATCTGGACAAACACTGATCAGCATTGGTAAATCAGCATTGCATTTCAAAATGACAGCTATTAGTTTTGTATTAAGGGTTATTGTGTTATATGTATGCTACACACAAATCGGAGTTTATGGTGCTGCATGGGGAAATATTTTGATGGCACTCATAAGCCTTGCTTTCTGGTATATACTTATGCGCAGAGAAGTTGGACTGGAGGCAGGTAGTATTATAAATCATTTTAGGCAACAACTATTACTTGCTTACAGTATCTTAAAATCAAAATTGATACACTAATTCTATATGACTGTAGAAGCCAAAAAGAATATTTTACTGTTTGGAAACACTTCCAAGTTATCCTTGAATATTCTCTATTGCCTAAGAAACTCTGCATTTAACATCCATTATCTATCAAACAACTCTAAAAACGCAGCAAAATTCTCTAAGCTTATAATCAGCTATGAACTTGTCAAAAATAATTCATGGAACCTTAATGAAATTATTGATCTACTTATTTCCCGCAAAATAGATGTCTTGATGCCCGTTGGTGAGTCAGAAGTACTTTTCATCGAACAAAATAAAACTGAACTGGAGAAATACTGCAAATGTCAGTGGGTTACATCAGCAGCGAATTTTAATATTGCTATTAATAAAAATCTGCTTGCCGGTGTGTTAGAAAAAATGGAAGTTCTTGTGCCGCTCCATGTAAGCATAAATTCAAAAGAAGATATTATCAAATTCACAAGTACTGTCGGGTTTCCTGTCCTTATCAAACCCACTAGGAGTAGTTTCGGTTGGGGTATAAAAAAGTTTAATTCACTTAATCCACTTCTTAATTATTTCGAAAAAAACAAACTCTACCAGAAAGAATACATCTTACAGCAATTTATAATCGGTTCTGATATTAATTGTAATGTATTCTGTGAACATGGGGAAGTAATTTGCCATACCATACAGGAATCTCCTGTTCGTTATGGAGTAAACTTTAGTCCGCACGACACCATTGCTTTTGGACCAGATGAAGAAGTGATCAGCGAAGTAAGAAAAGTAATGAGAAAGTTCAACTGGCATGGTGTTGCCAATATAGATATCAGAAGAGACCATCGAACGAAAAAAATTTATATCCTGGAAATCAATGGCCGATACTGGGGTTCTGTGATTGGGTCTCTAACACGCGCAGGTTTGAATTTTCCTGACATTGCTGCTAATTATGCACTCGGCTTTAGAATACCTATTAATGATATGCATGAAGGACTTCAGATATCTATTAAAAAATTTCTGAAATCTCTTATAAGCCTGAAACCATATAGCTTCAATAAAACAAAATTCCACAGCTATGGTGCAGATCCAAAGGCCAGGTTGATGCAAATGATTGAGAAAATTCGTTAGTTAAAAAATCAAATATCTAACGGGAGATGAAACCACCTCCCGTTGTTAAGGATACAAACCCAATTAATTACTGAAACGAATACCCACAGTGTAAGGCATTTGATTTAAACCATATTTATGCAAGGGTGTCATAGAGTAAGAACCATATAACTTAACTGGACCTAATCCCAATTCACCAACATAAGCCAGTTTAAACTGCTCTAAATTGAAATCGGTTTTGTTCTTGTCCATACCTGAAGAACTCTTCTGCTTTTGACGTGCTCCAATCAAATAACCACCACTTATACCACCAGATATTTGAAATCCTTTTTTACCCTTGCTTGGATTGGTATTGATGTTCACCATCAAAGGAACTGTCAAGTAGTTGGCCACTAGTTTATTCTTTGAAAATATATTACCCTTGTCGGTTGTATACACTTCCGGACCATCTACGTAGGTAATACCAGTTTTGTAGAAATAATTATTGCTCTCAATTCCTAATCCATATTTCAAATTCACTACACTCTTCACTACACTCAATCTTTGCATAAAAAACCAAAGATTAAAATTGGATACACGTGTAGTCCTCAAAGAATAATTACCTGCTCTATTAGGTACAGAAGACGCTGGTCTCAAAAAGTTTTGCGCCTCACTTGAACTATAATTGGTCTGGTCGTTTACCCCAGCAAATCCTATATCAAATACAAACCAATTGGTTGAAATTTTCTTTGGTTTTTTCTTAAATGTATTCTTGAATGTATAGCCAATCTTGTTAACATCAACATCTTTAAACCCCTGATCAATTAATTTATCAAGACTTTTGCTAACTCCGTTTCCTATGATAAAAATTTGATCATTGATGCGAAGAGTATCTTGAGATTTAGCAACCTTGCTTGAAGAATCTTCAGGAGCTTTTACTACTGTTATATTTCCCATTTTTATAACTGTAGTTCCCGGCTTTGTCTTTGTAGAATCTTGAGCATTTAACCCCAACATCAAAACACCGAGAGACATTGTCAATACTAACTTCTTCATATTCCTTTTTTATTTGTAAAAAATTATTGCTTAACGGGTATTTGAAATACCGCAAACTGTACATACTTTTTTCCGTCTACTTCTTCATTCTCTTCACCCAGCAAGGTTCTGGATATTTTTCTAAGTAACCCTCTGGCGGGTACTTGTTTTTCACTATTCATCTCAGCATCTATAATCATTGATGTATTGATTGCTGGTGTTGCTTTAGCTGCAATTGACAAAGATGGCTCACTTATCATTCTTGCTTCTGCAGCACTCATTGCTTCTTGTGTAAAATTGGATCTGGGCCTATCAACATAAGCTGGAGCTAATATTTGCGGACTCGCTTCTACTGCTTGAAGATCATTTTCAAATTGAGTAACAACATTAGAAACCAACTGCACTTTATTTTTCGTAGGTAAAGGTTGACGTTTTATTACAGCAGTAGCATTTATTTCACTTGTTGTGTATTTTTGTAATGCTGCTTCTTCATCAACCGACTCAATCAAAGGAGCTATAGTTTTTGTTTCTGCTTTCACTTCAGTTTGCGCAACAGATTGTTCAACTGAAGCATTACCAGAAAACCACCAGATCAATCCAGCTGTCAGTATTGTACTTGCGGCAACAGCAGCATACCTGAAGATTGATATTACCGGAGTAGCTGTTCTCTTGTATAATGATTGCTTATCAGGAAACTGAATATTCAAATCTGGCTCAAAAGAATATTTAGTTTCAAGCTCACTAAAATATTCAGCCTTGATTGTTGATGTATCATTTAGCTTGATCTCAGTTTCTGGCTGAAATTTCATACTCATCAATAAATCCAACTCTTCTTTCAAACCAGGATGCGCTTCAACAAATTGCAAAACAGCTTCCTGCTCTGCAACGGTCAATTCGCCGTCGGCATAAAGCAAAAACCAGTCCTCGTAATTTGATAAATTGATCATGCGTTAAATAATATTTTCAAGTTTGCCTACTATTTCTTTAAGTTGGAGTCTCGCCCTGTGCAAGTAAACTTTAACCTGACTTGCATTCAAGGAAGTTATTTTACCAATCTCCTCGTACGAGTACCCTTCATAGTCCTTTAAAAGTATCAGCGATTTTTGCAAAGGTGCCAATTGTTGCAGGGCTTTCTCTAATTCCTTTTTAAAAGAAGGGAAATCCCTACTGTCTATTTTTGACGCCTCACTAAATTCATCCTGTAACACAACTCGCTTACTCTTTCTGATGTGGTCGATCATTTGATTATAGGCAACAGTAAAGAGATATGATTTTGCTGTTACAGCATTTACCTGCTCCCTGTTTAACCACATTTTTTCAAATGCTGATTGTACTACATCACGGGCATCTTCTTCATGCTGCAGGTTTTTCAGGATGAACCTGTAAACTCCATCAGCATGGGCACTTACACAATTGTTGTATTCTCTTTCGGTCATTTAGCTTTGGTAAGGGATACAATAATGTGACGAAGTTCGTGGAGAAAAGTTACAGAGGAGGTTAAAAATCAATAACGACGAAACAAAAATCTGGGAATTGCATGCCAAAGGGGCATTCCAGCACTGATTTTTTCGGTTTTTTCAGTCACCGCCTTAGAATTAACTGTATTGAGTTGGCTAACCGACCAAGATTTGGGTAAAGCCAGCAACCCTGCTATTAAAACGACAGTAATTGCAAATATTCCTATGGCGTAATAAGTCTGTGGCTTTTTCATCATTCTATACAACGAAGTTACAAGGCTTTTGTTACAAGGAAGTGTGAAAAAGTATGTTTTCGCTAAACAAAAGAAGCGCCCGAATGCTGTAAATTGCATCACTTTCCTGCATACTTAAACCTATTCTACATACCATGAATGAGTCATTGATTACCCGATTGTCTTCAGAATTAGCTGAAATCCAGCAAGCCGGTCTTTTCAAAAGAGAAAGAATCATTGAGAGTCCCCAAGGCCCAGTTATTCAAGTAGGCGGAAAAGAAGTAATTAACTTATGCGCCAACAACTACCTGGGATTGTCGTCTCACCCCAAAATCATCGATGCAGCAAAAAAATACATTGATGAGCGTGGGTTCGGACTCAGCTCAGTGCGTTTCATTTGTGGTACACAGGACATTCACAAAGAACTAGAAGCGAAGATTTCTAAATTCTTAGGGACAGAAGATACCATCCTCTATGCTGCTGCTTTCGATGCAAATGGTGGCGTATTCGAACCTCTTTTCCATGAAGAAGATGCCATAATCTCTGATGAACTGAACCATGCTTCTATTATCGATGGTGTTCGCTTGTGTAAAGCACAGCGTTATCGTTATAAGCACAACGACATGGCTGATCTGGAACTGCAACTTCAACAGGCACAAGCTCAGCGCAACAGAATTATCGTTACTGATGGTTCATTCAGCATGGATGGAACCATAGCGCAACTGGATAAGATTGTAGAACTCGCTGAAAAATATGATGCTGCTGTGATGATCGACGAATGTCACTCTTCTGGCTTCCTCGGTAAGACCGGAAGGGGTACACATGAACATTGTGGCGTTGTTGGTAAAATTGATATCATTACAGGTACCCTTGGCAAAGCCTTGGGTGGTGCATCAGGTGGTTTCACCAGCGGAAGAAAAGAAGTCATTGAAATGCTTCGCCAAAGAAGTAGACCTTATCTCTTCTCTAATACATTAGCCCCAAGTATAGTCGGTGGCTCCATTGCAGTATTGGATTTATTGAGTGAAACTACAGCACTTAGAGATAAGCTAGAGTGGAACACAAATTATTTCAGAGAAGAAATGACCAAGGCCGGTTTTGACATCAAGCCTGGTGTGCATCCCATCGTTCCCATCATGCTTTACGAAGCGACCGTCGCCCAGGAAATGGCAGCTAAACTATTAGAAGAAGGCATCTATGTTATTGGCTTCTTCTTTCCTGTGGTTGCTAAAGGCAAAGCAAGGATTCGCGTACAACTGAGTGCTGCGCATGATAAAGAACACTTGGATAAAGCGATTGCTGCTTTTGTGAAAGTAGGTAAGTCGATGGGCGTGATCAAATAATCTAGCCTTTCAAAAACAAACGAATCATTTTTCGTTTGGTCGTTGAAAAAGGTGCGGAAAGCAGTAAATCGATAATGGTGATTTTGTACAGTGTTGCTTGTGCCACTAACCTGGCAAAACCAGTCATGTATTTATTGATGTAGATGGATGCGGATTTGATTACAGTCGATTTTGTCAGTGCTTTAATTTCATGATTGATTCTAGATGATCCTCCATGGGAATGTACACAAACCAATTCGTTGTACATCACTCTTTTCCATCCTTTGTCGGCTGCGCGTTTCGACAAATCCATGTCTTCATAATACATCCAGAATCTTTCATCCCAACCTCCTAATTCCTGGAAGTCGTTTTTCCTGATCAATACAAATGCACCTGAAATCCAATCAGGAAAGGTAATCGGCGCTGTGCTTAAATAATGTTTCGAATACTCACGACCTTTTATCAATCTCTCAAGTGATCTGAACGGCGGCCACACATTCCACCACTTTAAAAAAACACCATGAGGATGGGTGTCTTTGCCTGCATCATTCAGCTGACGAATGCCGATTAATTTCCAATCGGAATGTTGCTCTGCTTTTTCCAACAAAGGATTCAAAATAGGCGTATTCAAAATCGTATCTGGATTGAGGAACAACAACCAATTGCCATTTGCATGTGCAGCACCCTTGTTGCATGCTTGTGCAAAACCACCATTGATGTTTTGCATGATCCATTTCACATTGGGGAATTGTGCAGCGAAAGATTCACCTTGTCCATCATTTGAAAAATTATCAACGACAATTACCTCAAGATCTTGCAAGCCTTGTTGCTCAATACTGTGCAGACAAGCCGACAATCTTTTCCAGGAACGATAATTGACGATGATGATGGATAACATAAAGCGTTATGCTAAATTAATCGATGGAAGGAAGAATGATGAATATATTACGCAGGCTCAACCCACGCACCACTTTCTTTAAGTAAGTTGATGAGTTCATCAACAGCGACTTCACTGTCTACATTTTTCTTCACGACTTCCTTACTGCGATATAAAGTGATTTTACCAGGACCGCTTCCAACATATCCAAAGTCGGCATCCGCCATTTCACCAGGACCATTTACAATGCATCCCATGATGGCAATCTTAACGCCTTTCAAGTGATTGGTCACAGAACGAATTTTTGCAGTCGTTTCTTGTAAATCAAATAAGGTTCTGCCGCAACTCGGACAACTGATGTATTCTGTTTTTGATATACGCGTTCTAGTTGCTTGTAGTATACTAAATGCAGTATTGTTGGTGAACTGATAAATATCCTTCACAGGTAAATAAGTTCTTCCCTTCACCTGCGGGTTTTCTAATTTCACTTCTCCTCTGTATCCCAAACAAATTCCATCACCCAATCCTTCCAACAACAAAGCACCTGTCTCTGTAGCAAAATGAATCAAATGTTCATCTGGAGTTTGCATCTTACTATCTGTTACAAGTATAACAGGCTGTGTAATTCCCATATCTGCTAATGAAACAAACATCCGTCTTACACTTTGCATCGCATTTGTATTTTCACTGCTGATACAAAAAACGACAGTCTTATCGTTTGCAGCTTGTTGTATCAAATCCAATGATACTGATTCATGATTTTCGCTGTATGCATCCAACATCACAAAATTGATGCGATTACTTTTAACAGCAGCACCAACAAAATCTACTATATCAAAAATCGGAAAAACTGATTCACTGCCTTGTTGCCACGCAGCAGCCTGTACAATATTTTTTAAGGTACCAGGCAGAGAAAATGTAATGGGTGTGCTACCCGTATATACATAATCTGCAGCTGCATCACCTATGCTCCATTTGTCGGTTGGTTCATCATAGGTATATCCTATACTTTGCAAATGTGTTGGTGTGATTTCTGCAAGACTACTTAAGTCTGCAACCACCACAGGCACTTGCTTACCACCAATATTGTCGACAGCCACTGATTTTCTGCGTGCATATTCAAATGGAGAATAAGGCAACTTTTCAATAGCAGGCAACGGTGCAGAAGCAACACGGTTATTATAGCGACTAACTATATCCTTACAAACGGGTATTTCAAATTCAGGATCTTCTGTCAATGAAACACGAACAGTGTCTCCAATACCATCCTCTAATAAAGTACCAATTCCAATAGCAGATTTTATTCTTCCATCTTCACCATCACCTGCTTCCGTTACACCAAGATGCAAAGGATAACAAACACCAAACTCATTGGTCATCGTTTGCACCAGCAAACGATAAGCCTGCACCATCACTTGCGGGTTGCTCGATTTCATACTCAACACAATGTTGTGATATGATTCATCGCGTGCAATGCGCAAAAATTCCATTGCACTCTCCACCATTCCAATAGCGCTATCACCATACCTGCTCATGATACGATCACTCAATGATCCATGGTTCGTACCAATACGCATAGCCGTACCGTACTCCTTACAAATTTTCACAAGTGGGGTGAAACGTTCACGAATACGCTCAATCTCTTCATGATATGCAGCATCAGTATATTCAATGAAATCAAACTTCTTTTTATCAGCATAGTTACCCGGATTCACTCTCACCTTTTCAATTATTCTAGCTGCAATTTCAGCTGCATTAGGTGTAAAGTGAATATCAGCAACTAGCGGTGTATTGTAACCACGCTTTCTTAACTCATCCTTAATATTCTGAAGATTCAATGCTTCATTCTTTGAAGGAGCTGTGATTCTCACCAACTCTGCACCCGCTTCAATACAACGAATAGATTGCTCAACTGTGCCGATAGTATCCATCGTATCAGTTGTTGTCATGGTTTGAATGCGAATAGGATGATGATTACCAAGAAGCAAATCACCTATTTTGACTTCTAAAGTTTCAAGTCGTTTGTAACTGCTGAGGGAAGGGGTATAAAGTTGCATGTTCTACTAAGTTACATGATACCCTTATAAAAGCCGAGGTCTCTGAGAATTTCTTCTGAAAGCTTTTTACCTATTGCATCGGTATCTGCATCCAATGCCGCATCAAAACTCAATACAAATGGATATACATGTCGGTTTTCTTCAATCCAGCCCACCAGCCACGCATGCTGCTTATTTCCTCTTACAAGTTTACCTTGCTGATAAGCCAATTGATACTGAGCATTGTTGACCACCAACATCATTTTCTTCACTTGTTCCTGTACACTGGCCCTGAATGGATGTTGTTTGAAATACAAACGCTTGATCAATCCCAACTGCTCATCAGGTGAAATTGTAAGCGTATCATTCATCCAAAATGAGCTGATATCATTTCCAATTTTTTTATTGCCATACTTCACGCTATCCATCCAATATTTCAAAGTGTCTTTCCCAATCAATTGAGCAATGGTTTGAAAATGTGGAGTTGAGTTGTTGCGGAAAGCTTTGTATATACTTAAAGTTGTTCCTGATGAATCAGCACTTGTTACAGTCGTACTATCATCCGTAAGCCTTCCTGTATGAAGGGCAATCAGTGTAGAAAAAATATTAAAAGTTTGTGCTGGGGATACTGGTTTTCTGAAACGCTCTAAATCATAAATGGTAAAATCCCCTCTGCTGTTGTCGAACATACCAAAGGTTCCGGTCACCTTATTTTCTTCGAAAAAGCGACCAAGCTTTTCATCTTCGGTAACATTGTTGACTGTACAAGAAGCAAAAAACAAAACAGAAAGTAAAGCGACAAAAAAATGATTGACAGCTTTCATGAAACGATGTTGTTGAATAAACAATTAAGCATTGGGTTCAGCTCCTCCTCCCTTGATCCACCTGTAACTCACAAAACCAATAATGGCCAAAGGTGCAATCATCAGGTAAATGATTCCACTGTTCAAGCCCTTAGCAGGTTTATGCCCTAACTGCTGTGCTGTTTTTGTACAAATCGAGCACTGCGCCTTCACATCTTGGGTAAAGGTGAATGAAAAAAAGAAGATGAGGATGTAAACAATCCTTCTCATGGTATATTAAACAGCTTCCGACTTCATTTGTTTAGCAAGACGGTTTCTTTCTGTCTCATCCAAGATCAACTTACGCATCCTGATGAAATTAGGAGTTACTTCAATGCACTCATCGTGCTGAATATATTCCATACATTCTTCAAGCGTCATTAAACGTTTTGGCGCAATACTTGCAGCACCATCGGTACCACTCGCACGCATGTTGGTGAGCTTTTTACCTTCGTTTGGATTGACCACCAAATCTCCAGGTTTGTTGTTCTCGCCAATCACCATTCCTTTGTACACCTCTTCACCTGGATCAACAAAGAAGAAACCACGGTCTTGTAATTTATCCAAAGAATAGGCTGTGGTAGAACCCCCTTCTTTTGACAACAATACACCATTGTTTCTACCAGGAATTGGTCCTTTCCAAGGCTTGTATTCACTGAAACGGTGTGCCATTACAGCTTCACCAGCGGTGTTGGTCAGCATGTTGGTACGAAGACCAATCAAACCACGACTCGGAATTTCAAATTCGATGTGTTGCATATCACCCTTGGTCTCCATCACTGTCATTTCACCTTTTCTTCTGCTCACCAAGTCGATTGCCTTAGATGCATATTCTTCTGGTACATCAATAACGAGTACTTCATAAGGCTCGCATTTCTTACCATCAATTTCTTTTACCAATACCTGAGGCTGACCAATGGTCAACTCATATCCTTCCCTTCTCATGGTTTCGATCAAAACACCCAAGTGTAGGATACCGCGACCATAAACAAGGAAACTATCTGCTGAATCAGTTTCTTTTACACGCAAAGCCAAATTCTTCTCGGTCTCCTTCATCAAACGATCACGCAAGTGACGGCTCGTTACAAACTTACCATCTCTTCCAAAGAAAGGAGAGTTGTTGATGCTGAACAACATGCTCATTGTTGGCTCATCCACATGGATAACCGGCAATGCTTCAGGATTTTCAAAATCTGCGATGGTATCACCAATATTAAAATCTTCAATACCAACAACAGCACACAAATCACCTGCATGTACTTCGGTCACTTTTCTCTTGCCCATTCCTTCAAACACATACAACTCTTTCACACGCTGCTTCTTGATGGTGCCATCTGTCATCATCAAAGAGATCGGCTGGTTTTCCCTGATGGTGTTCCTTGCTACTTTACCAATGGCAATTCTACCAAGGAATGAAGAGTAATCAAGTGAAGTGATTTGCAATTGCAAAGTACCTTCTTCCGTTTTTGGTTCTGGCACATACTTGATGATGCCATCCATCAAAGGAATAATATCTTCTGTCGGAGTTAGGCTGTCGTTGAACCAGCCATTCTTACCCGAACCGTAAAACGTTGGGAAATTCAGCTGCTCTTCAGTCGCGTCCAAGTTGAAAAACAATTCAAATACCGCATCATGTACTTCGTCTGGACGGCAGTTTGGCTTATCTACCTTATTAATAACTACTATCGGATGGAGGTTCAATTGAAGTGCCTTCTGCAACACAAAACGTGTTTGGGGCATGGGACCTTCAAAGGCATCCACCAAAAGGATTACACCATCGGCCATTTTCAATACACGCTCCACTTCCCCACCAAAATCGGCGTGGCCTGGAGTGTCTATCACAATGATTTTCACATCTTTGTATGTTACCGATGCGTTTTTACTAAAGATGGTGATTCCTCTTTCCTTTTCGAGGTCATTACTATCCATGATCAAATCACCAGTCTCCTGGTTGTCACGGAAAACCTTCGCAGTATGTAAAATCTTATCTACCAAGGTTGTCTTTCCATGGTCAACGTGGGCAATGATGGCGATGTTCCTAATATTCATAATCTTGTTTAGAGGCCGCAAAGTTACCGCTTTTTCGGCGGGTAGGCAAGTTAAATTAAGGTTGTCGACCCCTTTTCTGTTAAGGATTCGGCAAAACCATCCCAGTTAACATCCTAAATGTGGGTGGAAAAGCAAGTTTTTTTATGTTTGCGTAGTTTTTTGCTTGATTTCAGCCAAAAACAGGCCATTTTTCACCAATAATCGATGCTATGCCCCAATCTAAAATTGCCGGAATTGGCAAATACCTCCCAAGTAATGTTGTTACAAATAATGACTTATTAAAATACATGGAGACCAGTGACGAGTGGATTCAGGAAAGAACTGGTATCAAAGAAAGAAGATATGCTCACCGAACAGAGGAGACAACAACGACCATGGGTGTGGAAGCTGCAAAGATTGCCATTGAACGTGCAGGAATAACGCCTCAGGATATCGACTTCATCATTTTTGCTACACTGAGTCCGGATTATTATTTCCCAGGCTGTGGTGTACTGGTGCAAAGAGCGATGAAAATGAAAGAAATTGGAGCTCTTGATATCCGCAACCAATGCAGTGGTTTTGTGTATGCCTTGAGTGTGGCTGATCAGTTTATTCGCTCCGGGATGTATAAAAACATCCTGGTGATTGGAAGTGAGAAACATTCATTTGGATTGGACTTCACCACCAGGGGGAGAAATGTGAGTGTGATTTTCGGGGATGGCGCAGGTGCAGTGGTGTTGCAACCGACAGAAAAAGCAAATCAGGGAGTATTGAGTACGCATTTGCACAGCGATGGTGAAAGTGCAGAAATCTTAGCGATGTACAATCCAGGTACACATGCCAATCATTGGAAGGAAGAAAAATATGCCAGCTTTGATGATGCAGAAATTGCACAAATGTTTTTCAGTCACGCTATGATTGATGATGGCCAGATTTACCCTTATATGGATGGACCAGCTGTATTCAAAAAAGCAGTCGTGAAGTTTCCGGAAGTCATCATGGAAGCCCTCACCAAAAATAACCTCACCCCTGCCGACATCAACCTATTGATACCACACCAGGCCAACTTGCGCATTGCACAGTTTGTACAACATACCCTCAAACTTAGAGATGACCAGGTCTATAACAATATCCAGCAATATGGAAATACAACTGCTGCTTCTATTCCAATTGCACTTTGTGAAGCATGGGAAAAAGGGTTGGTGAAAGAAGGAGACCTGGTATGTCTTGCAGCATTTGGTAGTGGCTTCACCTGGGCCAGTGCACTTGTGAAATGGTAACAAGTATGAAAAAGATTTTCTTTTTTGTACTGCTGTTTTTTTATCAAAATTCTTTTGCACAAAGAATTGATACAGTAGTCAAAAAGGATGTCTATACATCTTACTTTTCTTACCAATTAAAAGCACCACTCTACGTTGTATACTATCTCTATAAAGGGGGTGGCGACTGCTCAAGAGAGCGCATGAATTTTAAAAAAGAATTCAAAACTGCCTCTGCAAGCGACTATCTCAAAAGTGGATACGATAAAGGCCACTTAGTGAATGCAGAAGATTTTGCATTTGATTGCGATAAAGAAAAATGCACCTTTTCATTTTACAACTGCATCCCACAACATCCCAAACTCAACAGGGGCTCTTGGAAAAGTTGGGAAACCACCATCAGAAAAGAAAGTCAGAAAGATATTCTCAAAATTTATGCAGGTGCCATCTATGGTAAACAAACCATTGGCAAGGGAGTCGCTGTACCAAATTACGTTTGGAAAATAGTCTATAACACCAGGACCAAACTAATTACACATGCGCTGCTGTTTAAAAATGATGCCTCAGAAACAGTCCAACGGATTACTACCTCTCAGTTGAAGCAAATGCTAGGTCATGAAATTAGTTTTAATGCGCTGTAAGTAGCCGATCTCTACTAATAATATTTGTTTCTCCTAAAAAGCAATTGATTCATTTTCATTGCTAACTTAGTCATACTAAAACTACAAACATGAAAAAGAACCTTGTTTTATTAATGATTTGCATAATGGCTACTTCCAGCAGTTTTGCACAGAAATACGAATTCAGAATCGTTACCACCGTTGAGTCGATTGTTCCAAGTGGATTGGGCAGATCAAGAATGACCTCCTCCAACGAAACAAGAGATTACAAAGAATTCACTACAACCAGAAGTGAAGAAGAAAATTCAAGAAATGCATCCGACCGTGCTGATATTCGCGTAAAGGGTTTTGATGAAACCAAATTGCTAAACTTTTACAACATCGGCGGAATTCGTTTTCAAAACATCGTTGCTAATGATGCAGTCGTTACCTCTAAACTAAACGCAATGTCTGAAGAAGGATGGGAGCTTGCCTTTGTAAACAGTGCAGTTGAAAGTGACGCTGGTAAAGACGATGGTGTAGGTATCTTCATCACACGTTATGTATTCAAACGTTTAAAGAAATAAGTTTATTTCTTTTTTATTAAATAAGCTACTCCTACAAAAGACAACAACAGCATCATGCCTGTAAACTGGTGGGCTACACCCAACCAAAGCAGCGCGGTGCTGTTGTTTGCATATAATACTGTAAAGATCCCTAACACAACCTGCACCACGACCAACAAAAACGGAATACTTCTCCAAGAAGAAAAATAATTTCCTCCCTGTAATTGCTTGGTTTTTCTGTACCACAAGAATATCAATACTGCAAGCAGATAAGCAAGATTGCGGTGAACAAAATGAACAGCTAAGGGGTCATGTGTAAATGAAGCCAAAGTATCATTTGATAATGACGATGGTACAAATTCTCCATTGATCAAAGGCCAGGTGGTTGCAAAGTTAGCAGCCTTCAATCCTGCCATGAATGCACCAAAAATCAATTGCACCACCAACAGTCCAATCAAAAAATTAGTTTGTTTTTTTAATTGTGGTGCAAGCACTCGCTCTTCGTTAGGGACCAACAACATCAATGCAAACCAAAGCGTGTAGCACAATAAACCCAATGCAGCAATAAAATGTATAGCCAATCGGATATGATTAACATATAAGTTTTCATCATTCAATCCACTTGCTACCATGATCCATCCCAAAAGTGCTTGAAGTATTCCGAGCAAAAACAAAATAACCATTGGGTTGATCATCCATTTTTCAATCTTCTTTTTGATGATGAACCAAACAAAGGGAATAAAGAATACAACACCAATTAATCGCGCCCACTCACGGTGAAACCATTCCCAGAAATAAATGAATTTGAAATCAGATAAGGTGAATTCAAAATTCAAATGCTTGTACTGACCAATTTGTTTGTATTGTTCAAATGCCTTTTGCCAGTCGGCTTCATTCATTGGAGGAACGGCCCCAAGAATAGGCTTCCATTCGGTAATGGAAAGTCCCGACCCCGTTAAACGGGTAATACCCCCCAAAAGAACCTGTATAATAATCATGCCTACTCCCACCAATAACCAAATGGCGACTGCATTCGACTTCTTTATACCTGCATTTTGATTCATGCTGCAAAGGTATTGTGCAATCTGTTGTTGCCACGTTTTTGATGAATTTTTCTTGCTACTTTGCAAGAGATGCTCAAACCATTTTTCCAGGAATTGTTTCCCGAAGCGGGATGTGATGAAGCAGGCAGGGGATGCCTGGCGGGACCGGTTTTTGCAGCAGCTGTCATCTTACCCACCAATTACAAGAACCCACTACTAAACGATTCAAAAAAAATCACAGAAGAAATCCGTTACCAATTGCGTGAAGAAATTCAACAGCATGCTATTGCCTGGGCGGTAGCAAAAATTGATCCTGAAGAAATAGATAAGATCAATATCCTCAATGCATCCATCAAAGCGATGCACCTGGCATTGGATCAACTAAAAAAGAAACCAGCCTTCATCATCATTGATGGGAACCGCTTCAAACCTTATAAAAAAATTCCGCATAGTACAATTATAAAGGGCGATGGGAAATTTTGTTCTATCGCAGCTGCAAGCATTTTAGCTAAAACATACAGAGATGATTTTATGTTGGCGCAACACGATGTCTTTCCGCATTACAACTGGAAAAAAACAAAGGATATCCAACTCGCGACCACAGAGCTGCAATTCAGCAACATGGCAGTTGTGCATTGCATCGCTTAAGCTTTACTGTAAAACCTGTTGAAGAATAATTTCGATTGGATGATTTAGTTGATGACTCCAATTCCCTGACGAATCACGACTGGTTCTTCTTCAGTCATATCGACAATCGTAGAATATTCCATCCCACCAATGCCTCCATCAATAACCAAATCGACTAGCTTCTCAAATTTGTCGTGTATATATTCCGGATCGGTATACTCTTCCACCATATCTCCTGGCAAAGAAGAACTCAATATTGGATGACCCAACTCAGCAGCAATAGCATGTGTAATGTTGTGATCGGGAACGCGTAAACCGATGGTATCTTTTTTGCTCTTTAAAATTTTTGGCACTTCCTTGCTTGCTGGTAGAATAAAAGTGAAAGGACCAGGTATCAGGTTTTTGATAAACCTGTACTGTGGTGTGGAAATAGATTTTGCATACTTGCTCAAGTCAGACAAATCGCTGCAGACAAATGATAAGTTTGCTTTTTGTGGATCGATGCCTTTGATTCTGCCGATTCTTTCAATGGCTTTGGGCTGAAAGATATCACAACCAAAACCATATACGGTATCCGTTGGATAGATGATGACTCCACCCGCACGCAACACTTCTACCGCTTTTTTGATCAAACGATCTTGCGGGTCTTGTGGATGGATAGTAAGTATCATGATTAATGGATGGTCCAGGTTTCATTACCCCTCAACAATTTGTTGAGATCGCCTTTACCTTTTGCTGCTATTACATCTTCAATTTGCAATCGCAATTGATCTTCGTAACAAGCTCTTTCAGTTTGATAGAACACACCAAACGGTC
This sequence comes from Chitinophagaceae bacterium, assembly GCA_046303455.1. Classification (GTDB taxonomy): domain Bacteria; phylum Bacteroidota; class Bacteroidia; order Chitinophagales; family Chitinophagaceae; genus Pollutibacter. The sequence continues at coordinate 1,670 of JBKCGF010000083.1, read as the reverse complement.
TTGGTAAATGTCCTTCAATTCTTGGATCATCAAACATGCGCACCAAAATCTGTGCTTTGTAAAAATCTCTTTCGTCGTGAATCCAACAATCTTCAGCACTATTACCTTCATTCAAATCAACAACCACTGGTTTGAATCCATCCAACTTGATGCCCTTGTCTTTGTTTGCACCAAACAACAATGGTTTTCCTTGCTCAAGGAACAAAGTCTCCATGGGCTTGCTGCCTTTTTCTGTAAATATTTCAAATGCACCATCGTTAAAGATGTTGCAGTTCTGATAAATTTCAAGGAACGATGAACCTTTGTGCGCATTGCTGCGCAACAACATTTCTTGTAAATGCTTGGGATCTCTATCCATAGTCCTTGCAATGAAAGTTGCATCAGCACCCATAGCCAAAGCCAATGGATTGAAAGGATGATCTAAACTTCCAAAGGGAGTCGACTTCGTTACTTTATGTTCTTCTGAAGTTGGTGAATATTGTCCCTTTGTCAATCCATAAATCTGGTTGTTGAACAACATCACATTCACATCAAAATTTCTTCTCAGCAAATGGATGGTGTGGTTACCTCCAATGCTCAATGAATCACCATCGCCAGTTACAATCCAAACACTCAATTCCGGACGAGTAGCCTTCAATCCACTTGCAATGGCTGTCGCCCTACCGTGAATCGAATGCATTCCATAAGTCTCCATATAATAAGGAAACCTGCTTGAGCAACCAATACCAGAAACAATCACAATATTCTCTCTTGGAATGCCCAATGTTGGCATAACTTTTTGCACCTGTGCCAGGATGGAATAATCACCACAACCCGGACACCATCTTACCTCCTGGTCCGTTTGAAAATCCTTGGCCGTAAGCACTGGATGATCTGTCTGGATGGTCTCACTCATATAAAAAATTTATACCCTTAAAATTAATAAATTAATCCTTCTTCTCTTCTGCCTGCAATGCTTCCCAATATTCAGCAGCTCTTCTTGTATGAGGTATTACAATAGTACCCCCTACAATGTTCGCGACAGCAAACACTTCATATACCTGTTCGGTTGTCATTTCCAGTTCATGACATTTTCCTAAATGATACTTTATGCAGTCGTCACAACGCAAAACCATGCTCGCCACTAACCCTAGCATCTCTTTTGTCTTTACATCCAAAGCCGCTTCCTGATAAGTATTGGTGTCGAGGTTCCATAAACGCTTCATCACCAGATTGCCATTGCCCAGGATGACATCATTCATGCGTTCGCGGTATTCGTTGAAATCGGTTACAATACTCATGACTTTTCTTTTGGCAAAGATACAATGGCTTAAGGAAGGGCAATAAAAAAAGGGACCGAAGTCCCTTTTCAATATGGTAATAGATGCAATTACCAACGGTTTCCACCGCCGCCACCGCCACCGAAGTTGCGACGACCACCGCCACCGCCACCATTGCTAGGGCGTGCTTCACGAGGCTTCGCCTCGCTTACTTTGATCGCGCGGCCTTCTACAGTAGCACCATCCAATTCCTGGATTGCTTTCTGAGCAGCTGCATCGTCAGACATTTCAACGAAACCGAAACCACGGCTACGTCCAGTGAATTTGTCTGTGATAACCTTTGCTGATGTTACTTCGCCATACTCAGCAAAGAATTCTTTCAAGTCTTCATCCTGTACGTTGAAGCTCAAA
>JBKCGF010000082.1:0-2201 GCA_046303455.1 Chitinophagaceae bacterium | reverse complement strand
AGAAATAATGCGCCAGCCAGACCAAATGGTGACCTAGCTGTTGAAGCAGGAGAAGCTACTATGGAAAGTGATGCAGCCCAATCTGTAGAATTATTTCCTAATCCAGTTTCCAATGAATTACAAGTGAAATTAATTGCAATTCAAGGTAGAAGCGTTGTTGAAGTATTTGATATAACTGGTAAAAAAGTAACATCAACAACCATCAACTCAAGTGTAGCTTCAATAAGTAATGTTAAATTAGATATGTCGAAACATGCAAAAGGCATCTACCTTGTTAGGGTCACCAATAATGAAACGCTTATACACCAAAGTAAAATCATCAAACAATAAATTGATTTAATACAAAATAAAAAACCCGCTTAAAACAGGCGGGTTTTTTATTTTATCGCAAACAAACTAATCAACCCTTTGTTTATCTTCATATAAATACTAAAGATGAAAAAGCTTTTGTTTGCACTACCGCTAATTGTTGTTTCGATTGTATGGACTTCCTGGAACAGGCCTGTCCAGCAACGCAGCATGATCAACAAAGACGAAGTCATTTCTTGCATGAACATGGAAACCATTGAAGCCTATCTCCAAGAAGCTTCTACACCAGCTTTTGCTAACATGCACCCTGCATCTAAATTGCCTAGTCAAGAAGCACTTGTTGGCAGCATGATAAAATACAAGACAGCAGATGGTTTGGAGGCAAACGCTTATTTCATCCCCAGTAAAAAGAAGTCAAAAAAATGGTTGATTGTGATTCAAGAATGGTGGGGATTAAATGAAAACATTAAGCACGAAGCAGATAAATATTCCAAAGACTTACAAGACATGAACGTATTGGCAGTCGATATGTTCGATGGTAAAGTAGCTGCTACACCAGACTCTGCCTCTAAACTGATGCGCGCTGCTAACATGGACAGAATGACCAGTATCATCCGTGGTGCAATAACGCTTGCAGGAGATAAAGCATCCATCTATACTGTTGGCTGGTGCTTCGGAGGAATGTGGAGCCTACAGACTGCAATACTTGCAGGTGATAATGCAAAAGGTACTGTGATGTTTTATGGCAGACCAGAAAGTAATATGGAAAAATTGAAGTCCATTCAATGTGATGTCATTGGTTTTTTTGGCAACCTTGATAGATCTCCTTCTCCTGCTATGGTGAACGAATTTGAAAACAACATGAAAGCTGCAGGAAAAAATCTAGTGACACATAAATATGAAGCTGGACATGGATTTGCCAACCCAAGCAATCCAAGTTTTAAAGCAGATGCTGCGGCAGACTCTTACGCAAAGGCTATTTCATTTTTTAAATCACACTAGAACAATCAACGCTTTGTATAGCCTAGCAATATTAAATGCAATGGAGATTGAGCCGTTGTCATATAGGTATACCCAACATTGAATTGAGTTGACTTACCGACTTTAATAAAAAAATTGACACCTAAACGATTCTGATTGAATACCCAATCTAATCGTTGATACTGATACATCAGTTCATTGTAAATCTGAACATCGAGCTGCTCAGTTAACTTTCTTTGCAACGCAGCTCTGTACCTTGCTCTAAATCCAAAAAATGATTCTCCAACACTTGTCTTGCTAAACCATCGCTCCTCTGCTCGAACACGATGGATAAAAGTTGTATTCTTGTTTAAATTAATCTGTGCATTGAACTCCTGCCAAATCCTGTTTTCCGGACCAAATTCACTTACCACACCCTGAACCTTAGTATCAAAAAAAGCATAGCCTAATGCAGTACTCATTTTTTCATTGAAATAATGACGCACTCCGGTTCTGTATAAAAATTGTTGAGTAGTTAGTGTATTCAATTCATTTCTATACCCAGCATCATTGTGCCATTCCCAATTTCCTTTTCTAAATGGAACATTAACCGATAGCCAAGCCTGTGTTTTTTGTGCTTGTGCTACAACAAAAGAACTAACAAACAAGAAAAGGAAGACATAACGCATAACTTATTGTTCCCATCCCCCACCAAGAGATCGGTAGAGATTAACCATAGCATTTAATCTTTGTTGATACAAAGCAGATACTTGTAGCTCTGCATCAAACAGACTGTTTTCCTGTATCAGCACCTCAAGGTAAGAAGTATAGCCATAGTCGTATCGTGCTTTACTTAATCCGTATGCCTTTGAAGCTGCATCTGTCTGTTCTTTTCTTCGTGCAAACTCTTCATTATAAGTACTGTTCTGCAC
>JBKCGF010000081.1:0-2203 GCA_046303455.1 Chitinophagaceae bacterium | reverse complement strand
GGTAAAACCAATCCACTTGAACCTTTAAATCAAAACAAATATGCTCAATAACTTTTTAGAGGGTGTTCATCATATTGCAATCATTTGCTCTGATTATCAAAAATCAAAATATTTTTATACCAATATTTTAGGTTTCGATATTGTCAATGAAACATACCGAGAAGAAAGAGATTCATATAAACTTGATTTATCGCTTAATGGACACTACACAATTGAATTGTTCTCGTTTCCAAATACACCAAATAGGCCATCACGACCAGAATCATGTGGATTGCGTCATCTGGCATTTAAAGTAAAAAATATAGAAGAGGCTATTGTAGCATTATCAAAGAATGGAGTAACATGTGAGCCCATTAGAATTGATGAAATAACTGGCAAGAAATTCACCTTCTTTTCGGATCCGGATCATTTGCCATTGGAATTATATGAAGGATAAATGTGATATGAAAAGACTTCAAGTTATTAATAAATATCTATTGATTAAAATAGTATACGAACTGAGGAAAAATTAGATTTCCTAAAATTTAGATATTGCGTTTTTTTAAAAAGTTTAAACGGTAAAATAATAAAGTGTCCAAGTTGTAATTGTTAGTAACAATGAACTGGAAATCATTACTGTATTTTTGAGTTCTCTAAAATTGATAAGAACCAAAAAACTGGTCAATGCTGCAGGAATAGCAAGTACTCTTGGATCAATATCAAATCCAAAAATTAGTATCAACATGATTAGCTGTACTATTAAGTATGATACAGTACGCTTTAATTGAATGGATTCGTTAAGTAAATTTTCTCCTTCTTTATGGTTGAACTTAAGGCTCATCCCAATTTGCACAGCAAGACAAATTACAAACACAACAAAAACCCGATGCATAAAATTCAGTCGCTCTCCAAATATATTTCGCCAGTTTGGATAGCCGGAAAGCCAGTCGTCATATATAAATTCTACACCAAAACTCAACAATGGCGCAATGATGATGGCTACTGCAGCAGATAATGGATGTACACGTTTCCAGAGAACTGCCAGAAAAAAAGCTGAAACTACTCCGGGTTTTAAATAGGATGTATTCTTTGATAGAACCAGAAAAAAATTACCATCGGCATTGGGGTCAAAGCTCCACCAAGCCAATAATACACCAATCAAGCATGCAATGATTACAGAAATTTTACCACTGAGGACCAAAGATTTGTCTTCTGCATTTTTATAGACATATCTCTTGAATACATCCATTGCAGTAATGGTAGAAAGAGAATTCAGCATTGAATAAATACTTGAAAATATGGCTCCTAAAAATCCAGCCATGATCAGTCCTATCAAACCAAATCCCTTTGGAATTACCTGCCCTATCAGATAAATGAACGCATCATCCGGTTTTACATCTGTCATCCCATATTTATATTTAAATAAATATGCTGCTGCTACTCCTGCAGCAATAGAAAAAAATGGAATGGTTAATTTCAGAAAGCCTGCAACAATGGATCCTAATTGTGCATCCCGCTCAGATCTGGCAGCCAATACACGCTGAACTTCAAATTGATTGGTTGTCCAGAAAAAACCATGCAACACCAACAACCCGCTGAAAACACCCGTCCATGGCAGATCTGGATGATCACTTGGTAAATAAAGGTTCATCTTATGCAACCCCCTACTTGACTTATCCAAATTCAGTAGTCCGGTAAAGCCGCCAATCTCCGGTTGCCATAACGTACATACCCCAACAGTAACTACGGCAATGACCATCAATATAGTGATGATATTTTCTATTCTGACTACAGCCCGCATGCCTCCATAGAAAACCAACATACAGGTAACGATAGCTATCAAAATGATGCCTTGAAGATAAGTAGGTGCATAATCAGAACCTTTGAAGAGTAATCCCAGCTGTCTGCTCCCTATATAAAATCCTCCTACCAGTAGAATAATAATAACTGCAATGATTACCAGTGTATATAGCAAACGGGCTGTTTCATTATATCGATCTCCTAAAAATGCGGAAAGTGTAAACGCTTTTTTCTTTCGGTATGCTGGGATGAATACATAGCAAAGCATAAGGATAGCAGGAATTGCAAGTAATTCGTAATGGCTTTGAGCAAAACCAATTGAATAGCCGATACCAAGCATCCCAATAATTTGAGAAAGACTCACATTGGTTCCATAGATGGAACCGGCAACTGACCACCAGGGTAGATCATAATCAGCCATAAA
>JBKCGF010000080.1:0-6741 GCA_046303455.1 Chitinophagaceae bacterium | reverse complement strand
GGTCGTTGAATTCCTTCAATCGCTTTGATGCTGAACAATGAGCCCACCATCATAGCACCTGTGTTACCCGCGCTGATGAAAGCATCCACCAAGCCTTTTGCCAGATAGCCAAAACCGACTGCTATAGAAGAGTCTTGTTTTTCTCTTAAGGCTTTAGTAGGGTGTTCCTCCATGGCTATCACCTGAGAGGTATGCACGATGCGGATATTATCTTGCGGAACATTGTGTTCCTCTAGGAGTTGTTGGATTTGTTCCTTGTCACCGAAGAGTGTTAAATGAATTTCACTGTTCCCTATTCCCTGCACCCTCTTCCCTAAGAAAAGTTTAATCCCTTTTACTGCCTCCAAAGGTGCAAAATCACCGCCCATCATGTCTAGTCCTATGTTCATTGTTTAAAGTTCTTTAGAAATCATTAAAATAAAAAATTCCAGTCCCGCTGAGCAGAACTGGAATCTATTTAAATCGATAAAATGTTATTTGATAGGAGACTTCTCAGCAACTACCTTACCCTTGTACATCAATTTACCTTCGCTAACGTGAGCGCGATGACGTACGTGAAGTTCGCCGGTAGTTGAGTCTTTGCTCAAAGTAACGGTTTCAGCCTTGTAGTGAGTCCTTCTCTTAGCACTTCTTTGCTGTGAGTGGCGGCGTTTGGGATTTGGCATTGTATTGCTTTTTTAGTTGTCTTTAAATTTATCCAATCCTTTCCAGATTGTTTTTGTGTCTTTTTCTTCGTTGTCTTTTAGTTTTTCGAGCATATTGAGTACATCCTGATTGCATTTCGTTTTACCTTTTTCATCTTCACCACACTCAGGGTAGGGAGGTATGCTCAGGAGCACGAATTCAAAAAGCCAGTCTTTTATATTCAGGTGGCTTTCCGTTCTGGATATGAAGAAAACATCCGGATCGTCGTTGTTTTCGTTCATTTCATCCGCGTTATCAACCTGTTTGACGATCATTTCGAAATCATCCCAGAGGTCAACTTTCAACGGATTTCCGCAACGGTTGCAATGTACATCAGCTGTTCCGCCTACTTCAAATTTCAGTTGCAAAAAACCCGCATGTTTATCGAGTTTCAGCTTCACATTCGCTTGAATATCAGTGAAGTCGGACGGCTTTTCAGGCTCAAAGAACTCATTCCCCAGTTCATAATCGAACTCCGTGGTGCCGGGCTTTAATCCCACAAAGGCTATATCGTAATCCCTACGGCCAGGCATAATCACTTTTAAGGGAGGGCAAAAGTACAGTTTTTTGGGGAAAGTGCAAAAATTATTGTTGTCAGAATTCTTATCGATCTTTGAGTATGGCTTTTTTCAAAAAATATTATTTCCAGCTGATCCTGGTTTTTTTGCTCATCGCAGCCAACTGGTTCATGTTGGATGCAATGAGAGTGGAGGAGTGGTACGCTACAGGAATCTATATTTACATCTCAAGAGTCTTGCAGTTTTTGTTAGGCTGGTTGCCATTTAGTGTTGGTGATTTGTTGTACACCACTGCGATTATTTATATCATTTTTACGTTGCACAAATCTTTCAAAAGACCCATCCTGCAGACCCTGAATCGATTGTTTATCGTGGTAAGTATTGTTTGGCTAGCCTTTCATATTTTATGGGGATTCAATTATTATCGAACCTCCATTTCTGAGCAGTTTAATTTGGATAAAGGAGAAGTAAAGAAAGAGGAGATAAGTGCCTTTGCAAATTATACCTTAACAAAAGCTAATCTATTTTCTAACTCACAACCCACAACCCACAACTCACAACCTTTACCCCGCCACGGCGGGCAAGCCGTCAAACCCTCCCTCTTCGGCATCATTGGCAACTACATGGGCTATGGGGGGTATTAAAATCCATTTACGGGTGAAGCACAGATCAACAGTTATATGCCTGAGTTTATGTTGCCATATATTTCCGTGCATGAGATGGCACATCAAAAGGGATATGCCAAGGAAAGCGAGGCAAATTTTATAGGTTATATCGATGCGATGGAATCAGGGGATAGTGCTTTGTTGTATTCTGCGAACCTGGAAATGTTTTTATTTGCCAATCGTGCGTTGCGCAGGTTTGATTCAACAATGGCGAAGCAGAACATGGAGAAATTGTCGCCACGCATAAAAAAAGACCTTGCAGATTACAAGGTCTTTGCTGAGAAATATTATGGTCCAGTTGATAAGTTCGTTACCTGGTTTTATGGAGGTTTCCTCAATTTAAACAATCAGCCAGAGGGGATGATGAGTTATAACAGAGGGATGGTTTATACAATGAGGTATCTGAAGATTAAGGGGTTGTGAGGTTATCATGGTTGTCATGGTTGTCAAAGTTATCGTGATTGTCATGATCTCAACAACAACAAGGATAACAACGACAACAATGATTACGCTTTCTTAATTCCCCCCACTCCTAAATATCATCCTCATTCCACCTTGTCCTTCGAAAGTGCTTTGCGGCTTAACGTCGAATCCTTTAGGAATTTCAAAAGTCTTTTCGTCGATTGGAGCATCAATCTGAACCTTAGTCACAATCATATGAATCTTGAAGCCATTATCTCTTACAGACTCATATTCCATGGGGAAACCATTGATCTGGTCCAAGCCCGGAACACCCGCAGACATCATGCTCATACGACCTCTTCCGCCACCGCCAAATCCACCACCACCAGCAGATTGAGCTGTTGATGTTTCAGATAACTTGAAATCTGGGTTGTACCAAATTACATTTTCAGAAACTTGCCCATTTGGTCCTTTAGATTTGATGGTAACTTTCTTACAAGTAAATCCAGATACCTTTTTGGTTTCATCAGAATATATCAACTCAGGTTTATTATCGTTGAAATTCAATCCCAATTCAGCCAACGAATCTCTTCTAGCTTTTCTGGTAGAATCTTGTCTCTTTGCTTGTGCTTCTGCTTCAGCATCGCTGGTGAACCATCCAGTTTTTCTGCCCATGGCTTCAATCAAGGTGGTTGTTTTTTTGTTCATGCGGTCTACAATCACAACATTGTTTCCAAAATCAGAAAGGCTTTCAACTTTCATGAAATTAGGATGGTAAGTCATTGTGGTACTTGTTTCCATATCACGTGGCATGGCGAATCCACCGGGAGGGCCGTCACCACCACCTGGACCGCCACCAGGTCCACCAAAGCTAAAATTCTCAGGGAAGGTGATTTCTGTTTTTGCTTTCACAATTGCTTTGTCCACAATTTTAGGTTGTGCAAAAGCCACGATGCCTGTCGCTATAAAGGCAATCGATAAAACTATCTTTTTCATATTGATCATTTGAAGCTGCAAATTAATCTCTTTGTGCATAGGTTAGATGTTAAAATGATGAGTGGCTTGCTCTTAATCATTAAATTGCTATCCTAAACTTGTCGCATGAAAAAGCTATTATCATCTCTTTTCTTTTTTGTGGCACTCGGTGCAGTTGTCGCCCAGCAAAAAATCAACATCATTCCACAGCCTGCTGAGGTGAGGTTGGGGACCGGTGAATTTGTGATCACGCCAGCCACTTCAATCGTCGTTTCCGGTAGCGATCCTGAGGTAAAGAGGGTTGCAAGTATGCTGAATCTGGAGCTAAAAAGAGTAGCGGGTTTTGAATTGAAAATAGTATCGGCCCCAAGCAAAAATGCCATCCATTTTAAGTTGATGGCCGACCCAAGTTTGGGCAAGGAAGGATACCGTTTAAAGGTGGGTTATGAGGATGTGGAGGTTAGTGCAAATCAACCGGCAGGGTTGTTTTACGGACTCCAATCTTTGCTTCAATTATTGCCACCACAAATTGAAAGTAAAACATTGGTTACCAATATAAAATGGAATTTACCTGTAGTAGAAATTAAGGACGTTCCTCGCTTTGGTTGGAGGGGTCAAATGCTGGATGTGTCGCGTCATTTCTTCACCAAAAAGGAGGTGATGGAGATGATAGATGACATGGCGAAATACAAGTACAATTTGATGCATTTTCACTTGACAGACGACCAGGGATGGAGGATTGAAATCAAGAGTTATCCGAAGCTGACAACCGTGGGTGCATGGAATGTAAAGAAAGAGGGACAGTTTCATGCATTCAGTAAACCTGGTCCAAATGAACCCAGGGATTATGGTGGATTTTATACCCAGGAAGACATCAAGGAATTGGTGAAATATGCCAAGGATCGCTATGTAGATATCCTACCGGAAATAGATGTTCCTGGTCACTCCATGGCGGCTGTCGCTTCCTACCCGGATTTATCTTGTACGCCAGGCACCTATGTGGTGAATTCCGGAGATGGATTTATGGATTGGCATGCTGGAGGAAAGTTTACTGCTCGTATTGATAATACCCTTTGTCCGGCTAATGAGAATGTTTACACCTTCCTCGACAAGGTTTTTGAGGAAGTCGCGGCCCTTTTCCCATTTGAATACATCCACATGGGCGGCGATGAGTGTGCTAAGAATTTTTGGGAGAAAAGTCAGCAAATCAAAGAGTTGATGGCAAGGGAGAAGCTGAAAGATATGCATGAGGTGCAAAGTTATTTTGTGGGAAGGGTTTCAAAGATTGTCGGTTCGAAAGGAAAGAAGATGATTGGTTGGGATGAGATTTTAGAAGGAGGTTTAGTAAAATCAGCGGCAGTGATGAGCTGGAGAGGAACAAAAGGGGGCATTGAAGCAGCTAAAATGGGGCATGAAGTAGTGATGACACCTAATGAATTTGTTTATGTTGATTATATGCAAGGTGATGCTTTGATGGAGCCGCATGTGTATGCATCACTTCGTTTAAAGAAAACGTATCAATTTGATCCAGTTCCTGCTGGAGTGGATCCCAAATTGATCAAGGGTGGTCAGGCTAACATATGGACTGAACAGATTTACAACATGAGGCATATGCGTTATATGGTTTGGCCAAGGGGCTTTGCCATTGCAGAAGCTTTGTGGTCGCCTAAAGCCAACATGAACTGGAACACCTTTATTCCGAGGGTGGAAAATCATTTTCAGCGTTTTGATGCTGCAGGAAAGAAATATGCGCCAAGCATGTATGAACCTGTTGTGAAAGTGAAGAAAGACCCAAGTGGAAAGTTTTTGGTTGATTTTGATGTAGAGGTGCCTGGGGTGAATGTTCACTATAGTTTCGATAACTCATTCCCTGATAATTATTATCCATCTTATGCAGGAAAATCTTTGTTGGTGCCGGTCGACGCAACGCAGTTGAAAGTCGTCTCTTACAAATCTGATAAAGCTGTTGGAAGAACAATGGTATTTCCTATAGCCGAATTGAAAAAAAGAGCAAAGTAAGTATAGAGGGAATACAGAGAATTGAATTATTCAATTGGTGCATGTATCAAAGAGTCGAGATCTTTTTTCAAAATGCTATTGAAGTAGATTGCTCCTTCTTTATTCAGGTGGCTTGTGTTGTAGAAAAAGCTATCAGGAAATGGTAGAGATGAGTAGTTTAGAAGATAGACATTGGGGAATGCAGCAATCTCATTGTGTAATTTATTTACTTGTTCCACATTTTGTATAGCGTTAAGATAGGATTGGTGATAGGGAGGAAGTACAAAGATGATTTTTCTCCCTTTCGTATCTGAAAGCACTTTCATTAATGCATCATGTATAGCAGGATCGTCTTTCACGATTATTTTTTCTGCGTTACGTTTCTCTATTGCGGCTTCAAATTCTTTTTTTGAAAGAGATTTCATTTCAAGGATTGCGCCTTTGTTTGTGGCACCTGTCACTTCAAATCTTTCTTTCAGGTAGTTGGCAAGATGAATTTCAAATTGACCAAAATGCCTGATGAATGGAATGTTATGAATCGGCTTCCATTTGTCGCCTATGAAACCTCTGATTACAGGATCGTTAGCATTGTTTAACCAGTAGATGAGTCCAGATGGTAAACTTTGCAGTCCATCTATATCAATGTTTATGAGGATGGGTGTTTTTCTTTTTTTTGCTAATTCAATTTTAAGAAAATAGAGCCAAACATCATCCTGAACGCCTGCCATTCCATAGTTAAAATAATTTTTTCCAAGACTATCTGGGATAAATGATCCTTCGGCGCGACTAGAGCCCAAAATGGGAGTTTCATTTGGGTCGTCATTTGTTTTGATGCGACCGACTTTTGCAGTTCCGCTGCTATCTGTTTTTGCGATGATTAATTTTTGAAACAATAAATCAATGCAGAATAGTCCCGCTATCAGGCACACTATAAAAGGCAAAATATATTTCCAGCAGAATTGCTTAAAACTGGAAATAGATGAAAGCTGCTTCATTTGACTTGCCAAGTGTTATGATTAATAATGTTCCTGCCACAAGAAATGCCAGGAGGTGTTTTCTGTAGGTGCTGAATTTGATATTGTCGATCAGAAAAAGCAAAGGAATACAAATCCAGCACAAGAGCAAATTGAGTGGACTGATGAAGGCACTGATTTGATTGATTTCTAAATTGAATTGAAAGCTAAAAATATTTTGCAGCACTTGAAAAGCCTGATTGAAATCTTTTGACCTGAAGAATATCCAGGCCAATGTCACCAAGGAAAAAACGAGTAGTTTCCTCCAGATGGTTGGTTGAATTGTATTTATTTTTTTACCAATGAAAAGTTGTTCAAGAATAAGCAAACATGCATGTATGGCGCCCCATACAATGAATGTCCAGTTTGCACCATGCCAAACACCGGATAATAAAAAAACGATAGAAATATTTCTGATGGTCGTTGATTTAGTTCCTTTGTTGCCGCCCAATGGGATGTATACATAGTCCCTGAACCATGTTGACA
>JBKCGF010000079.1:0-1947 GCA_046303455.1 Chitinophagaceae bacterium | reverse complement strand
AATGCTCCTGCTACTCTTAAAGAGCCATAGGATAATTGTTTGTCGACTTCCACTAATTTCAGTGATAAACTATCGAGCAAAGGTTGAATTGTATTGTAAAAGACCGACATTAAAAATGTGCTCAGTAAAATCCAATAAAATCCATCGTCAATCAGATAAAATAAATAACTGATTGAAGCAAGTAAAGAGGCAATCAATAAACTTCGCTTATACCCAAAACGATCTGCTAAAAATCCATAAAGAGGTTGAACAGCAAACATCATAATAGGTGTAGTGCTCAAAATAAGACTGGTTTGTACTGGTGTTAGTCCCTTGTTTTGGCAGAAATCAGCCAACACCGGCAACCAGGAAGCCGTACAGCAAAAAACAAGAAAGTATAGAATCCTGATGAGTACAGAGGGTTGAATTACCATTTGAAAATTTTATCGCGTTAGCAGAGATGCTGCCGCTTCATCAACCAGTATGCAACCAGATTTGTGCAATTGCATCACAGATGCAGGAAATGCTGTGGTTACTTCTCCTTCTACTGCTTTTTGTATGACTTCTGCTTTTGCTGCTCCGTTGGCAATGAGGTATACTTTTTTGGTAGATAACAAATGATGAAATCCAAGTGTGATACCGTACTCTAACTTCATTGGTTGTGAAAAGTATTTTTGTCCAACAGAAGAAGTTATTTCATCCAAAGGAACTACATGTGATTTTGCATCAAAATTGGATCCAGGTTCATTAAATCCAATATGGCCATTCATGCCTATGCCGACAACCATCATATCGATACCGCCATGTTCTTGAATATATTGATCCATCATACTACACTCTTCATCCAAATTGGAAGACATGCCATTAAATAGATGGTACCGCGAATCTTCTATTTGCAATGGATCAAACAACCAATTTTTAAAATCATTGTGACAGCTCCCATGCATAGGTGCTGGCACCCCTACCCATTCATCAAGTCCAATGAAGTGAAAAGCAGATAAATCCACCTTACGTTCCTTTACTTTTTGTACAAAACACGCCGCAGTATTTCTGGGCGAATTCCCAGAAGCAAAACAGATTAGCGCATTGGGTTTACTCAAGATCAATTCAATCATTTGCTCTGCGAGGAAATCTGACAAAGCATCATTATCGATAAATATTTTAGTTACCATCTACTGAAAATACGAAATACCCAATTTATTGGTAACTTATGGTCAACGAATATTTTTGCCATGAAAAAATTAAATCCATTTTTTTTACTTATCCTGCTCATTGCAGGGATTCTACCACTTTCATCTATTGCACAGCAAAACCAGCAAAAATCAAGAATCATTGTCATTGGTGCACACCCGGATGATTGTGATAGTGATGCCGGAGGAACCGCTGCACTGTTGGCAAGTATGGGACATGCCGTAAAATTTGTAGCTGTAACCAATGGAGATGCTGGTCATCATAAAATACAAGGAAAGGCACTTGCTGAAAGACGTTATGCCGAAACGCAGGAAGTAGCAAGAAGACTTGGTGTTACTTATGATGTGCTGGATAATCATGACGGTATGCTCATGCCTTCCTTGGAAGTTCGTTTACAAATCATCAAGAAAATAAGAGAATGGAATGCAGATGTCGTAATTGCTCCACGCCCTAACGATTACCACCCGGATCATCGATATACAGGTGTATTGGTACAAGATGCAGCTTATATGGTTGCAGTACCCAATATAGCCTATGATGTTCCTGCACTCAGGAAAAATCCTGTTTTTCTTTACACAAGAGATCGTTTCCAAAGACCAAACCCATTTAGGCCTGATATTGCAATAGACATTACAACTGTATTTGAAAAAAAGATGTCGGGTTTAGACGCGCACGTATCTCAATTCTACGAGTGGATGCCCTGGATTGGACATTATGAAGCTGATGTACCGCAAGGTAAAGAAGAAAGATTCAGGTGGTTGATGAAACAATATGATG
>JBKCGF010000078.1:0-8436 GCA_046303455.1 Chitinophagaceae bacterium | reverse complement strand
TCGAGCAGCCAATGCAAAAACGTTATCATAACCAACTTCATCATAGTAGGTCTGACCATAATCAAGATCATTTTTATAAAGTAGTCTTATGCTGCTTCTGGGATCTTTTCCCAACATGAAAAGGGTTTCAAATTTTCCCTTGAGTTTCATGTCTTTGGTTCCGTATGCGAGATAGGATGATAAGTATATATTTCTGTTGAAATGATAATTTGTACCTAAATCAAAACGAAGGCGCAAACCTTCGTAGGAGTTTCCACTGATCCAGTTCATCCATGGTCCAATTTCATAATTACCCACAAAGCGATAACCAGTTCCAATAAAACTCAACCATTCTGAATAGCTTTCAAACTCAGGCATACTCAATAGGCTATCTGCCATTTTGTAAAAGTTACTTTCATTCTTATTCAGTGCTTCATGTCTGTTGGATTGCCAAAAACTATCAGGTTTATCCAGCGCGTCATTTGCAACAATTACCAGTTCTTTTCTTTTATCGTCTTTTACTTCCGAAACAATTGAATTGGGAAGAGATGCTTGGTTGATTAAGATCTTATCGTAGGTTGTTGTTTTCCTTCCAATGAGGCTAAGGTTCTTGGCTCCAGTAAGATTAAAATTGGCAATAAATTTATCTTTTGCTAAAAACCAAATGCTGTCCTGTATCAATTGATATTCTTGAACAAGGCTCAGCTTTTCAATAAAATTAATATTGGTACCTGGCGATACTTGTAAATTCATTTTTTGTACTGCAAAGCTTGAATCTGCAATCCATACATCTCCTTGAAAAGTATTTTCTCCTTTGCGTTTTGGGTAGAACACCAGGCGTAAAAACTTTTTACCTGCTACATATTGGGTGTCAGCTAGTTTGTAATTGTAGTAAAGATCGCCATCATTGCTAATGGGACTCACATATTGTCTGTCGAATACAGGGATGAAGTTTTTGTATACGTTTACATTTTGATACATGCCACCAAGAAACTTTGAGACGGATTCGTTTTTCAGTCCAATTGTTTTGCTGGCACGAATGATTTCTCTGCTTTTATTTGGCTCTTTTTGCGTGTAGTAGTCTGAAATATTTTCAACAAGATAAATAGGTAAGATAGGTGTGGATTCGCTTGTTGTATCAACATTGTTTAGGATAAACTTAAATGGTTTTGGTGGTAGGAATCCCTTCTGCATCTTATCGACTTTCACATTATTGAGGTCGATTTCAACTTTATTGTACAATTCATAAGAATAGTTGTCGAACCTGCTTCTGTCGTTTCTTTCTTTATTTCTAACGACTTTTCTCCAGAGTAAATAACCCTTACTGAATTTACTTTTGACTACAACTTCGTTGTTGCTTTTTCTTCTTTCCATCTTGATCAGCAAATTGATCTTATCAAGCGTGGTATCTATTTGAATAAAGTAATCTTCAAAACCTGCATACGTAATAATCAGTGTATCACTAGGCCAGGAACGAAGGTTGAATGTAAAAGTCCCTGAAGAGTCGCTTAATTTGCCAATTGTAGATTTGTAAAAAGTAATAGACGCAAATGGGATGGCTTCTTCTGAATGACTATCCTTGATTTTGCCATTGATTTGTTTGAGCTGTGCTTTACTCATTTGTGAAATGGTCAATAGCATGCCCAGAAGCAAAAAAGAAATGCTTCTCCTCATCAACTGAAGGGTTGTTGTACATATCAAGGGCATCAAATTTGGCAATTTATCTTACTTGCTCAGGTGCATGCTTCTTTCTTTGTAAAGTGTTCTGAAGTAAGGATCCCTCAGGTCTTTTACAAAGCGAATCGCTTCACCTGTTGATTTCATTTCAGGTCCAAGTTCTTTACTCACCCCTGGAAATTTATCAAAACTGAAGACTGGTTCTTTGATGGCAAATCCTTCCAACTTTTTCTCATATTGGAAGTCTTTTATTTTGTGTGTTCCCATCATTATTTTAGTAGCAATATTCAAATAAGGTATTTGGTATGCTTTGGCAATAAATGGTGTTGTTCTTGAAGCACGTGGATTGGCTTCGATTACAAATACTTGTCCATTTTTTATTGCAAACTGAATATTTATTAATCCTCTGATGTCTAGTGCTCTTGCAATTTTTTCCGCATAGAATTCCATGGTTGTTACTTCCAAAGGAGTCAGGTTAAATGCTGGTAATACCGCGTTGCTGTCGCCACTGTGGATACCTGCTGGCTCAATATGTTCCATCACGCCCATTACGTGGAATTCCTCCCCGTCAAAAATACCATCGATTTCAGCTTCCTGACAACGATCAAGGAAATGGTCAATCAATATTTTGTTATCGGGTATGTGTTTAAGCAGACTTACAACTGCAGATTCCAATTCCTCGTCGTTGATTACAATCCTCATCCTTTGACCTCCCAATACGTAAGAAGGTCGAACCAATACAGGGTAACCAACTTTTTTTGCAACCTCAACAGCATCGTCAACGTCATAAGCAGTGCCATATTCAGGATAAGGGATACCAAGGCTTTTCAGCATATCGCTGAAGCGACCTCTGTCTTCTGCAATATCCATATTGTCAAAAGAGGTTCCTATGATTTTGATTCCTTTCTTATGTAATTTTTCTGCAAGTTTCAACGCTGTTTGTCCACCAAGCTGCACAATAACACCTTCTGGTTTTTCATACTCAATCAATTCCCAAAGGTGTTCCCAGTATACAGGTTCGAAATACAATTTATCTGCAATGTCGAAATCGGTAGAAACAGTTTCCGGATTACAGTTCACCATGATGGCTTCAAATCCGCATTCTTTGATCGCGAGAAGACCGTGTACGCAGCAATAATCGAACTCAATACCTTGACCAATTCTGTTTGGCCCTGATCCAAGTACGATAATTTTTTTCTTGTCGCTTACCTTACTTTCATTGGTGCCTTCATTCTCAAAGCTGCTGTAGAAATAAGGTGTTTTTGCTTCAAATTCTGCAGAGCAGGTATCTACCATTTTGTATACACGCTTGATGCCAGCTGCTTTTCTCTTTTCATACAAAGCATCTTCTGTGCCATCTTGCATGATTCTGCAAATCTGCTCATCACTAAAGCCATGGTGTTTGGCTTTTTTGATCAATTCAATTGGCAGTGTTTCAAATTTATATTTTGCAATTTCTTTTTCGATATCTACAATTTTCTGAATCTCGTAAATAAACCATCTGTCGATAAGTGTTGCCTGGCAAATGGTCTTAACGCTTATTCCCATCATTAAAGCGTCTTTGATGCGGAAGATCCTGTCCCACTTGGGTGTTTTCAGGTATTCCACGATATCATTTGCATGCATCATGATTTTGCCATAGTAGCCTAAGCCGACTGCATTGTTTTCCAAACTCTGACAAGCTTTCTGAATGGCTTCGGTAAAGCTGCGACCAATGGACATTACTTCACCAACGGATTTCATTTGTAGGCCTAGCGTATCGTTGGCTCCCTTGAACTTATCAAAATTCCATCTTGGAACTTTTACAATTACATAGTCCAATGCAGGTTCGAAGTATGCAGATGTTGTTTTGGTAATTTGGTTCTTCAGCTCATCCAGGCTATATCCCAATGCAAGCTTGGCAGCAATTTTTGCAATTGGATATCCAGTTGCTTTTGATGCAAGGGCAGAAGAGCGACTCACCCTTGGGTTGATTTCTATGGCGATGATTTCTTCGGTTTCCGGGTTCAGCGCAAACTGAATGTTACATCCTCCAGCAAAATTGCCCAAATCTCGCATTATGCGTATGGAGGTATTCCTCATCAATTGGAATGCAGTATCGCTCAATGTCATGGCTGGAGCCACAGTGATAGAGTCTCCAGTATGAACTCCCATCGGATCGAAATTTTCTACAGTACAAATGATGGCAACATTGTCTTTGCTGTCTCTTAGGAGTTCTAACTCAAATTCTTTCCAACCTAAAACAGCTTTTTCAACCAATACTTCATGAATTGGAGATGCGGATAAACCTCGGTTCAGCGCTTCATCCAGCTGATCTTTGCTGTGCACAAAACCACCACCTGTTCCGCCTAGCGTAAAAGAAGGGCGAATCACCAATGGGAATCCAATTTCCTGCGCAAATTCTTTTCCTTCTAAAAATGAGTTTGCTGTTTTGGCGGTTGCGACAGGAATTCCCATTTGGATCATCCACTGTCTGAACTTTTCCCTATCCTCTGCTTTATCAATTGCTTTTATATCAACACCTATCAGTCTTACATTGTATTTTTCCCAGATTCCCAATTCTTCCGCTTCTTTTGCGAGGTTCAAAGCAGTCTGACCACCCATGGTAGGCAAAACAGCATCGATCTGGTTTTCCTGCAGGATTGTTTCAATGCTTTCCACATTGAGAGGGAGCAAATAAACCCTATCTGCCATCATTGGGTCCGTCATGATGGTAGCAGGATTGGAATTGATCAGAATTACTTTTACGCCTTCTTCCCTAAGGCTTCTTGCTGCTTGAGAACCAGAATAGTCAAATTCACAAGCTTGTCCAATGATGATGGGACCTGATCCGATGATCAAAACTGAACCTATAGAAGCATCTTTTGGCATAAAAGGGATTTTTTAGTGGGTTTAGGGCACAAAAAAACCGGGTTGTACCCGGGGTGCAAATGTAATGCTTGCAAACTACTTTTCACCAGGAAAAGCATTTGATTATTTTAAGAAAACCTAATCTGTTGATAGTTGGTGGAAAATCAAGCCTGATTATGATAAGCAGCCATCTCGTAGTCTTCCACGATATCGTGTTGTTCAAATTCAGGAAGCTTAATGGCGTCGTTTTCTAAATTTTTGTCTTCCTTCCTTTTGCTTACACCAAAAAGGGTAGCAACGGAGGCTAAAATCAGGATGAATTTGGTAAAAAGTGTTTTCATGAGCTTATATAGTATATAGACAATATAAGAGGTAAATATGTTGTATAGAAAACGAAGAAAATTTAAATAAAGTGTGCAAAAACTGATAAAATCCTTTTTTCTACTCTGATTAGTATTTTTTTGTTTCGTCTTAGTTTTGTGCCATGAAATTGAGATTACTGTTTTTGTCGCTGTTTTTACTTTGGTTTAACCTAGGTTTTTCTCAACCCAAAGGGATTCCAGAGTACTTTTCATATCCTTTATCCATTAAGCCCAAGCTGAATGCCAATTTTGGTGAAATGCGTCCCAATCATTTTCACATGGGACTAGATTTGTCCACAGAATCCAGAGAAAATCTGCCGGTGTACGCCCCTGCAGATGGATTTATTTCCAGAATGAAGATTGAAACAGGGGGCTTTGGGAGAGCTATTTACCTGGATCATCCCAACGGGACAACCACGCTATACGCACACATGAATCAATTTATTCCAGCTGCTGAAAATTACCTGGAGCAGCAACAATATGAACAACAAACTTGGAAAATTGATTTGAAAGTCCCTTCAGGTAAATTACCTGTAAAAAAAGGACAACTCATTGGCTATAGCGGTAATACGGGAGCTTCACAAGGTCCGCATGTTCATTTTGAAATCAGAGATACCAAGACTGAAAATTGTCTGAATCCATTAAGGTTTCGATTTTTATTGCCAGATGTAACGCCACCGGATGTATTCAAAGTGGTTTTTTACGATAGGGATAGGAGTATTTATGAACAGAATCCAGTCGTTTATCCATTGGTTAGAAAGGGCGGAGATTATGAAATTGCGAGTAGGGTAGAACTTCCATTCGAAAATGTATTTATCGCTATTCAAGCAACCGATAGGATGACAGGTGTACCCAATGCAAATGGTATTTATGCTAGCCATTTAAAGGTAGATAACCAATGGGTTGCATCTTTTACATTGGATAATATCAGTTATGATCAAACCAGGTACCTGAATGGGCATATTGATTTCCAGCATAGAATGAACGGTGGGGCTTATTTTCAAATGCTTTTTCCGGCAAAGAAAATGGACCTTTCAGTCTACAAACTAAGGGATAAGAATTTTATTTCAATCAATGAGTTTGAACAGGATTGTGAGATAGAAGTATTGGATGCTTATGAAAATAAATCAACTGTAAAATTTTCAATCAAAAGGAAGTCGGGTAGCGTTCCATTTGTACAAAAAAATGGACAACTCATTAAGGCCGGAGAAGTGAATATTTTTGAAGATGAACATGTGCAGTTTGTATTTCAAGAAGATGCCTTCTATGATGATTTTCATTTTAGTCTGGAATCCATTTACGCAAGTGCAGCTCATGATGCTTCATCAGTTTTTCAAACACTACCAGCGGATATTCCAGTCCAGAGTTATTTCAAAGTGCGCATCAAGCCCAGTAAGGACCTGGATTTGTTAAACACGGACAGGTTAGTGGTCAAAAGAAATTTTAGGGGAAAGACTGAAATCAAGAAAGCAATTAAGGAAATAGATGGCTTCAGTGCCTCCTTTAGAGATTTCGGATATTTTCAATTGCTGCACGATATACAACCACCTCAGGTATCAACGCATTTGCATCAAGGGGCTAAGCTAACAACAGGTTCTAGAATACATTTCGATGTTATTGATGATCTTAAAGTCATAAAGGAATTTAAAGTTACAGTCGATGGTCAATACTTGTTATTTAAGCCTTCTGGAATAAGATATTCCTATGTGGTTGATGAACATTTTCCAAAGGGTGAACATAAGCTCGCGGTTCTTGTTATGGATGAGGCAGGTAATACTGTGTCAAAAGAATTTCAAATCACTAGAAACTAAGAACATGTCGATTCAAGAAGGCAAAAAAGCTCCATCTTTTACTGCAGTTGATCAGGATGGCGAGAAACTTAAATTAGCCGATTTTAAAGGAAAAAAAATTGCTCTTTATTTTTATCCAAAAGATGATACAAGTACTTGTACCGTGCAGGCTTGTAATTTAAGAGACGGATTCAAAATGCTTGAAAAGAAGGGCATCACTGTTATTGGAGTAAGTCCAGATGATGGCAAATCGCATTTGAAATTTATTGCAAAACACAAGCTTCCATTTAGAATTATTGCTGATACCGATAAAAAATTAGTCGAAAAGTTTGGTGTTTGGGGTGAAAAACAACTCTATGGGAACAAATACATGGGTGTGTTCAGAACTACTTTTCTGATTGATGAAAATGGTGTAGTTGTTAAGGTGATAGCAAAGCCTAAGGTAAAGGAGCACGCTGCTGAAATTGCTGCTGGATTTGGATTATAAAATCCAATCAATTTCACCATGGTTGATTGTTTCGCTTGACTCTCTTGTGATCAACAGCTGTCCTTTTGCATTTACCCCTTCAACAATTGCATTAAAAATCTCTTCCCCTTTTTTAAACGCGACCACCTGATTTAGTTTGAATAAATCCTGGTTATATGCTTTCAATTGTGCATCAAAGTAACCCGCTTTCAGCTCAGTGAAACGTTGATTGAGCAACAAGCACAATTCCTTTGCCAAAATTTTTGCATCAAATGGTTTACCGGTAATTTGTTTTAAGGAAACCGGCTTTTTGTTCATGTTACCAAAATCAACTTGATTGATGTTGATTCCAATACCGATAATTGCTTTTTCCCAGGTATTGCCTTTTATCACATTTTCGATTAAAATTCCGCCTGCCTTTCTGTCACGCCAGTAAAGATCATTTGGCCATTTTATGCAGGTTTCGTCACCTGCATATATATTGAAAAAGTCTCTGCAGCCCAGTGCTGTTGCACAGGAGAGTTCAAATTGGGCATCCATTTTAAGCCCATTGGCGTTAATTATCAGCGTCATTATGATGTTTTCGCCTTTCTGGCTTTCCCAGACATGGTTTTTTTGACCCCTTCCTTGTGTTTGTTCTTCTGCAAAAATGAGCATACCATCCTTTGCCAGTCCCTCTTTAACCAGACCTTTGGCATAGTTATTGGTACTATCAATTGTTGGCAATATGATAAAAGGTTCGCCGATCATGTTATCTCCAAAAAACGGACTGAAATTATCCTTATTTTTGAGCAAGATACTCAAGGAACAATTAAAAAATCAGCATTTGACATCAAGACTTGAAGAAGCAGTACCCTTAAAAAGAGTAAGCAGATTAACTAGAAGCAGTAAGATCCTCAAAGTGATCATTAATGCCATCCAGGATAAAAAAGGAGAACACATTGTATCACTTGATCTCCGAAAGATACCTGAAGCTGTAGCCGACTTTTTTATCATTTGTGAGGCCAGTTCATCCGTGCAGGTCAGAGCCATTGCAGATTGGGTGGAAGAATCCGTGAAAAAACAATGTGGTGAACCTCCATACAAACATGAAGGTCATTCAGCGAGTCAGTGGGTATTGATCGATTATGTGAACGTAGTAGTGCATGTGTTTCAAAGCGAAACCAGAAAGTTTTACAGGCTGGAAGAAATGTGGAGTGATGGAGTTGCAGCATCAGAAGATGGTGAAGAAACACCTAAACCTGTCAAAAAAACTGCTGCTAAAGCGGCTGCACCCAAGAAAACAAAAAAATCTGTAAAGTAACAACGAATT
>JBKCGF010000077.1:0-5135 GCA_046303455.1 Chitinophagaceae bacterium | reverse complement strand
TTCACTAATCTATTGAAATCTTTGCTATTTTAATGTTGTCTTAAAAAATTTAACACAGAATAGATCCATTGTGTTTATGATTGAATTAAGTTTAATGCACAATCACTGAACATGCGACTAATTTTATTCTCATTTTTTATGTTGTTGAATTCATCCTTAATGGCTCAAACTATAAAAATCGCAACCTATAATTTACGTTATGCCAATACTACCGATGTAGGTAATTTATGGACAGAAAGAAAACATGCGGTTGTTGATTTGATTTATTATCATCAGTTTGAAATATTTGGAGTGCAGGAGGCGGTAAAAATTCAACTGGAGGATTTAAAAAATGCAATGCCAGTTTTCGATTACTATGGAGTAGGAAGAGATGATGGAAAATCAGCAGGCGAGCATTCATCCATCTTTTATAAGAGAGAAAGATTTGAATTATTGGACAAAGGAGATTTTTGGTTATCACAAACACCAGAGAAGCCTGGCTTTGGATGGGATTCAAAATTCAACAGGATATGCAGTTGGGTGAAATTAAAAGACAAAAAGACTAAGAAAACATTTTTTGTTTTCAATGCACATTATGATCATCAGGGTATGGTTGCAAGAGTAGAGAGTAGCAAGTTGGTGCTTAAAAAAATTAAGGAAATTGCTGGTGATGCCCCAGTTGTGTTCATGGGCGATCTCAATGGTGGAAGGGATTCTGAATGGTATTTAGGTTTAGCCAGTTCTGTTTTATTGAAAGATAGCTTTACAATGGTAGACCGACCTTATCAGTTAAATGGAAGTTTTAATGGTTTCAATACCAATCAAGTGAGGAAGGATGTGATTGATCATGTATTTGTATCAAAACATTTTAAGGCAAATCGATGGGCGGTATTAACTGATACTTATTTTGGAAAATATCCTTCAGATCATTTTCCTGTTGCTGTAGAACTCATTTTCTGATGAAGATTAGATAAGCGACTAACACAGGTTCTTTTTGAAGGTCCATGCTCTAAATAGTTTTGAGGTTGAAACAGTTTTTAATTAACCTCAAAAATTCATGGGTATGAAGACAGATTTGCAGATTCAGTCAGATGTACAAAGTCAGTTGAAATGGGAGCCACAACTTAATTCATCAGCGATTGGTGTATCCGTTAAAAATGGCGTAGTTACTTTATCTGGTATAGTAGATACTTTTCCTAAAAAATTAGCAGCAGAGCGAGTAGCTAAAAGTATTGTAGGTGTGAAAGCTGTGGCAGTCGATTTGCAAGTCGGCATTTCTCCAATTAACAAAAAGTCTGATGCAGAAATTGCTGAGGCTTGTATCAATGCAATGAAATGGGATAGTGCTGTTCCGGATGAAAAAATTAAACTCAAGGTAGAGAATGGGTTTGTTATTCTAGAAGGTACTGTTGAATGGAGTTATCAACGTTTATCAGCTAAAAAAGCATTGGCCAATATCAATGGTGTAAAGGGGGTTGAAAATTTAATTACAGTCAAGCAAAAGCCTTCCAGTCTGGACATCAAAAAACAGATACGTGATAGTTTTATCAGAACAGCGGGACAAGAAGCGGATAGGGTAAAAGTAGAAGTACTGGGTGATCGGGTGATTTTAAGTGGCACCGTAGCATCATTACAGGAAAAGGAGGAAGCAGAAAATACTGCCTGGTCTGCAGCTGGTGTGAATGAAGTGGAGAATAAGATAACGGTAGTTTATCAGGAAATATTTGAATCTGCCTGATTGCGTATCTGAAGAGAGCATCCGCTGCGGCGGATGTTCTCTTATTTCATTACTACATCTGAAACCCATTGTTGATTAGTGTTGGTCTCTTCTTCTTCGTCTTCTTCCAGTGTAAACTCTTTTAATGTTTCAGAATATTCCATCAGCGTTTTATTGATCAACCATTTTATACTTCCTTCTTCTTCTAAACTACCTGAATGTAGTCCAGTTAAAACCTCCATACCATCGTCGATTGTGTCTATTGCCCATATTTTGAATTTATTTTGTCGCACAGCTTCAATTACATCTTCTTTGAGCATTAAGTTTTGAATATTCGAAGAAGGTATCATGATACCCT
The DNA here is from genome assembly GCA_046303455.1 of Chitinophagaceae bacterium. Taxonomy (GTDB): domain Bacteria; phylum Bacteroidota; class Bacteroidia; order Chitinophagales; family Chitinophagaceae; genus Pollutibacter. The sequence continues at coordinate 3,081 of JBKCGF010000077.1, read as the reverse complement.
GTTCGCCATTTAGTCCTATTATTTTACACACTTCAAAATAGCCCTCAATCTTTTCATTGATACCACCAATTGATTGGATTTCTCCTTTTTGATTTACTGAACCTGTAATTGCTATTCCCTGTTGAATAGGAACTTTAGATAGTGAGGAAAGCAATACATAGAGTTCAGTACTTGATGCACTATCTCCATCAATCTCGCCATAGCTTTGTTCAAATACAAGTCTTGCAGATAGGCTGACAGGCTTATCCTGGAAATAATGTTCAGCAAGGTATCCATTTAGAATAAGTACACCTTTGGTGTGAATGGGTCCGCTTAATTCGGCTTCTCTTTCAACAGTTATTACACCTTCTTTTCCTATATTAATGGTACAGGTGATTTTGCTGGGTTTACCAATCATGATATCGCCCATTTCAATAATTGAAAGCGCATTGGCTTGTCCAATTTGTTTGCCAGTTAATTCAATGAGGATGTGCTTTTTCACAATCATCTCATTGATTTTCTCAGCGATTAAATTGCTTCTGTAGATTCTTTTTTCAATCGCCTTTTCAATTTGCGTTTTTGTGATACTTTTTAGATTTTCTTCTGTCGCATAATGATTGGCTTCTCTTAGCACATCACCAATTTTACTGAAGCGCATGCTTAATTTATTTTGATCTTCTGTAAAACGTGCGCTAAATTCTTCCAGTTTTTTTAGTGCTTCAACTTCTGGCGGCAACATATTTTCCTTTTCGGCAATTCTCTTGAAAAAGTAAATGTAATTCGAAGAATTTTCGTTTGTTCTATCCATTTCCGAATTAAATTCTGCTTTTACTTTAAATAAAGATTTGAACTCATTGTCATACTCATATAAATAATGATAGTACAAAGGATGCCCTACTAATATTACTTTAACCTGAAGAGGAATAGGATCTGGCTTTAGTGTTTTGGTTGTAAGGTAACCAAGCTGTTCTCCAATATCTTCTATAATTATTTCTTTGTTTCTAACTGATCTTTTCAATGCTTCCCATGAAAAAAAATTCTTCAAGATTTCTGAGGCTTTGATAATCAGGTATCCTCCATTGGCCTTGTGTAAAGAGCCTTTGCGGATCATGGTGAAATCTGTAATGAGGGAGCCCATCATCGATTCTTTTTCTACACTACCCAAGAGATTGATGTAAGTAGGATTACTTTCTATGATGATTGGAGATCCTTTTTGGTTTCCATTATCAACCAGGACATTAATTTGGTATCGTTTCGAAAATTCATTTTCTCTTACAGAGAGTTCTTCAAATTTTTCTTTTTGAGCAAGTAAAAAATCAGTTAGGTTTTCAAGAATATCGTTTTTTACATTTTTCAAATAGTCAACTACATCTGGGATATCTTTATACTTGTTGCAAATGTCATCTGTAATTTCTGTAATGGCCAGTGTAGCTATTTCGTTTTCAAGTTTTTTAAATTCCTTTCCCATTTCTTTTTCAAGGATACGCTGTTGTTTCAGCGCATAGTCCATTTCGTTGGTAAACCTTGTTTGTTTTTCTTGTATCAGTTGTTTTTCAGCAAGCGGAAGTTTATCAAACTCCAGGTCTGTCATGATTTCACCTTTTTTCAAAGGGATGGTATAGACTTCCATGGGAGTTTGTTTGATCAGCAGTGATTCCTTTTCAGCCTTTTCATTAATGGATAGTGTTAGTTCAGCTTGTTGTTTGTCGTATTTATCTTTTATCGACTGCCTTTTGTTGGTATATATTTCACTTTCAAAAGTTTTGACAAGAAATTGTGTGGTATCAGTCACGAGCAACTTCATATCATTTTTCAATTGGTTGCCTAATCCTGCTGGCAGTTTTAGTTTCGTAGGTTGATTGGGATCTCTAAAATTGTATACATAGCACCAATCGTCTGGAGTAGTTTCATTAACAACCCATTTTTCCAGAAACATTTTTACTGCTGTCATTTTACCTGTTCCTTCTTCACCCGAGGCAAACACATTAAACCCATCTGATTTGATTTTTAGTCCCATTTTCAAAGCCTCCTCAGCTCTTTGTTGATCAATCAATTCATCCGGAAGATTGCTATTGATATGATCAGGAATCTGTAAATCTGTAACACACGGTTTTCTTAGTGAAGTTGGAAGCAGTTCTGCAATCATGGTTTTATTTTGGGGATAAATTAGGTTTTGTAATTATCTCCATTACTGACAAACCTCATCTAAACCAATGATTGCAACGATATAGCGTCTTTATAGATGTATTATAAAAGAAAAAGCCGTCAATAATGACGGCTTGCCTTGCAAAAGGGCATGGATTTTATTTGCTGCAAGGACATCTTAAATGTCTTGGCAAAAGTGTTTGTAAACATAGATTGGTGTCCCCTCTGCCGTTGGTTTTTTAAGGGATAAGGAAGTGAGTTGGACGTTTTCATTGGGGGTACTCACGGGTAGCATTTGAAAACAGCGCTTGCTGGTTTTCTTAACTAAAGATAAGAAGGATTTACTTAATATAGAAATAACTTATATTAAATATCAAAAATATCTATTGAAATTAAATTCACCCCTTCCTGTATCGATACTTGGCTAAATCGCCTGTGGTTCGTAGCTGGTTAGGTTAAGAAATCTGGGACCAAGAAAACCATCCCTGTAGATGTCATCTGCGCTATATCGGAGTTGGTTGACCACTTTATTCACTATTCCTGTTGCATGTTTGTCTTCATCGTGTGTTGACACAAATTTTTCAGCACCAGTGTCCTTCAAGAGTTTTTCTACACCTTTTAGTCCGGGCGATATTACACCTCCCAAGAAGAAAGGAAGTTTGTAGTAATTGATTGGCGATAAAAGCAATTTTATTTTGGGAAGAGAATGAAGAATGTTTTTTTGTTCGTTGCTAAAATCGAATCCATGTGTTGCCACAAAAATGCTTTCTTCGTTGTTGTGGATGGCCATTGCATCAAAGCGTGGATCTATTTTTTTGTTTGAATTGAACCATTGTATGGTAGCCTCTTCCAGCTGAATGGAAGGGTTGTCGTTTTGTACAAAAATGATGTTTGCTGCTGGTAATAATTCCTGTATTTTTTTTCTGATGCTAAGCGGTGCTATTATGTTTTTGGGGT
>JBKCGF010000076.1:0-6473 GCA_046303455.1 Chitinophagaceae bacterium | reverse complement strand
GTTGAATGGGGTTTTGGAAGGTGAAAATGAACCCAAATCAATAGCATCACAGGAATCGTTGATTGCCGAAATCGCAGATACACTTATTCCTGACAAGAAAGGAGTGCCCGGCGCCAAAGCTGCAGGCCTTGGCCCTTTTATCGTAATGATGATGCAAGATTGTTATACTGAGGATATTCAAAAGCAATTTGCAGATGGATTAATGAAAGTGGATGAAGTCTCAAAGAGTAAGTATAACAAGTTATTCGTTTCATTAACGCTTAAGGAGCGAGAAGAGATCTTTAAATTATTCAAAGCGGAAGCCCAGGCGCAAATAACCGCCGGAGAAAATCCTTCACAGTTCTTCCCTCTTATGTATGAACTCACCTGCCTGGGTTATTATACTTCGGAAATTGGAGCCACAAAGGCTTTAAGATATGTTCATATACCAGGCAAGTATGAAGCCTGTATTCCCTTGCAACCTGGACAAAAAGCATGGGCTACCTAATTATTGAAAGAATATTTAATAAGAAAGATGAATAACAATATAAAAGCAGAGAAGCAGAATACATATGATGCCATAGTAGTAGGTTCAGGTATCAGCGGTGGTTTAGCTGCAAAAGAGTTAACAGAAAAGGGGTTAAGGGTTTTGATGTTAGAGCGTGGCCGTAATGTTGAGCATGTCAAAGATTATGATACTGCTCTGATGAAGCCATGGGAATTCAAACACAGAGGAAGAGTTACGCTTGAAGACCGTAAAAGGCAGCCAGTACAAACCCGCGGCGGTATGTATAGCGAGTCTAATGCAAAGTTTTGGGTGAATGATATGGATTGTCCATATACTGAAGTGAAACGATTTGACTGGTATCGGGGCTATCATGTTGGAGGAAGATCCATTACCTGGGGACGTGGTTGTTTGCGGTTAAGTGAGATGGATTTTGCTGCCAATGCAAAGGATGGCTATGGTGTTGACTGGCCTGTACGATACAAAGATATTTCACCCTGGTATGATTATGTAGAGCGCTTTGCTGGTATTAGCGGGCAAAATGAGGGACTTGCACAATTGCCTGATGGCATGTTTCTTCCTCCTTTTGAAATGAATTGTGTAGAAAAGGCAGTGAAAGAACGTATCGAAAAACATTATAGCAGAGCGCGGATGATGACCATTTATCGGATGGCGAACCTGACCGTTCCACATAATGGTAGGGGCTCTTGTCAAAATAGAGATCTCTGTGACAGGGGTTGTCCGTTTGGCGGTTATTACAGTACGCAATCGGCAAGCTTGCCAGCAGCGATGGCTACTGGTAATCTTACGCTTCGACCTTTTTCTATTGTTAGCGAGGTGCTTTACGATAAAGAAACCAGGAAAGCAAAAGGAGTAATGGTGATTGATTCAGAGACCAACGAACACATCGTGTATTCCGCAAAAATAATTTTCATGAATGCCTCAACGCTGGGGACAACTCAAATCCTATTGAACTCTACTTCTGACGTCTTCCCTGATGGTTTTGGAAACAGCAGCGGGCAATTGGGACATAACCTGATGGATCATCACTTTCAAGTTGGTGCTTCCGGAAGGGCAGAAGGCTTTGATGATAAATATTATTATGGTCGGCGTCCAGTTGGTGTTTATATTCCACGTTATCGAAACCTTGGGGATAAACCAGAGCGGGATTATTTGCGCGGTTTCCATTATGGAGGAGGTGCTAGTCGAACAGGATGGGAAAGAGCCATTCCTGAAATGAGTTTTGGTAAAGGCTTTAATGAGGATATTACAGAACCAGGACCATGGACTATGGGTCTGGGATCCTTTGGTGAACATTTACCAGAATTTAAAAACCGTGCTTTCCTTGATAGAACAAAGAAAGACAAATGGGGACTTCCATTGCTGGCAGTTGATTGTGAGTTTGGTGAGAACGAGCGTAAAATGCGCATTGATATGAAAAACGATGCAGCTGAAATTCTGGAAGCTGCCGGAATGAAAGACGTTCAGTCATTCGACCAGCCAGCAATTCCAGGAATGGCAATCCATGAAATGGGCACGGCCCGCATGGGGCATGATCCTAAAACTTCAGTTCTGAACAAATGGAACCAAATGCATGATGTAAAGAATGTATTTGTTACAGATGGCGCTTTCATGACTTCAAGCGCTTGTCAGAACCCTTCCTTAACCTATATGGCCTTCACCGCAAGGGCTTGTGACCACGCGGTAAATGAATTAAAGAAAGGGAATTTATAAACGATAACAGGGGTTATAGCCTTGCCTTTCGGTTTTATCTTTATACATTTATTCATAAATATAACGGACTAGCCGAACACCGTTTTAAGAAGTAGGCAATTTCTAATATTTCCTTTATGAGTATAAAAAAAATGTTTTTCGGATTATTATTGACGTTAGGTATAATGTCCTCTTGTAATGAAGCAAGCAAACCAACAAGTAATGATGCAGACTCACAAGCAGAACAACAAGTGCAAAAAGTAATTGACAGCTTGGGGTTGGTGTACGTTGAAGAGGGTGCAGAAACAGTTATCACTTATGCTGAAGTGAATGCTGCACAACAGGCTTGGTGTGATGCTTTGGTACAAATTGGTAAACTGAAAGAAGAAGGTGGAGATTACAAAGCATTTGCGAGTGAAGTACTTTCATCGGCTTACAATTATGACAGTGGCAAAGTGTTTTTCAAACCAACATTAACTTTTGGCGACCAAACTTTTAGAAACGACAAAAAAGGCGCATTGGCCTATTTTATAGGTGGCGACCCTGATTATCCTAATGATTATGGTTTTGCCTTGAAGCCTTGGGTGAAAGCGAGATATAATAACACAGGAAAAGATAATGAAGGAATCCAGATTTATGGTTCTGTTGCAATAACAATGGGAAATGTGTGGGTAACAGATAAGGATGGAAATGAAGTTATGGTAGACAAAACTTGGGTTTTCAGAAAAGGAAAAGATGGGAAACTTAAAATTATTGTGCATAAATCTGCACTTCCATTTGCCCCTGCAACGAAATAAACTAACTAAAAAGGGTTGTGAAGAAACACAACCCTTTTTCATTTAATTCGAGTATGAAGTATACAGTTGCATTATTCAGTTTTCTATTTTTTGTTGGTCAAACTTCATTTGCACAAAACAATCGCTTAAATACAAAAAACGATATTGGATGGTATAATTATTTTGGTACTTTCAAAGTATCAGAAAAATTTGGCATTCACTCCGAATACCAATGGCGTCGCGTTAATACCATTACTGATTGGCAACAAAGCCTTTTAAGAGTTGGAGTGAATTACCAATTAAATCCAAGAGTATTATTTAGAGTGGGTTATGCTTGGATAGAAACTTTTCCATATGATGAATACCCAATTAATGCCTTAGGTAGAGATTTTACAGAGCATAGAATTTTTGAAATGGCACAATTTTCTCATAAAGAAGGTATTGTAGATTTTTCTCACCGCTTTATGTTAGAACAAAGATTTGTAGGACGCTACAGTTCAGCAAATAAAATTACCGAAGACGAATTTCCACTTTTAAATAGAGCCCGATATATGTTTCGGTTTCAATTGCCGTTGAGAGGTACCACAATCAATGATAAAACACCTTATGTAGCTGCTTATGATGAAATATTTATAGGCTTTGGGAAAAATGTTAATGCCAATATTTTTGACCAAAACAGAATTGGAGTATTATTTGGATATCGATTCAATAAAAATATAAGAATAGAAGCGGGATACATCAGCCAAATTTTACAATTTGGGCGCCTAATAAACGGACAAAATCTATTTCAAAATAACAATGGAATAATTCTAAACACAAACTTCAATCTTGACTTTACAAAAAAATCCAATTGAAATCTCAATTGAAGAGTAGGTTACTTAGTCAAATTTTTCGTACATATTGATTCTTTGTTTCAGTCCCAATTTTCGAAAAATCTTTTGCTTGAGTGGTACTAAAAACTGCAGGGAGTCTTTAAAAATATGTACTGACCCCCAATACGTTCTTCTGTACATTTTTTCTAGTGAAGCTTGAATTGAAACCCTCCCTTTGTGGTTGGGGTTTATTTGAATCATTGCAAAACCACCCCACATTTCTCTATAGGTATCATTATGCCAATATGAACCTCCAATGTAGTCGAGTTCTACATAGCTGACTTGATGGTATAAACTGTAGTCAACTGACTTTATTCCTTTTCTGCATTGAGGATTGAAGCTATCGTGTAAAATAATTGTTATGGGTTGTTTGTGATTATAATTTAGAATAGCCTCTAAATCTCTTTTAACTGCTTTTGTTGTATGATCTCCATCAACTAATATGAATTCAAGTCTTTGCCCTTTTTCTTCAATCTCTCTAATTAAATTTGGAATAAGTTCATGGCTATTACCAACTCGAAAATCGACTTTTGAAAATTGTTTTTCGAGATAAGATTTTGGAGCTGGACTAATATCTATCGAATAAATATTTTGTACCAACTCATTTATAACTTGTAAACTGCCTCCCATGAAGGTTCCAATTTCAATGGCAGTCTCAGGTTTTAAATGCTGAAGAAGATTAATGAGACAGTATTTTTCAGCTCTGGACATTTGCCAGTTGATGTCTGGCGCAGACTTAAAATCAGAAATAAATGGGATTCCGTTGTTTGATTGCATGGTTTAAATACTGAAGCTCATCTATTTGTGTTAGAACACGAAAATTACAAATTTCCAATGGATTGCTAAAAAACAAATTGCTTATAGAGATATCTTCTTTACAAACTAAATCATCAAATCAATTAAATAATAAAGTACTGAGGGACAAAGCAGGCAAGCCAATCCCGTATAGAAGGTAGCTGTTAAGGCACCATAGGGAACTAATTTAGGATCAGTTGCAGCCAATCCTGCTGCAACACCGCTGGTTGTTCCAATTACTCCACCATAGATCATAGCTGTTTTTGGATTGGTAAGTCCAATTTTTTTTGCAATCGCAGGAGTGAGTAGTGTTACTAGAACAGATTTAATTACTCCTATAGCAATGCTAATTGCAACGATATCAGATTCGGCGCCGATTGCATTTCCTGTAACAGGACCAACAATAAACGTGCAGGCACCTGCTCCGATGGTAACAACTGATTTGATATCGTGGTATCCCATTGCATAGGCCAGTAAAGCTCCTGAGAAGAAGGCTGCTCCAATACCAATGAGCAATGAGAAAAATCCTATCCATCCTGCTTTTTTGATTTGGGAGATGCTGGCGCCCATTGCTGTAGATACGATCGAAAAATCGCGCAGCATGTTACCACCCAAGATGGCCATACCTGAAAAGAGAGGAATATTGGAAATTCCTTTTTCGCCTCCAAAATAGGCAATGATCAAGCCAGCAGAAATAGCAATTGCAGCTCCTGGTATTTTTCCTTTGGTAAACGTTTTAGAAAGCCAATAGGACAAAAACAGAATGACACCCACTGTTAAAAAAGCAACGATCAGGTTATTTTTTATTAAGCCTTCAAGAATCTTTTCCATCAGTTGCCGTTTTCTTCTTGTTTGGAAAATTTGGAGATCAGGGGAATGAGCATAAAGCAAAACAACGTTGAGAGTACACCAACCACTACAGCTATGAATCCACTGCCAATAGCAACTTTCACATTTTGGATGGATGACATGGCCACTACAACCGGTATGTACATGCTGCTCCAAAAAAGAATTCCAGATTCCGATTCCTGATCAATGAATCCTTTGTTTTTAAAATGGTCTGCAAATACAATTAGAAATAGCATGCCAAATGCAACTCCGCCGATATTTCCTTTAAATGCAAGTCCAAGTCCCAATAGATCTCCAATGACTTGTCCTGCCAGATAGCACAAAGAAAGTATGGCTATTCCATAAATTTTCATGATGCGATTATTTGAATAAATTTTTTAATTCTGGTTTTACAACTTTACCCATCGCATTTCTAGGAAGTTCTTTCAACCAAAGATAGTTCTTGGGTATTTTGTAAGATGGCAACTGTGTTTTAAGCCATGTTTTTAAATTGTCGGTCTCGAGTTCATGTTCTCCTATATAGGCCACAACAACACGTTCGCCCCATTCTTCATCAGGGATTCCCAAAACTGCGCAATCGTTGATTTCGTTATGTGCTCTGATGACTTCCTCGATTTCAAGTGCAGATATTTTATAGCCACCCGATTTGATGATATCGACTGAATTTCTGCCAATGATTTTATAGTAGCCATTTTCTAGTATGGCTACATCGCCTGTTTTGAACCATCCGTCGGAGGTAAATGCTTTTGTTGTTTCTTCAGGTTTATTCCAATAATGCCTAAAAACATTATCGCCCTTGATCAATATTTCTCCTGCTTCTTCTTCCTTCACTGTGTTGTAATTTTCATCGACCAGTTTCACGCTTACTCCTGGTAGTGGCTGACCCACAAATCCTGTTCTTCTTTCACCTTGATATGGATTGCTGATTCCCATTCCGATTTCGGTCATGCCGTATCGCTCCAGTAGTGTATGGCTGCTAATGAC
>JBKCGF010000075.1:0-13341 GCA_046303455.1 Chitinophagaceae bacterium | reverse complement strand
GCAAAGCAAAATATGCCTTCTCTGGTAACTACTTCAAACAGGATGGAATTTTAAGGTTCACCGATTATGAGCGATTCTCTATTCGTGCGAACACTGAGTTTACACAGGGTAAATTTACCATCGGTCAAAACTTGACTGTTTCATATGATGAACGCGTGGGTATTTCAAATAACAATGAAAGCAACCCTATTCAATTAGCCAACCGTATTCATCCCATCATTCCTGTGTTTGATATCACAGGTGGTCCTTCTTATTTTGGAGGAACCAATACATCTCCTTGGCTTGGATTTGGTGGTCCCCGCGGTGTGAACCTCGGTAATGCAACCAATCCTTTGGCTGAATTGTATCGTGCCAAAGATAACAAGACCGTATCCACGAATATTTTCGGTAATGCATTTGGTGAGTACGCTATTAATAAGCATTTGAAAGCTCGTTCAAGTATAGGTATTGAATACAGCAATGCTAATCGTTCTGAATATTTCATGAGAAATATTGAGGCATCTGAGGCAAGAAATACAAACACTTTAAACGTGTTTAATAGTTTCAATACCTCATGGACTTGGTTCAATACGCTTAACTATAGTAACACTTTTGCTGATGATCATGACGTCAACGTACTTGTGGGTACGGAAGCCGTTGCTACCTATTCTTTTGGTTTTAATGCAAGTAGAAGTGGATTCTCATTTGATGATATCGATTATCGTTATTTGGATGCAGGTTCTGCTTCAGGTTTGAGCAATGGTGGATCTGGTGCCATTCGCACTCGTTTATTTTCACAGTTTGCTAAGGTGAACTATGGATATAAGAACTTGTTGTTGGCCGACTTCACCATTCGTAGAGATGGTTCATCTCGTTTTTCAGCTGCCAATCGCTATGGTATCTTCCCTGCGGCATCATTTGGTGTTCGCCTAACAGAACTTAAAGCACTCAACAATCTCTCTTGGTTGGACGACTTGAAAGTTCGTGCTGGATGGGGTAAGACAGGAAACCAGTTGATTCCTAACGTATACAATGCATCTACATTGTATACAGCCAATCCATCAAGCAATGGATATGATATCAACGGTACTGGAACTTCAATTGTTGGCGGATTCGATCTTACTCAATTTGGTAATCCCAATGGTAAGTGGGAAACCTCTACTTCATTAAACGTTGGTTTTGACGCGTCATTGCTCAATAACCGCTTGGAAGTAGTATTCGACTGGTATACCCGAACAACTTCGGATATGTTGGCCCAGATTGCTGTACCACGTGCGCAAGGTGTTGTTACTCTTCCATTCACCAACATTGGTGAAATGCGCAACAGGGGTGTGGACTTGAACCTTAACTGGTCCGATCGCGTAATGAACGGTAAGTTTCGTTATTCAATTGGCATCAACTTAAGTATGTACAAAAATGAAGTACTTAAGCTCAACAATGATCCATTGGCGACTGTATTTGGTTTCTCTACACGTCTCCCATCTATTACAGCAACACGTAAAGGATATCCTATCGCGAGCTTTTTTGGGTACTATGTTGATGGAATCCTAAATGCACAACAAGCGACTGGTGCAGCTAAATTTGGTACCTATACCCGCGAAGGTGTATTCAACTTCAGGGATATCAATAAAGATGGTGTGATTACAGCTGCCGATCGTGATTTCATGGGCAATCCCCATCCTGACTTTACTTATGGTATCAACCTTTCAGCCGGATACAAGAATTTCGACCTCGCAATTTTTGCTCAAGGTGTTCAAGGAAATACCATCTTTAACTATGTGCGCTACTGGACTGACTTCAACGTATTCCAGGGTAACCGCGCAAGAAGGATGCTGTATGAGTCTTATGGTGAAACTGATAAGCCAATCCTCCCACGTCTTAATTCAAGTGATGCAACCAGTCAGCAGGTATCTTCATACTTCCTCGAAGATGGTTCCTATCTGCGTTTGAGAAATATACAGTTGACCTATTCAATCCCAGATAAACTGACCAAAAAAGCAGGTCTCTCTGGTGTCCAAATTTACTTGCAAGGTCAGAACATCCTGACACTAACCAAGTATACAGGTTTGGATCCTGATATCAACTTACGTACCTCTGGCGCTGATAACCAGGATATCCACATGGGTATCGACGAGGGTGCTTATCCAGTTGCTAAATCCTATTTGATTGGCGTAAGGCTTAAATTCTAATTCACTTGAAACAGTATAAAAAATTGACAATTATGAAAAAGATCAAATTTCTACTTCTTCCGGTGGTTATGATCATGACCTTCGGATGCCAGAAATTCTTCGATGTCAATCCACAGGGTGTTGCTACCGCTACACAGCTGAAAAGCAAAGCAGGGGTTAATGCACTGCTGGTAGGAGCATATTCGCTCTTGGATGGGGTTGGATCGGGAACAACTAACTGGCACGCTGCCGTATCCAATTGGGTTTACGGCGGTGTGGTATCAGATGATGCTTATAAGGGAACAGATGCAGGCGACCAGCCCGAACAATCTTTCCTCGAGCAGTACAACTGGGTGTCTGATAACACGCACCTCAGAGGTAAATGGCAACACAGTTATGATGGAATTGCCCGTTGCAATGAGGTTATTCAGATCGTGACTGATCCGGAAGTTAAAGACATGACCGAAGCTGAAAAGACACAGGTCATTGCACAAGCGCGTTTTCTTCGTGGTCACTATCATTTTGAAGCTAAAAAAATGTGGGGTAATGTTCCTTACATCGATGAAAAAACATACAACGCTGGTGATCCAAAAGGAGTTCTGGTTCCAAATACTGCGGACATATGGCCTCAAATTGAAGCTGATTTAAAATATGCTGCTGATAACCTGCCAGCTACGCAAGCTCAGAAAGGTCGTGCTACTAAGTGGGCTGCTAAGGCATATTTAGGCAAGGCTTTGCTCTTCCAAAAGAAATGGGCAGCTGCTAAAACAGAACTTTTGGATGTGTACACTAATTCTGGCAAACGCTTGGTAGCAGAATACCATGATAATTACCGTACCGTTACCAACAACAATGCTGAATCAATTTTTGAAGTTCAGTTCTCTGTTAACGATGGTACAACTGGTGGTAATGGAAATCAGGGAGATGTGCTTAACTGGCCTTATGCTGGTAATTCTCCTGGCCGTGGTTGCTGTGGATTCTACCAACCTTCTCACAACTTGGTGAATGCCTTCAAAACAGATGCCAATGGTTTGCCCTTGATTGGAAATGCTGCTGATGGAAGTCAAGATACCTACAATGATGTTGATCTTCCTAATGATCAGGGTATCAGCTTTTCTCAGCCTTATACACTCGATAACAGCATTCCTGTAGACTCTCGTCTGGATTGGACTGTTGGTCGAAGAGGTGTTCGTTTCCTTGACTGGGGTTCACATCCTGGTTCTACCTGGATCCGCGATCAAGCTTATGCTGGTCCTTTCAGTGGAAAGAAGTGGATGTATTATCTCTCTGAAGAAAACTCAACTACTCACGCAACTGCTCGCCGTTCTGTGAACAACAATTATCGCATGATCAAATTTTCAAGCGTGATTTTATGGTTGGCTGAGTCTGAAGCAGAATTGGGTAACTTGGCACAAGCAGAGACTTATGTAAATCTTGTTCGCACCCGTGCAAAAAATACTGGTCGCCAAGATGCATCTGTCAATGTAAAAGTAGAGCCATGGCCTGTTGGAACATTTGCTACACGCGGACAAGGTTTTGCTATCAATGCAGTTCGTTTTGAACAGCGCCTTGAGTTTGCTATGGAAGGACATCGCTTCTTTGACCTCGTTCGTTGGGGAATTGCAGAGAAAGTCCTTAATGCCTATGTTGCAAAAGAAGGAATTGCTGGTAAAGATGCAAATGGCAGAACGTTCAGTAAGCGTAACTACCTTGCTGGAAAAGTGTTCTTGTCAAAGCATAATCTATTCCCAATTCCTCAGGATGAGATTCTAAACTCTCAGAAGGAAGGAAAATCAGTTCTTACCCAGAACCCTGGATATTAATACTTTTCCATAGTCAAATAAAGGCTGTCCAATTGGACAGCCTTTATTTTTTATTCAGCATTCATCAATTCCTCAAAAAGCCGTTCGTATTCTTTTTCTGCTGGCGTTAATTCAGAGCTGACTGATTGATATCTTTTTTCTAACTGTGAAAACTTTTCTTTATTGGTGTAGATTTCTGGATTACCAAGTTGCTCCTCAATTTGTAATTTTTCTGCACGCATCCGGGTTATATTTGCTTCCAAATCGTCAAATCGCTTTTGAAGTCGCTTTTTCTCTTTCTGCTTTTCTTTATCAATTGGCTGATTAGTTGAAACAACTGGTTCTTGTTTTGCAGCAATAGGCTCTTTGGTTTTAACTTCTGTCTTCATTTCTGAGTTTGAATCAGACTTCCCTTTTGATTTATCCTTTACTGGATTTTGACGTTCTTGATCCAGTGCCAGTTTTGCCATTCTTTCCTTCCATTCTACCCATTCTGTGTAACCACCCTTGAATTCAACAATTTCTCCATCTACAATTTCCCAAATCTTGTTGGCAGTTTTTGAGATGAAATAACGATCGTGGCTAACCAAAATCAAACTTCCTTCATATTTGTCCAATGCATCAGCCAAAAGATCTACTGAATGCATGTCGAGGTGGTTAGTAGGTTCATCCAGCATCAAAAAATTAGCTTTGCTGATAATGGTTTTTGCCAAAGCAACCCTTGCTTTTTCACCCCCACTCAATACTCTTATTTTTTTATCTACATCATCTCCGCTGAACAGGAAACAACCCAATACAGTTCTGAGTTCCATGTCAGTTTTCTTGCTACCGGCTGTCTGTAATTCCTCCAGAATATTATTGTCGAGTTTCAAATGCTCCAGTTGATGTTGAGCATAAAAACTTTCATCTACATTATGCCCCCAAACCCTTTCACCATCGAAGGTTTCTCTGTCAGCTATGATTCTTAAAATGGTTGATTTTCCTTTTCCATTTGCACCAATTAATGCAATTTTGTCTCCTCTCTCTATTTCTGCATTGGCACCATTAACTATCTCAATTGGTCCAAAATTTTTACTTAAGTTTTTTAAAGAGCAGATTACTTTTCCAGGTGTTTTATCTACACTGAAATTGATTCTGATATTGGGTCTTTCAATTGAAGCTTCTTCTACACGTTCAATTTTGTCCAAACGTTTTTGAACGCTTTGTGCCTGTGCAGCTTTCGAGGCTTTAGCTTTGAACCTTTCAATGAATCTTTCTTGCTGACGAATAAAATCCTGTTGGTTCTCAAAAGCTCTTTGCTGCATTTCCATTCGTACTATTTTTTCTTTTTCATAGTAAGAATAATTGCCTGTATAGATATTTAGTTTGCGTTGATAGAGTTCAACAATTTTATTCACCATTCTGTCGAGGAAGAACTTATCATGGCTTACAATAACAACAGCACCCTGATAGTGAATCAGGTATTTTTCCAACCATTCAATTGATGGGAGATCCAAGTGGTTGGTAGGTTCATCCAACATCAATAAATCTGGCTGCATCAGAATCATCTTAGCTAGGAGTACACGCATTCTCCAGCCACCACTGAATTGTTTATAGGGTCTGGCTAAGTCTTCTTGTTTAAAGCCTAAGCCATGTAATACATCTTCTGTTTTATGATCTACATTATAGCCATCCAATACATCCATTTCATGAAGGAGGTCGGTATACTGGATCAACTTCTTTTCATCTTCTTGCTCTTCAAGTTCTTTTCCCAGTTGTTCAATAAGTTTTTCAATCTCCATTACCCTTTCAAAAGCACCTTTCGCAACTTCAAGAATACTTGCATCCGTATCGAAACTGAGTAGATCCTGGTGCAAATAACCAATGGTGGTGGTTCTGCTTCTTTCAAGCGTACCCTTGCTGGGCAAATACTCGCCTGCCAGTAGTTTCAATAGGGTTGATTTACCAGTACCGTTGTACCCAATAAGTCCAATTCTTTCACCTGGGTGAATATGCCAAGTTGCATCTTCTACAATTGCTCTTGCTCCAAATTCAAATGTTAGGTCCTGTAATCCTGCTAGCATACTAATATTATTGCGCCGCAAAGTTAGTATAATATAATTTTGCGCCCGAACCTTAGTCGTTGATCCTTGTTAATAAATCCTGTGGGTAAGCATATTTTCCTTTTTTTCTTCCTTTTTAATGTTTTGACAGCTTCAGCGCAGAACAAGTACACGATTAATGGTTATGTAAGAGATTCTCTCAGCAGGGAGACCCTTATAGGAGCCAGCTTGCAAGTCAAAGAACTCTCCAGAGGCGTCAGTACCAACCAGTATGGGTATTTTTCTATAACCTTACCTGAAGGTGAATACACAATTGTGGTCAGCTTTGTTGGCTATTTTCCTTTTGAACAAAAAATCAAGTTAAATGGAGATCAGGAATTGAATTTTTCGCTTTTCTCTAAATCAAGCCTTTCACAAGAAATAGTCATTTCAGCTAAAAAAAGGGATGCGAATGTAAAAAGTGCGCAAATGGGTCAGATTGATCTTTCTATGAACCGAATGAGATCGGTGCCAGTAATTTTTGGTGAAGTCGACCCACTTAAAACGCTTCAATTGTTCCCAGGAGTTTCCAATGCAGGAGAGGGAAATTCGGGGCTCTATGTAAGGGGAGGTGGGCCAGATCAAAACCTGATTCTGCTCGATGATGCTGTTGTTTATAATACGGGGCATTTATTTGGATTTTTTTCCATTTTTAATGGGGATGCGATTAAAAATATCTCACTCATAAAAGGAGGGATGCCCGCACAGTATGGTGGACGTCTTTCATCTGTTTTAGATATTTCCATGAAGGATGGAAACATGAAAAATTTTCAGGCAGAAGGTGGTATAGGTACAATATCATCCAGACTGGCAATTCAAGGACCAGTTGTAAAAGATAAGGCTTCTTTTATGGTATCAGGACGAAGAACCTATATTGATGCTTTGGTTAAACCTTTTATTAAAAAAGGAAGTCAGTTTTATGGTTCTGGCTATTATTTCTACGACCTCAATGCGAAATTCAATTACAAGTTTTCTAATAAGGACAGGTTGTACATCAGTGGTTATTTTGGAAGAGATGTATTTGATTTTGTAAACAACCAACGTCAGTTTGATGTAAATATTCCTTGGGGAAATGCTACCATGACTGCCAGATGGAATCATGTTTTCAACAAGAAGTTGTTCATGAATACCACCTTTGTTTACAATGATTATGACTTTGCTTTAGGAGCATTACAAAACAATTTCAACTTCAGTTTAAAAAGTGGAATCAGAGATTTAAGTTATAAAACTGATCTTGATCATTACCTGACACCTGAGCATAAGTTAAAGTATGGTTTACAATATACATACCATCGTTTTTCTCCTTCCATAATATCTGGACAACAAGATAGTGTTGTATTCAATCCTAATAATGCGCAATTGAAATATGCCAGGGAAATGGCAGCTTATGTGCAAGATGATTGGGAAATTTCAGATCGTTTAAAAATGAACTACGGTTTAAGGTGGAGTGGATTTCAACAAGTTGGTCCGCTTACAAATTATACAACTGATGATTTTGGAAACAGGTTGGATAGTTTGGTTTTTAAGAAAGGTGACCATATTAAATTCTATCATGGTTTAGAACCTCGAGCAACACTGCGTTATTCAATAGATGATGAAACTTCTATAAAAGGCGCAGTTTCGAGAAACAGGCAGTATATTCATTTGGTGAGCAATTCAGGAACAACTTTGCCGACCGACGTATGGGTTCCAAGTACTTTTAGGGTCAAACCACAATTATCATGGCAATACTCCGCTGGGGTTTTTAAAAATTTCAAAGACAATACTTACGAAACTTCAATTGAGGTGTACTATAAATCGATGGAAAACCAAATCGAATACCGTGAGGGTTATACACCTTCCATAAAAGATCCTGAAGAAGAATTTGTTTTTGGTGATGGATGGAGTTATGGTGCAGAGTTCTTTTTCAATAAAACAAAAGGAAGATTTACTGGCTGGATAGGGTATACACTTGCTTGGTCATGGAGAAAATTTCCTGATTTGAATAAAGGGAATAAATATCCTGCAAAATTCGACAGACGTCATGATCTTTCTGTTGTTGGTTTGTATGAATTCAATAGCAAATGGAAATTGTCGACTGTTTTTGTATATGCATCTGGAAATGCAGCTTCATTGCCTGAAAAATTTTATTTGATTGAAGGAGTGTTAACCCAGCAATACAGCAATATTAACCAATACAGATTGCCTTCCTATCATCGTTTAGATATCTCTGCTACCTACACGCCTGTCCCCAAGAAACAAAGAAAGGGTTCAAGCAGCTGGAATTTCAGTATCTACAATGCTTATAGCAGAAGAAATCCTTACTTCTTCTATTTTGACCAGACGGGAAGCGCATTTGACGGATCCTTGGAGGTGCAAGCAAAACAGGTTTCTTTATTCCCCGTAATTCCTTCTGTCACTTATAATTTCAAGTTTTAAAGAATTATTTTTTGAACTTGAATCTGATTGCTCCACTGGTTTGTTCATTTGAGGAGATATTGATTTCGTAACGTTGAGTAGGCGTCGTTACAATCATCAGTGCAGTGTTTGGGGGAATTGATCCAAGACTTTCTGCATACATGATGAGGTCATATACATCTTCATTTTCATCAACTTTAATTTGAAGTGTAATGGGCTGTGCAGTTAACATTTTAGAGGAAACAAGTTGTTTCTCATTCAGATAAATGGACACTACGTCTCCATCTACCTGCCCATTGTCATAAATATCTACTTTGACATTAGGCTGCAAAACTTCAATCACTTTAATTACCTGATACGTACGTTTTGCTAATTTGTCTTTTGTGTTATCAGACATGTTTTTTGCCTTTCCACTTTCAACAGGTAAAGCAGATTTTTCACTGTTTTTTTTCTCATTCAGGTTTTCTCTTACTGATTGTTGTCCTACTTTGGGTGGTGCAACAGGAGGCTCTTCCGCTTGAATTATTTTTGGTTCTACGGTTACAGGAGGATTTTTTGTGATGGGTTTTGTATTTGGAACCAAAGTTTTGGATGGTTGTTGTTTTGGACTGGGCACTGATTTTACAAGCGGAGCAGATGGGTTATTTTTGGGTATTGTTGTTGATGGTTTTTTAGCTGGACTTGTTACTTTTGGAGCAGCAGGTTTATTTTCAATTGAAGTTTTACTGCTGTTCTCTTTTATAAGTGCTTTTCTTTCTAGCTCAGTAAATCCTTTTCCACAAGTACTTCCTTTTTCTGAAGGTATCCATTTCCCAATCAGGGTTTCTTTATCTTTTTGCTTTAAATAGGTAAGTTGATGGGATTGGTGACAATTTTCAAAATCTGGCGGTGTATTGGTCTTGATGGTTTCGATTTCTCTTATTTCCATTGATTTACTTCCTTTGTCGTAAGTGCCTTTTAAGCGACAAATAACAAAGTATCTTTTACCTGCTAATGAGAAATAGGTATAGGAGTAACCAGAAAGCTGGCTGCCATTTGATTCAATTTCCAGTACATAGTCGGTACCACCACCACCAGGATCTTCTTCTGAAGTAAACTTACCTATCCATTGTCCGCTTATATTTTGAGCAATAACATTAGTAAATTGGCCTCCCAGCAAACATATTATAATGAGGATTTTGCTCCAATGCTTTTGGAAGATAAACGATGGCGTAAATGAAAATTGGGGTAGAGTTCTAATCAAATCCTATTTTTTTATTCAACTGGCTAAATTATTGCGAATTCAATAGGGGCTTACCCAATAGTTCGTTAAATTTGCTTTTCTAGTATATAAAAAACAATTGGCCTTCAAGATGATTAATGTTAGATTTCCAGACGGTGCGGTTAGGAGTTATGAAAAAGGGATCACCCCAATGGCTATTGCAAAGTCAATTTCCGAAGGGTTAGCAAAAAAAGTAATTGCAGCTTCAGTTGATGGTGCAGTTTGTGATGCCTCAACACCTTTACATTCAAATGTTGCTTTAAAGTTGCATACCTGGGATGATACTGAAGGAAAATCAACATTTTGGCATTCTTCAGCACACTTACTTGCTGAAGCTGTTGAATCTTTATTTCCAGGGGTTAAGTTTTGGGTAGGACCTGCTGTAGATAGGGGTTTCTATTATGATATGGATTTAGGCGGTCGACAAATTGCTGAGGAAGACCTTCACACTCTTGAGAAGAGAATGGTAGAGTTGGCTGCTAAAAACAGCCCCTTTGTCAAAAAAGAAATCAGCAAGTCAGATGCCATAAATTACTTTACTGATAAAGGTGACGAATATAAACTTGATCTATTGTCAGGTTTGCAAGACGGAGAAATTACTTTTTACACCCAAGGTGAGTTTACTGATCTCTGTCGCGGACCACATATTCCTCACACAGGTTTAATCAAAGCCATCAAACTGACTTCCATTGCAGGGGCTTACTGGAAGGGAGATGAAAAAAATAAACAACTTACTCGTGTGTATGGTGTAACCTTTCCTAATCAGAAAGAACTTGATGAGCATCTTCAAATGTTGGAAGAAGCTAAGAAAAGAGACCACCGCAAGTTGGGTAAGGAGTTGGGTATTTTTACTTTTGATGATGACGTAGGCCCAGGACTTCCTTTATGGATGCCCAATGGTACGATTGTAATTGAAGAACTGGAAAGACTGGCAAAGGAAACGGAATCAGCTGCAGGGTACAAACGTGTAGTAACACCGCATATTGCGAAAGAAAGCATGTACCTAACCAGTGGACACTTGCCATATTACCAGGATAGCATGTATCCTCCCATGGAACTTGAAGGTGTAAAATATTACCTGAAGGCCATGAACTGTCCCCACCACCACAAGATATTCTCTGCAGAAAGCAGGAGTTATAAGGATCTGCCACTTAGATTGGCCGAATATGGAACCTGTTATCGATATGAGCAAAGTGGGGAATTATTTGGTTTAATGAGGGTACGTTGTTTACACATGAATGATGCTCATATCTACTGTTCTAAAGAAGATTTTGCCAATGAGTTCAGGGCTGTAAATGATATGTATATCAAATACTTCAACATATTTGGTATAGATAAATATGTAATGCGACTCAGTTTGCATGACCCTGCTAAATTGGGACAGAAATACATCAATGAACCAGAACTTTGGATAGAAACTGAAGAAATGGTTCGTAAAGTATTGATTGAGTCTAATATTCCTTTTGTTGAAGTTCCTGACGAAGGTGCTTTCTATGGACCGAAAATTGATGTGCAGATTTGGAGTGCAATAGGTAGAGAATTTACCTTGGCAACCAATCAGGTTGATTTTGCTCAGGGCAGAAGATTTGGACTTGAATATACCAACAAGGATAACAAGGCTGAAACACCTTTGATTATTCATAGAGCTCCATTGGGAACCCATGAAAGATTCATTGGCTTCCTGCTAGAACATTATGCAGGCAAATTCCCGGTATGGCTTTCACCATTGCAGGTAAAAATTTTACCTATCAGTGATAAGTTCAATGCATATGCAAGACAGGTCAATCAACAATTACTGGATGCAGGAATCAGATCTGAGGTGGACGATAGAGGTGAAAAAGTAGGTAAGAAAATCAGGGATACCGAACTGATGAAAATTCCTTACATGCTGGTCATTGGTGAGAAAGAACAGACTGAAAATACGGTTTCAGTAAGAAGACAAGGTAAAGGTGATATGGGTCAATGCGCTGTATCAGAAATATTGTCTACCTTAACATCCGAAATTAAAAATCGGCAAAACATTTAATAAAAAACAACAATGATGGATGCTGCCCTTTGCCGTTAAGGGCCTCCAAAAACGACTATGGCATTACCAAACAGACCATTTAATCGCCCCGGTGGTAGATTTCTAGTAAGAAAAGAAGCTGAACACCGCATCAATCATTTCATTCGCGTTCCACAAGTAAGACTTGTTGGAGATAACGTAACAATGGGCGTTTATTCTACTCAGGATGCTTTAAAAATGGCCCAACAACTGGAACTTGATTTGGTGGAAATTTCTCCACAAGCTGATCCTCCAGTATGTAAAATCATCGATTACAACAAATTCCTCTATGATAAAAAGAGGAAGGAAAAAGAGATGAAGGCCAAAAGCAAATCTGCTGAATTAAAAGAAATCAGATTTACCCCTGGTACTGATGATCACGACTTTGATTTTAAAGCGAGACATGCTGAAAGCTTCTTAAAAGAAGGAAATAAAGTGAAGGCATATGTCCAGTTTAAAGGTCGTGCTATCATGTTCAAGGAAAGAGGTGAATTGGTTTTGCTGAAATTTGCAGAAAGATTGGCTGAAGTTGGACAAGTAGAAGGTTTACCAAAATTAGAAGGTAAAAGAATGCTGATGGTCATTGCGCCAAAAACCGCAAAAAAGAAAGCATCTTCTTCATCTGCTGCTGAATAATTCTTTTTTATACTGCTCTGCTTCTGGCATTATTCCATTTTCCGCTCAAAAGATAGGCGAGTGACATAATGAGTATGCTAGACCAGTAAAGCCATTCAGATGCCCATCCCCATGTAATTGGAAGGTCTTTTAAATGCATTACAGTATAGATGTAAATGCAATACAAGATGATGGTGATGATTTCTATCATCAAATTAACTTTTGTATTACCTGTACCTGTAACGGAGTTTAAACAAATAGTTGCAACAGACATCAAAAGAATGGCAAAGCCAACAATACGAAGTACAGGAATCCCAAGTTCCAGAAATGCAGCATTTTCATTAAAAAGAGAAAGAATTTCTTTTGTAAATAGTTGAAGCGGAATAAAGATAAGTAAGGAAGAGCCTGCACTAAGTAATATGATCCTTTTGATTAATGGTAGCACACTTGCTTGCAGGCCTTGTCCCATTATATTTGATACCATCGTGTTTGCAGTGGCTGCAAAAGCCCAAATAAATATCCCGCAAAATCCAAAGACAAGTCGCATGAGCTGACTTATATCCAATGCCAAAGTGCCATCGTGTGAAACGAGAATAAAAAAGAATTCCCAGCTGATAATACTAATTGCATATTGCAAAACCAGGGGAGAAGATTGAATCAAAATTGTTTTTGTGGTTGCCCATTCAAACTTGATGGTTGAAAACAATCCGAATTTTTTGCCCATCCCTTTTCCACTGATGATTGCAAAAACTACAGCCATACCAATGAATTCAGCACAAACACTGGCATATGCTGCTCCATTAAAGCCCATCTCCGGCATACCTAAGTTTCCAAAAATTAGACCATAATCGAGTACTACATTGGCAATGGTTTCAGCAAGAGTTCCCCAAATCAATAATTTACTTTGATTGGTACCTACCAATAAGGCATTCCTCATTTGATAGAGATATAAAAAGGGGAGTCCCCAAATTCTAATGGATAAAAAACCGATAGC
>JBKCGF010000074.1:0-15612 GCA_046303455.1 Chitinophagaceae bacterium | reverse complement strand
CTTGGCCTCCATCTGCCATATGAAATGCTTGAAATAATGAATATGGGCTGGGTGACCGAGATCAATTAATATTCTCATCCACGGATCTTTTTTTCAACAAGCATGGTAGGTGTATAAGGCAGAAGAAATGAAATATACTTGCTTATAGGTTTTATATACTTCTCTATGAAAGGCATATAAGAAGGATAATGTGTGAAATTCTTATTTTCTGCCTTCCAAATAGCATCAAACTCCTCTTTGGATAAGTCAAGTTTTTTTATGACATATTCTCTATCCTTCTCCATCTGATCTGTATCATATGGTGGTTGACAAAGCATATTAAGCGCTTCTGCTCTTGAAATTTCTCCACTCATAATCTGTGCGGACAAGGTAATGATACGCTTATCCATACCAAACTTTTTAGGCATCCAGTAAGCGATGGCAAATTTGGTAAAGATATTTTCATGATGATGACCTCCATAATATTTCCAATCATATGTAGAAATCAAAAAGGCCTGTGCTTCTTTTTTCTGATAGGGTAAATAATAGTAAGGCCTATATGTTTTAATCCCTCTAATATAGTTGTTCACTACCATGTCCCAAAAAGTCTGCAATGGGAAAGACTTTAGATTTGATTTTTCAAATTTAGCAACCAGGTGCTTGAGTTGTCGTGCATCGCTATAAGTCCATTCTGTAGGCTGCTTCCCCTCAGACCTGAAATCAGAACCATTTAGAATGTATTTCACCCCTTCCTGTTTAGCAATTTTTACCAATACTGCACTGATGGCATTATCAGTAGGACTATCTATCCAGGGGAGAGAACCTTTCATATAAGACCTCAACACCTTTTTTACTTCTTCATAGTCTATTACATAGGTATACAGATCAATTTTGAGTTGATCAGTTACTTTTTTGATATTTTTTACTGCGATATCTGAACTCCAGCCATTATCAAGATTAACCGCCAAAGGTCGAAGCCCATATACCTCCTTTGCCAGGTACAACAAATAACAACTATCTGTCCCACCGCTCACTCCGATAATACAATCATAATTTTTATTCTTGCCCTTTTGCTTCATAGCAGTGACAAGATTTTTCCATTTTTCAATACTGGATTCATTGCGGGGATATAGATCACATAATGCCTCTTGAATTTTTGCATAATTAGATACACCATTTCCATCAAATGATATCCCTGGTATTGTATCATCCCACAATCCCTTACTACAAATTCTACTCATGGCTATTGTTTTCATAAAGGTTAGAGAATGTATTTATTAATTCCACTCTGCTGGGATAATTGATCAATATACCTCTTCGTGCACCATGATAGACAAACATACTGCCTGCAGCAATTGCATGTGCGCCTGCTAATACTGCATCTTTCATGTGTTCAAGTGTGCCTGCACCACAAGATGCCACAACAGGAATAGAAACTGCTGAAGAAATAGTTTTTATTAATTCTAAATTGTACCCTGTCATCATTCCATCATTAGGTACAAAATTTAAAATCAATTCTCCCGCCCCCAATTCAATAGCTCTTTGTGCTGCTTCAATAGGTTGAATATTTGTTTTTTTTTGACCATTCTTGGTAAAGACATAATGTGAACCAAATAAAGTTTTGTTCACATCAATTGCAACCACAACACTTTGGTTGCCCAATCTAAGTGCAACATCGGTTACTAGATTTGGATTTTCAACGAAGGCTGTATTCAATATAACTTTCTCGGCTCCTGCCGCAATCAAATCAGCTGCCGTCTTTACATCTTTTATGCCGCCCCCTACACCAAAAGGCATGTAAGCTTCATCCCCAATTTGTCTGACAAGATCTATAGAAATTGTTCTTCCTTCATTGGCTGCATCAATATCCAAAAACACAAGTTCATCAGACTCAAGATCGTTGAATATTTTTACGGCATTGATGGGATCGCCTATGTATTGGGGATTGGCATACTTTTTGGTTTTCACCAACCCTTTTCCCTTCAGCAACAAAACAGGTATGACGCGAGGCCTGAACAAGAATTATATACTTAAAAAATCTTTTAAGAGCTGTAATCCAACCTGATGACTTTTTTCAGGATGAAATTGAAAACCTACAATATTATGCTTCATGAATGCAGCATCAAATGTATTACCGTATGCTGTTTTGAACAGCACATCATTTGAATTTTTGCACGTTACAAAATAGGAATGAACAAAATAAACCAAATCATCCTCGTTCAATCCTTTACCTATGGTATGGTCACCTGCATGAATCAAAGAATTCCAGCCCATATGAGGCACTTTTAATCTTGACTGATTTGCAAAATGAAACTGTTTTGTTTCAGCTTCCACGAAACCAAAACCTTCAGCATCACCTTCTTCACTTCGAGAGGTCATCAATTGCATACCCAAACAAATTCCGAGCACTGGTCTTTGTTTTATCAATGCAAATTCTCTAATCTGGTCGGCAAACCCGTTTGATGTCAAAACATCCATGGCATTTTTAAAATGTCCCACTCCAGGGATAACCACTCTTTGTGCATCTTTCAATTGTGCGGGATCTGCTACAATTGTTGTTGAAGCGCCGATTCGTTCAAAGCTTTTCTGAACTGACCTAAGGTTACCCATCCCGTAATCAACTATAGAAATCAACTGCATTCGATGTTAATCGACTTTTTTTCTTAACCAGAGTTCCAGGTTAAGTACTTTCCACAAGCTCTCTGAAGCATTTACTTTACCTGACATATGCTTCTCAAAAAGTTGTTCGATTTTTTTGTGATCAAAATATTTTCTGGCCTTGAATGTAGAGGAATGTAGAATATCCCTGAACATTTTTTCAAATTCTGCAGTACGGAACCATTCTCCCCCAGGCGTTTCAAAACCCACTTTTTGCTTTCTATCTCTGATTTTATCTGGAAGTATTCCACTTAATGCATTACGCATAATTGACTTGGTGTAGCCTTTGGCCATTATTAGATCGCTATCGGTACCAATTGATTTTTCTATAATACGGTGATCAATAAATGGAAACCTCGCTTCAAGTGAATACAGCATTCCAGAACGGTCAGACCACATCAAATGATGTTCAAATTTATATTTGATGTGGTTAATTGAAAATTGACGCAAGGATGAAAAACCATAAAAATCATCAACCAAACGGTGGACAGCTTTTTTATATTTTGCTTTAAACGCTTCTCCAACCAGTTTATTGTTAAATGAAAACGCAAAGGATTTCAAAGAAGATGGAAGAAAAAAGAACATCATGTATTTCAAGGAAGACATCAGATTACCATCTGAGTAAAGATGTTTACACTCATTAATAAATCTTAAAAATTTTGCTTTGAGCAATAACTCTTTTAAGTAGGCCCCATAACAATATTCATAACCACCTAATACTTCATCTACACCCTGACCACTCAGCACAACTGTTGAATACGTAGTGGCTAGTTCCATTACTTTGAGTTCCGCATATGGGGATGTGCCAGGCACAGGCATCTGAAATGCATCTATAAATGCATCAATATCATTTAAAATGTCTTTTGCATCTGGCTTTACATAATGCATTTGTAAACCACTGTTGTCAAAAGCTTTGATATATTCAATTTCATTCTCACGCCCAGTTGAATCATATACCGCAGAATAAGAATGAAAATCTTGATGTCCTGAATACTTAAGAACAGCAGAAGTTATTGCAGACGAATCAAGTCCACCACTTAAGCAAATACCCACGGGCACATCACTTCTTAATTGTAATTGTATGGAATCTTTAAAGTCGTTCAAATATTCTTCTGGGTTACTATATCTTTTACCAACACTTGCTTTTACAATATCATACCACTTACTAATTTCTATCCCCTGTGCTGTAACCCTCATGAAGTGACCAGGTGCCAACCTCTTGATTTCTTTGTAAAATGTATCAGGGGAATAATGTGACCTGCCCATTATGAGGTAATTGGCAATAACCTCTTCATCGGCAGTTGGCTTATCTTTTAGTTGGGCAAGAATTGGATTGAGCTCACTACAAAAAATCAGGCTGTCATTTTGATTCGCATAAAAAAAAGGCTTCATGCCAAAACGATCCCTTGCGCAAAATAAAGAACCACTAAGTCGATCCAGTATTGCAAATGCAAACATGCCATTAAACTCATCTAAACAGGACTCTCCCCACTCTATGAAAGCATTCAATACTACTTCAGTATCCGTATAACTTTTGAAGCTGTATTTATGATTGAGCTTTTCTTTTATTTCTATGTAGTTATACACCTCCCCATTAAAAATGATAACATATCGCTCATCATTTGAGAACATTGGCTGATGTCCAGCTGCACTTAAATCTAATATGCTTAAGCGGACAAAACCAAGTCCGATATTCTTTTCAATAAAAAACCCTTCATCATCAGGGCCCCTATGTTTCATGATTTGCATCATGGAGCGGATACCCGATTCTGCTACTGGCTGTTCATTAAAATGTACTATCCCAGCTATTCCACACATTTAAATCAATTTAAGTTTTTTCATCAGATAGGATTTCTGTTCATTTCGTAACTGTTTTATCACATATTCAGGATAGGGACTTTTAACTTGTGCAAACCTCGCTTTTATATAGCCCCATAACATGAAAAGACTAGAGAAGATGATAGGTCTCTCAAAAAGTTTGACCATGATTTTAATCAGAAAATAGGGGAAATAAAAAGGCAAGGAGCCATTGTAATAACCATTGCGCACATGTCTGAATACAGTCTTACCTACCCTTAATCCTTCTTCCTTTAAATGATCAAATGGTTCATTCACAATCATGACATTCCAGCCTTTGGCTCTTGCTGCAACATTATCGAGTGTATCCCAGCCTTGATAACTGATTAATCCGCCAATTGCTTCTAGAAAACTAGTCCGATACACTTTTGTAGCACCCCTGGTACATACCAACTGATCAGCATCAATTTTTTCGGGAACACCATTAATATGTAAATGACCAGAAGCTATTGCAAGCTTCGGATCAACTTCGAATTGTTTGAAGATATTTTTAAAAAAATCTTTGCCAAAAGATACATCAGCATCCATTTTACAAATAAAGGCAGGCTTGGTAACAATTTTGCTGTACCCATAATTAAACAAATCAATTACCCTTGAACTGTAATCCGTCCGCTGGATTGATGGCGCATCAACGACACTAATCCAAGAAAAGCCCGAAGTATGTTCATCTAAAATTGTCCTAGAATTATCGGTAGAGCCATCGTTAACAATAATCCAGACGATAGGCGGTATAGATTGATTACAAACAGAATTGATTGTCTCCAAGAGATGATCGGCTTCGTTTTTAAGTGGCGTTATGATAGCATAATTACTCAAGAGGATACTACGAGTTTATGTCTGAAGTGAATTAATAAACCTGCAACAAAAAGATAGCAACAATAGAAAGGAGCTATCAATTTATAGCTGTGTTTTGAGTATAAAATCAATTCTTTTTTAAGCGAACTGGAAGAATAGGGATTGAAATAAGCTTTTATCAGATCTGTTAGTTTTGTAGATTTGCGATTTCTTTCCTTGCTGGTAATTTCAGAGTGATTAAAAACTCTTGCATTCCAAGAAATAAATACCGGCACATGCTGCTCAATACAGCGCATGGTAAAATCATCATCGCTTCCATACTGAATTAACGATTCATCCAATAAGCCAACTTTTTGTAAAACACTTACAGGTATCAAAGTCCCTCTGCCAGATAAAGCGCAACTCTTGTGAACACCAGAGAAGGTATTGTCGATTACGCTTCCTGATTTTTTATATGGATATAGTTTAAATAACAGCCTATTAAATTTATGATATCCTGCAGCATCAATGGTGTTTGACGAAGAGATTGAAACCGATGTTGATCCTAAGACTGCTATTTGTGGTAAGGATTTAAAATCGTTCAACAAGATTTTTAGATAATTTTCATGTAAATAATTATCATCATTCATGAGCAGAACATGTGTTGCGTTTAATTCAATGGCCCTTTGAATTCCTTTATTCACTGATTTTGTCCACCACCAGCTTCCGTCTCCATGAACAACATGAACAGCTGATTCCAGTCCATTGAGGGCCTCCAATGTACCATCGTTAGAACCATCAACAACAACAATGCTAAACACTTCTGTATTGTCAGGAATCTGAAGATGAGAAACTGAAGCCAAAAGATCAAGTAAAAGTTGTTTTCTGTTGAATGTAGGTACTATGACTCCTATTCTCATCATTGCTCTACTGCCAATTCTGTTTCTTCAGTTTCATCAACCTGTTCAGGTATAAATTCAAGGAACATCAGTCCCATAAAAAATGGGTACTGATAAATGGATTGTGAGAAACCAGATAAAAACAAAACAATAAAGGGCAAAAAGACATGCCATGCTCTCTCTGGGTTATAAATTCTCAAAACATGCTTAAATGAGCGTATTACCAGTACGTAATATAAAATTGCAAGAATCCCCCATTGAACAACTATTCTGGTTGCGCCACTATTTCTGTGCATGATATCCAGGTCAAAATTGCCATTGCCATATTCATTCTCTATTCTTCTTCCGTAGCCCAGTATAGGATTTTCGATTATTTTATAATAATCAGCTAGTGCACTTCCGAACCTCGATGTGGTAGTTTCATCAGCCAGCAAAATATCATTTTGGATTTTGGGCAGTAAAAATTCCTGGGACTGTATCAGTACAATAACAGTTACCAAAACAATAGGCAACAAAATTCCTTTCAGCAGTAATTTTATACCGGAACCAAGTCCCCTGCTTTTGTAAATCAGGGAAGCAAGTACTAAAATAAAAAAGACAAGATATCCCGAAGTAGAATAAGCGGTTATCAAAGCAATAATTTGAACAATTGAGTCGACTGAAAAAAGACTTTTACCGATAATAAGGCCAAATGTCAAAGAGATACATATGAAAACAGAAAATGCCCCAGGTTCCCAAAAGGGTCCGGAGTTCCTCATTGGGCTATACATATAGCCATGATAATTAAATATTATAATATTGGTATTATGCTCGTATTCATCAATTCCCTCTTTGAATGGAGAAGCAAAAATTGTTTTAGAAATAACCATCATAAAATCAAGAACTGCGGGAATATGAATTAATGCATAAAAGAAAAGGCTGATTGCAGAAAAAACAGTTATTAAATTAAAATAATAGGATAGGAAATCCTTTGAAAGTATGATAATAACAAGATAAGCAAGCAAGAATCTTGTAAAGGTCCCTGCAACAGAAATTACATTGAATCCACCCAGTAAAACAAATTGCAGCACCTCCCAAAACACGAATAACCCAAGGATATAAAAAAACTTATAATCAAGATAAATTTCTTCCCTCCTTATGTAGGTAATCAACAGTGTGAAAGCGAAACCAATAATCAGCCATTCTTGGTAGGCATAGAAATATTGAAAACCAGAAACAGCTACAAGAATAAAAACCAGAATATAATTAATGACTTTATTCAGGTTCAATTTATTTTTTTGCAGAATTTACAAACACACAATCGATTTGATATTGCTGACCATCTTGGGGATTAGAAAATCCAGGTTCAATTTCATATAACTCAAAACCATTTGATGTCAGGAAATCAAATATCTCTTTGAATAATTTTTGGTCTTTGTATAAAGGGACCATAGACATTTCAAGCTGCAATACATCAACATTGTTTAAAAACTGTCTGGCTCCTTCCAGAACATTCCACTCATACCCCTGTGTATCTATTTTGAGAAATAACTTCTGAAATGAACCAAATGAATTCTGCATAGCATCTAATGTTAGCTGCCTGACAGTTTGCTTCTCTATATAGACAGAATCGGGTGCTGCATTTGTATGCTCATCAAGAATGGCTAAAACAGAACTGCTGTGGAGATTAGAAGATATGTTTATTTCGATGTCTTTGATTTGATCACCAAGTGCACAATTATGAAGTATCCACAAAGAATCTGACTTTGCCTTTGCTTCCAGAACTTTATAAAGAGAAACAATTGGTTCAATTGAATGAATTTTTCCGGCATATCCAAGTTCACGTAATTCGTCTCTGAATCCTCCAATGTTCGCGCCAACATCCACCACACAATCGAACTTAAATTTCTTTAGGAAAAGAGACCTGCGAAGTGATGAGTTGTTCCGTGGATTATACTTGACCAACTCTATTCCAAATGCATGGAGTAATTTATTGATGTAATGTAGTTTACGCATTTCGCTGATTAAGCCAATTATTTTGCACTTGCATATATTCTTTCAATGATATCTACCACTTTCAAACCTTCGAGTGCATTGGTAGTAATACTAGCTCTATTATTTAGAACATCTACAACATTATCGATTACGAAATTGTGATTTTGCGCTGAACCTTTGTAAGCACCATAATCATTTCCTGGATTTGTAGGAGCCAGTTCTGGCATCGTGTAATCCCTTATGTGACAATATTCTACTTTATCCATGTATTGTCCGCCTACTTTGATAGAGCCATGCTCACCAATAATAGTCATGCTACTTTCTAGATTTTTATTCCAGACGGAGGTTGAATAATTAATTACTCCACTTCCTCCACTAAGGAAATCAAATGAAACCAGACCAGAGTCCTCAAATTCAGTCAATTTTGAATGGTTGAAGTCATAAAAAGATCCTTTAATATTATCAATATCACCAAATAGCCAATACATGATATCAATAAAATGTGAAAACTGTGTAAACAATGTACCGCCATCCAATTCTTTTGTTCCATGCCAGCTTCCTTTACTATAATAGCGATCATCCCTATTCCAAAAGCAATTCAATTGAACCATGTAAACTTTTCCAAACAACTTAGAATCAACAACATTTTTTAACCACACAGATGGAGGAGAATACCTGTTCTGCATTACAGTAAATACATGCCTATGCACCTGTAAAGCTTTATAGATAACTTTTTCTGCATCTCCTTTTGTCAAAGCCATGGGCTTTTCAATCACAACGTGCTTAAATGCATCTAGCGCCTGCATCGACTGAATAGCATGAAAACCATTTGGAGTTGCAATATTTAGCACATCAACAGGAATTTCACTTTTGAGGAATTCCTGAAGGTCATTGAACAATGGTACCTGGTAAATATTACCAATAAGTTGTTCAGCAGGTAATTTGTCGATAATGGCGACGAGTTCGGCCTCTGGATTTCTGCTGATCATTTCAGCATGACGCTTTCCAATATGACCAAAACCTACAATAGCAAATTTTACTTTTCTCATGAACTTCTGATTAATGAAACAATTCCATCAACACTCAATACATATCGTTCTCCCGATTCTGCACATTGTGCAAAACCTTCTTGATTAAAAATCAATTTATTTCCAGATCTACTCATCCAGCCAATTTGCCTAGCAGGATTCCCAACAAGCAATGCATATGCGGGTACATGTTTGGTAACCACAGCCCCTGCACCAATAAAAGCATATTCACCAATATCATTTCCGCATACAATCGTTGCGTTTGCACCAATCGTTGCCCCACGACCAACCTTTGTTTTTGCATATTGCGACCTTCTGTTTACAGCACTACGTGGATTGATTACATTGGTAAAAACGCAAGAAGGACCCAAAAAAACATCATCCTCACAAATAACTCCTGTGTAGATGCTGACATTATTTTGCACTTTCACATTGTTACCAAGTATTACTCCAGGAGAAACCACAACATTTTGACCAATATTGCAATATTCGCCAAGCACTGCATCTTTCATGATGTGACTAAAATGCCAAACTTTTGTTCCGACGCCAATCACTGCTCCTTCATCAATAACTGCTGATGGATGAATTTGTATCATTTAGTTTATGATTATAACCGTGCGTCAATATGATTTCTATCGAGAAATCCTTTGATATCAAAAACAACCGCTGCATTACTATGCTTAAGTGATTCAATATCTAGTGACAAAAATTCTTTGTGTGCTACTGCCAGCACAATTGCTTTGTATTTAGATAGATTACCGATTAGAGAAATACCATACTCTTCGCTGACTTCATGGTGATTGGCATGTGGATCATACACGTCTACTTGAAGTCCAAAATTTTTTAACTCTGTATAAATATCAACTACCTTGGAATTCCGTATATCCGGACAATCTTCTTTGAAAGTCACACCTAAAATCAATGCTTTAGCGCCTTTCACATTAATTTCTTTCTCAATCATTAACTTGACTACTTTGTTGGCAACGAACATACCCATATTATCATTTACTCGTCTGCCACTCAAAATCACTTGAGGATGATAACCTAAACTCTCAGCCTTGTGTGCCAAATAATATGGATCAACACCAATACAATGCCCTCCAACCAATCCAGGCTTATATTTTAGAAAATTCCATTTGGTACCAGCAGCGTCTAATACATCTTGTGTATCAATACCAATCCTATCAAAAATCAATGCAAGTTCATTTACAAAAGAAATATTCACATCACGTTGAGCGTTTTCAATTGCCTTACTTGCTTCTGCAACTTTCAAACTTGGTGCTTTATGTGTTCCTGCTGATATGATACTTGCATACAAAGCATCTACAAAATCTGCTATTTCAGGAGTTGAGCCTGAAGTCACTTTTTTAATTTTAGTCAAAGTATTTACTTTATCACCAGGATTAATTCTTTCGGGTGAATATCCGCAGTAAAAATCATGATTAAACTTTAGACCACTTTCTTTTTCTAAGACCGGAACACAATCCTCTTCCGTACACCCCGGATATACGGTACTTTCATAAATCACAACGTCTTTTTCCTTTAACACTTTACCTAACATAGCTGATGCCTTCAAAAGAGGTCTTAAATCAGGGGCCTTAAATTTATCAATTGGTGTAGGAACGGTTACTATAAAAACATTGCAAGTAGATAAATCTGATAGTGATGAGGAAAAGCTAAGTTTTGATGCTTTGGTGATTTCCGCTTTTGAAGACTCCAGTGTCCTATCAACACCGTGCCTCAATTCCTCAATTCGAGTTTCATTGATATCGAAACCCACTACATTATAAAGCTTACCAAACTCAACTGCAAGAGGAAGACCAACATATCCTAAGCCAATAACTCCGATTTTAACTGCTTCTTTATTCATAGATTATTACTGATTAATGTGAATACTTTTATACCAGCGCATTATCAATAGCGCCATACTTGTAAATAGAAACATCAATATTCCTCCAATCAACAAAGAGTTAAGTTTACTTACTTTCACTCTTCTCAAAGGCATACTACTCAAATCTACCATTTGTATCACAGGTGTTTCTTGGTTTAAAATAGTTTTTGAGATTTCTAGGTTTTTAACAACTTCAGCAAAAATCGTTCCTACCATTGTTTTTTCTCTTGCTGAAATCTCAGCTCCTATGGGGGCAGAACGAATTGCAGGGTTTGCATCAATAAGACTTTGCTGAGAAGATGCTGCTGCATACGTTTTTATATTAAGCATTCGTCCAAGGCTATCTGCACGATCTTGAAGCATCTTCACATTAGCAGCCTTTACTTTTATTTTTGATTGAACAAATTTTTCGATTGCAATACTGACCAGATTTTTAGAAAATAAATAACTCAATTTTTCATCAACCATAATAGCTCTGACATCTACAAGCGAAGCTTTTTTATCTGGCTTAGAGACATTTAACTCTCCATTTAATAAAATTGTTAATGTAATTTTTTGCATCAAACTATCCATATGCCTTGGTAGAACACCATTTTGATATTTAGCGAAATTAATTTCACCAAACTTTTGATTCCAGGATTTTTTCCATTTTTTTGATTCTATATATTTATCTGCAAGAGTTATACTACCATTTTCGTCATAAGCAGTTAGTAAGGCCTCTCGTAGTAGAGACTCACTTTTAAGAAAAAGCAATATATTGTCCCCACTTAAAACACCTCCACCGCCCATTCCACCTAAGTCCAAACCAAATTGTCCAGCTATGGCCGCTAAGCCACCACCACCAGATCTGCTCTCTTCAACTACAAAAGTTAACTTTGATACATATTTTATTGGCACTAAAAAAGCATATGAAAAACCCAATACCGCACCTAAAGTAGAAAATAGGAAAATTTTCTTCCATTTTGATTTTAAGTACTTTATGGCATCATTTATATTATCCAATAATTCCTTTACAGAAATTTGGCTTACAGGCTTTTTTGAATTTTGGTTCATTCTACTATTTTTATCGGAATAATAATACGAGTGTCGTCATGACTGATGCAAAAGCTGAAACAATAACACCCGCCTTCGCTGGATCAAAACCACTCGCTCTAACAGGTTCAACAGGAACAAAGATTGAACTTCCAGGTGTTACTCGAGGATACGACTTAATTCCAAGAAAAGACTTTGTACTTGCTGATCTTCCATTTGGATATACCACAAACACTCTCTTCTTATATGCATTGCGATTGAATCCTCCAGCTGCAGATATATAGCTTCTAAAACCTATTGCTGGTTCATACTGCACAGTTACGGGCTTCAATACTTCTCCTGATACCGTAACTGTATTCACAAATCTTGGAATGATAATCTGATCCTCATCTTGCAAAGTCACATCTTCTTCTGAACCTGGTCGCGCTAAAATTTTATCTAATTCAAGTGCAACTTCAGTGGTTTTACTGTTCAACTGATCTAATTCAATCAACTTACTTGTGTCGGTTTTGTCTTTATCGACTGAACTGAGATCAACATTTGATAAAGACAATCGCTTGATAAAGGCAGTATCTTGTACCAACTTTTTTCTAATCAATTTTGCTCCATAAATATCAGCGTAAGGCAATACACCTCCAGCTCTCTTGATAATCGAACTCAACTTTTCTTCTGGATTCTCTAAAGTATAACTTCCTTCAAATGCAACTTCTCCTTTGATCTCTACAGTCACTTGCTTCACTTTAGCAGGATCCTTCTTGATACTCACCACATCAAATGGCTTGAGTATAATTTCTTTTCCTTTGTCAGTTAAACTCTTATCAATATCAATTGAGATAATCTCAGAAGTAGCTGATCCTTTTGTACCTACGTTAATATCCGACTTCCTCCTACCCACTTCAATTTTTAATGTTGTTGCATTTTCTAATAGTCCACCTGCTTTTAATATTAAGCCTTTAAGAGAAAGTGAATCTTCATACCTGAATTCACCAGGATTTTTAACTGGACCATTAATGGTTACAACAGCAGTATCCCTTAGATCCAAAAGTGATTCTACATGTAGACTATCCTCTCTTCTTAACTGGACAATCGATTTACCATTCAAAACATCTCTCAAATCCAGCGTCATGTATTCTTTGGTATAATCATCCTTCAACCTCACCATATTCGCTACACCCGTAAATGCTTCCTCTTTCAATCCCTGCG
Organism: Chitinophagaceae bacterium; assembly: GCA_046303455.1. Classification (GTDB taxonomy): domain Bacteria; phylum Bacteroidota; class Bacteroidia; order Chitinophagales; family Chitinophagaceae; genus Pollutibacter. Next base: position 2,317 of record JBKCGF010000074.1, on the reverse strand, counting down.
CTTTTTGAATCAACACCTTCACATCCATATCCTTGTCTAATGAATAAGCACCAGGCTTGAAAACTGCGCCTGTAATAAATACTCTATTGTCATATTTATTTACAACCGTATCAATATAAAGCGAATCACCATGCATCAACTGATAATTGGCAAACTGACTTTTCCCTACATCTATCACACTTTTCTCCACATCCGTATATCGCGTACCTGTTATTCTTCCTTTGAATGCATTACCCTTGAAACCGCCAGCATAATCCAATATATGCTGCAAAGTCTCGCTGTTTTTTACTTCAAAAACTCCAACCCTGTTTACACCACCCTCAACCGCAATTTGTGCCTTCGCATATGGAATGCGTATTACATCATTATCCCTCAAAGAAAGATTAGAACCTTGATCTCCCTTTAAAATGAAATCATACAAATCAGCATGTGCAATCACTTTGTTTTCTCTCACCAATTCGATATTTCTGAAAGATCCATTTTCTAATGGACCTCCCGAAGCATACAAGGCATTGAACAAAGTGGCAACAGATGGTAAAGTAATTGTTCCGGGTTTCTTTACTGCACCTACAACTGTCACTTGTATACTCCTCACAGAACCAAGTGAAAGTTGAACTTTGGTAGCTCCACTTGATAAGGCTGGGTAGAATTTAGACAACCTCGCTTTGATTACGCCAGTCGCTTGTTCTATGCTCATGCCATTGACATTAATGGGACCAGCATATTTTACATTGATGAATCCATCCGGACTCACCGTCAACTTTTGATTGGAAATATTATTTCCATAAATGTCCAATTGCAACTCATCCTCAGCACCCAAAATATATCCCTTTGGAGTTGCTATTTTAAGATTGGGCACAAAAGCGGGATCAGCTGATGAAAATAAATCAGCACCAAAAACCCTTGATGGTTTTGCAGGAATCCTAAATGGCTTGCTCTCTCCCTTGTATTTTCTTGTCGACGATTTACTGTCCTTTCTATCGTCCATTTCCATATCATCTCCAGCAGACAGCTCCACGCCTGTCATCAATTTGATGCGGTTGACCAAAGCTTCTAATTCTGAATCAGGCAATCCCCTTTTCTTAAATTCTTGCATCAATTGGTCTTCAGTCATTCCAGACGACTGCGCTTGCTGCAAAAACTGCATCAATTGAGCATCTGAAATCTGGCTCGCTCTAATATTACTGAGATTGGTCGGCAACTGTGCTTTTGCCTGGTTCACCATAAATGTTAAACCAAGCGTAAGCCAAAGCAGCAGTAAAGGTTTCATTAAATTTCGCATGAGGCGTTGTTTTTCAACTAATTACTAAACTAAATAACGTGATTTTCAAACTTTTATTACAAAAATGGGCAGAGCTTCGCCACATTAGTCACATCGTGAACTAAAAAAATGCCCAAAAATGGACTTATTAGATGGTATTTATCTAAACCAGTTTAATCACACTACCCATAAACGCACTACCCCCCTAGGTAAATTGCTTTACACTCAAATTTTCGTCAATAAACACAGTTGAAATGACCCTGAATTGGAATAAAAAATAGACTGAGGGTTTTTCGACATAACTCATGGATTCCTAAGGAGATGTATACCGAACAAAGTTAAGTTAAATCCCTTGTTATATAAAGAAAAAAACGAGAAAAATGATGGGATTTAACAGTTGAGTAATAATAGGTAAACTCGTTTATTGAATTTATTCAAAAAAGACCTTAACAGTCTGGTAATATTGCCTCCTTCCTTGAGGGGCTCCTCCCGCTGAGTTGAATTCTCCCAACCCAAAAAGCGAGGCGGCATATCCCTTGTTGATGGCAATTTCTAAATAACCCGCTTCGTTGAAAAAAGCTAATTTTTCCCCTTCTGAGACATCGGCATAATGATCACTGATTCTCTCGATAAACGTTCCACCCAAAACCACAATCTTGAACGACCTTCCCCTGCGGGCAGATTCAAAGTCCTGGACCGTAATATTGACAATCACATTCTGGAACTTGTCGATCATCAAAATCTGACCCTCAATAAACTGGTCGGTCGCGTAAGCCCGCATCAGATTTTTCTCCTGAATTTTAACCCCAGCATCCCCAATTTTTTCCAAAGCCAATCCACTGGAAACTGCAGAAAAAGCCTCCACCAAAATAGTCGTAAACGCCCTAATACCCTTCTTAATTCCATTAGGAATTTGAACCGAAACTACTTGTTCAGGTAAACCATTTAATATCATGGTAATCAATCCATTGTCTGGTATTCCTATAATCTGATTTTGATGCTTGACTAACAACAAGTGATCAAGGTTATTATCGAAGGCATTGACCAGGATTAAGT
>JBKCGF010000073.1:0-1984 GCA_046303455.1 Chitinophagaceae bacterium | reverse complement strand
TGGCAATCTTCTTTCCAAATCCAATTGGTTCAATGCGTACAACAACTCTTGGGTGCGACCAACACTAAATGCAGGAATAATTAATTTTCCTTTTTTCTTGATACAGGTTTTTTCAATCCACTCCAACAGATGATCTGGTGTGGCCTGGTGAAGATCGTGTAAAGAATTTCCGTAAGTCGATTCAATAATAACAATATCAGATTGCTCAAATGTAGCAGGCGATCTTAAAATTGCATCTCTGTATCGTCCAACGTCACCACTGAAAGTTAGCTGACGCGTTATATTATTTTCTTTGATACGCAGATGAACAGAAGCACTTCCAATGATATGACCCGCGTCTGTATACAACAATTCAACATCATCTGTTATTTTATGCCAGGCTCCATACTCAACTACTGAGAAAAGGTGCATTGCAATTTCAGCATCTTCTGTTGTGTACAATGGTTTCAATAACGACTGACCTTCTAATCTCCTTCTCTTGTTGATATATTTTATTTCATCTTCCTGAATGCCTGCAGAGTCTTCCAGCAATACACTAGTCAGTTCTCGCGTTGCAGGTGTTGCAAATATTTTCCCCTTGAAACCATCCTTCACCAATTTCGGTATCAAACCACTGTGATCAATATGCGCATGTGAAAGCACCAGGACATCCACATCCCTTGGTTCAAATCCCCAATGTCTGTTGAGTGTATCTGTTTCTTTACCCATGCCCTGGAACATGCCACAATCAAGCAATATTTTCTTTCCATTATTGAGTGTCAACAAATGTTTAGATCCAGTTACGCAACGTGCTGCACCGTGAAATGCAATTTTCATATCAGGATTTTTTTTGTTTTTGTTTGAAAGTCCATGTGATCCTAAATTCAGCTACGAGATTTTCATGTTCATCATAACCTTGTGACAGCGCTTCACATGTAACCCCTTCTCCTGTTGCTATAGCTTGATCAACTGCTGCTTTAACTTTATCACCTTCAGAGCACTTGAAAATTATTTTGCCGACAGCCTTTTTGTGAAATGAAGCCTGCATATTGAAGACCAACATGGATACAGTAGGATGTTTATCAGTTGTATGTACAAGAGCCAATACACCCGAAGCCATTTCAGCAGCCATAGCTAAGCAGGCAAAATAAATCGACTTGAAGGGATTCTTTGAAAACCAGCTGTAGCGAACACTGATCGCAGATGCTTGCTCATCTACTTTTTCTACTTTTATACCTGCAAACAAAGCAGCGGGTAAGGAGGTGATCATGAATAACCTGAACCAAATGGGACTCTTTAATTTATTGAGTAATTCTTGGCGTTGCATAAAAGTGCATAGTGTTTATTCAATCTACGAAACTTCATGCTGAATTGAACAACCCTACTAAAAAAAACAAGCACGTGTATGAAAAAGTAAAAAGCTTACTGAACCAGTAGCTTAAACATGGAGGCATCCCCCAGAAAACCTTCCAGCTCATCCCCTACTACACATTCACCTACACCTTTTGGTGTTCCAGTAAAAATTACATCTCCTATGTTCAAAGAGAAGTAGTTGGATACGTATGAAACAATTTTATCGAAGTCGTGTATCATGTCTTTGGTGTTACCCAATTGGACCACATCACCATTTTTTTTCATTGAGAAGGTGATATTTTTTTTGTCAGATACAACAGACATAGGTTGCCATGCACCAACTATGGCTGAATTATCCCAAGCCTTGGCTTTTTCCCAGGGCAATCCTTTTTTCTTGAGTTCACTTTGTATATCTCTTGCAGTAAAATCGATTCCTACAGAAATTGCATCATAATAATTCTTTGCCGATTTTTCCTGAATGTATTTCCCATTTTTGCTGATGCGCAAAACTACTTCACACTCGTAATGCAACTCGTTGGTAAATTCAGGATAATAAAATGGACTATTAGCTTGCAATAAAGCACTTTTTGGCTTCATGAAAATCACTGGTTCTTCAGGAACTTCATTGCCCAATTCTTTTGCATGTTCTACA
>JBKCGF010000072.1:0-8585 GCA_046303455.1 Chitinophagaceae bacterium | reverse complement strand
GGGAAAATACATTTCACACTGATTTCAACCTATCAAAAGGAAAATGGGCATTTGTAAGCTCTTTTACCTACAGTAAATATGATGATTTGAAAATGGGAGTTCATGGCCCCGATTCATATTTAAGAAATGAATATGTTGAGCGCATTAATAATATTGATAGCATTGTCGCCAACAATAACCCACGAATACAGCGCTTTTCCGGATACGAGCAATTGAATTTGTTACAGAAAGTTCGATACAAATTGAATGATCATGTAGACATGACGTATTCATTCACTTATGCCGGCACTGGAGAAGCTCCGAGATATGATCGTTTAATTCAAAACCGCAATGGTAAGCTTCGTTTTGCAGAATGGAATTATGGACCCATGTTGTGGAGAATGCATTCGCTGTCTATTGCAGACAATAAAAAGAATGCGTTGTATGACGCATCAAGATGGGTGATTGGTTATCAAAACTATGCGGAGAGTCGCATTGAAAGAACAAGAGCCAGTTCTACAAGAACTATACAATCAGAAAGTGTTGATGCAACAAATATCAATTGGGATGCACAGAAACAAATAGGCAAGGGAAGTTTTTTTTATGGACTTGAATATGTCTACAACCAGGTTGGGTCAGTCGGTTCCAGGACTAACATTATAACAGGATCAACTGATCCTTTTGCTAGTCGCTACCCCAACAACAGCCGCTGGCAAACCAGTGGTGCTTATGGCAGTTATAAATTGAATTTGCATAAGTCATTGACCTTAATCAGTGGATTACGATTCAGCTACAACCAACTCAATTCCAATTTTGATACAACATTTATCAAATTTCCATACAAAAAAACAAGAATCAAGGATGGTGGTTTGACAGGTAATCTTGGTTTAGTATATCGACCAAGTGATAAACTACAGCTGAATGCAAATTTTTCGACAGGCTATCGCATGCCCAATGTGGATGATGTAGGAAAATTATTTGAGAGTGTTCCAGGAAACTTGACTGTACCCAACCCCAATTTAACATCAGAGTACGCATGGAATCTTGAAATGGGTATTGTTTGGAAAGCAAGTGATCGTTTAAAAGTAGAATTCAATTTATTTCACACCTGGCTCAACAATGCCATTACCTTAAGACCTTATCAATTTGACGGGAAGGATAGTATTTTATTCAATGGTGCAATAAGCAGAGTACAAGCATTACAAAATGTTTCTACTGCGACTGTATGGGGATTACAGACCAGTGTGCATTATAAGATCAGCAGAGATTTATTTATACAGAGTTTTGCCAATTGGATCAATGGAAAAGAGACAGATGACATCAGAAACGAGCAAGTCCCGTTAAGACATGCAGCACCATTTTACGGTAATACCAATTTGAGGTACAGCAGAAATAAAGTATTCATTGAATTCACCGCAATGTACAATGGTGAAGTGTCTGCAGATGAATTGGCCCCTGTCGAACAAGCCAAGACAGACATTTATGCAAAAGATGGAAATGGTAAACCCTATTCACCTTCATGGTATACCATCAATTTGAGGACAAGCTATCAGCTTAATCCAAAAACATCATTTACTGCAAGTTGGGAAAACATGACCAACCAACGCTACAGACCCTATTCATCAGGCATTGTAGCTGCAGGCAGCAATTTAATTTTTGCAGTGAGAAGGAGTTTTTAACTTACTTATTAACCAATTTCGGCATAAGGAATTTGTTGAAATATCTACTATCGAAAAGAAATCAATTCAACATCAAAAATCAGTGCACAGTTAGGTCCAATCAATGCACTAACTTGTCTATCACCGTATGCCAAATTAGGATGCAAAAAAAGACGCCATTTGCTGCCTACAGGCATTAGTTGTAATGCCTCAACCCAACCTTTAATCACACCATTTACAGGAAATGAAGCTGGTTGTCCCCTTTTAACGGAACTATCGAAAACTTCACCACTTAATAATGTACCATGGTAGTGACATGTAACAACATGATGCAATGCTGGTTTCTCTCCATTTCCGTCTACCAAAATTTGATATTGTAATCCGCTAGACAATACCACAACACCCTGTTTGGTAGCATTATCAGCTAAAAACATTTCAGCAGCATTTAAATTGGCTGCTGACTTTTCTTCTCTCAGTGCTTTTAAACGATCTGAAACTGACATAATTTGATATATAATTTTTATATTTTAAAAATCGTAAACTTGAATACGAAGTTTTTACTTCCCAATGCAAAACTTACTGAATATGAAATCTAATTGATCTTCGTTGCTGATTTGACCAGTGATCTCCCCTAGGTAATGCAGACATTGTCTGATGTCAATCGCAAGCAGATCGCCTGGAAGGCGTTGATCAATTCCATTTTGAATGGCAATGATTGATGAAGAAACTTTTTCCAGTGCCTGAAAATGTCTGGCATTGGTTACGATCGTATTTTCAGTATTGATTGCACCTTGTGTTACTTTGGCAGTAAGCTTTCTTCTTAGCTCACCCAATCCTTGGTCCTCTTTCGCTGAAATATACACCACATCTTCAAGCTGGTAATATGCAGCACGCTTGTCTATTTGTTGTACATCGTCTATTTTATTTCCCACCATCAAGCAATTCTTTGCTATAGATGCAAGTTCAAATTGGACTTCCTGTATGCTCTCTTTGGATTCTTGTAAGGCATCAAACAAATAAACCACCAAATCTGCTGAGCGCATTTTCTCTTTACTCTTTTCTACACCAATGGCTTCTATTTCATCTGCACCTTCTCTGATTCCTGCTGTATCGATCAACCTGAATAAAATACCATCAATATTCAATACTTCTTCTATCGTATCTCTGGTGGTTCCGGCAATTGAACTGACGATTGCACGATTTTCTTTCAACAAAGCATTGAGTAGTGTCGATTTACCCGCATTTGGTTTCCCTACGATGGCTACACTCACACCATTCTTGATCACATTTCCCAATTGGAAGGATTGCAAAAGATCATGTACCGTCACACTGATTCTGTTCAATAAATCAATCAAGCTGCTGCGATCAGCAAACTCAACATCTTCCTGTGAAAAATCCAGTTCTAATTCGATTAAAGCAGAAAATTTGATCAATTCTTCCCTCAATTGAGCAAGCACATGAGAGAACCCTCCCCTAACCTGATTTAAAGCTGTTTCCTGGGCTGCTTTTGTCCCTGAGGCAATAAGATCAGCAACAGCTTCAGCCTGCACCAAATCCATCTTTCCGTGCAAAAATGCACGAAGGGTAAATTCGCCTGGCGTTGCCAAACGAGCACCATGTCTAATACAAGTTGAAATAATTTGCTGTAAAATGAAATGAGAACCATGGCAGGATATTTCAACAACATCTTCCCCCGTATAAGATCTAGGACATTTAAACAAAGACACCACAACTTCATCCAGCTTAACATCTCCGTCCATCAATAGACCAACGTGTAAAGTATTAGCAGGTTGATCGGCTAATTTTTTTGATATAAAAAGCTGATCAACCAATTCAATAGCCCCTTTACCACTTAACCTGATAACTCCAATGGCACCTACCCCTTGAGGAGTAGCTAAAGCAACTATAACATCATTCCATTTCAGATCAGACATGCTGCAAAATTAAGTTGTATTGACCGGTATAGAAACAAAAAAGTCGTTCCGCTTGTGCAGAACGACTTGGTATTTTAGAATGATATCGACTATTCCTCTGCCAATTGGAAAGTTACTGGCTGACGACGGTAAGCTTTTACATTTCTACCGTTCTGTACAGCTGGCTTCCAGTTGGGTCCTTTTCTGATTGCATTTACTGCAATTTCAGCCAATTTGGAGTTTGGAGGAAGACAGTTGCCAACACCAGCTTCGCTGCAAGGCAATGCACGTACTTCACTCACTGCACCTTCTTTGTCCACAATGAAAAGAACTACTACAGTACCAGAGCGTCCATCATCTTGAAGCTCATCGATATTTCTTTCAATTTCACGTGTTACATAACGGGTCCAGCCTTTTGCTCCACCAGGGAATTCAGCATCAATTTCCACCTTCTGGAAAACCTTGTCGTAATCATCCTGAACAGGAGCTTCTACAACAGTGCTTTCTACTGGAGGTGCAACGATACCTTCATCTTTTTGACCTTCCTGATTTACCGTACCAATTTTGGTATCCTCAAGTTTTTCAACTTCAGGCGGCTTCTCATCTTCTTTCACTTCTTCATCCTTCACAACCTTAGGAGGTGTGAACTTCGCCATTTCAACCTTAGGAGGCTCTGGTGGCTTTGGAGGAGGAGGTGGTGGTGGTTCTGGTTGCTCATCCTGCTTGATTTCCTCCAATTGTACTTCCTTGATTTGAACTTGGCCTTTTTTCTGACCAAGATCTAGAGAGGAAATAAAAGAAAGGAGCAAAATCAACAGACCAATTGCTACTGTTAGTAACAATGAATTACGAAGCCTTTTGTTATAGCCCGTACGCAACTCATAAGCACCATAACTTTTGTTTCTTCCCTCAAAAATGAGGTCAATCAAGTCAGCGCCTAATATTTTATTTGCATCCATTGTAATGCTTTTTTAATAAGATTCAAATTTCTTTAAATTTCATACAAATCACTTGATACCTGCAGCAGATTCAGTAATCTTAACCAATTGGTATTCGACATCTGAAATATCTACCATAGCATATCTCTTGATTTCGTTGATGGTCATTTCATCCAAAATGTCTACCGTATTTTTATAAGTAGCATCTGGAGTTGGTTTAATGATCACCACCAAATCTTCAGGATTAGTATTCTGTCTTTTACGGATGATTTCATCCCTGATGGTCTTGAAACTTGCAGATCTGAAATTTCCTTCAGCTGCAGGATCCATTCCTTCATAGAAATAAACCACATCATCTTTTCCAAGCATAATTGTAAAGGCACCTGACTCCTTTACTTTGTTTTGCTCTTCTGGTTTGTCTACATCCTTAGGCATGAACAAGTTCATAGCTGTTGGCTGAGACATGGTTGATGTGAAAATGAAGAAGGTGATCAACAAGAAGCCCAGGTCCACCATCGGTGTCATATCTACTTTCGTAGACATCTTTTTGGCCTTCTTAACGCCAGGACCTTTTTTGTGCCCGCCGCCATCGCCACCTGAATCAATACTTGCCATAATCAGTATTTTAATTAATTATTCAAATTATTTAACGCCCTTGATTTGATTTTGACGGGTAACAAACAATGCTGTACCAGCCGGTGCATCTTCAGGTGATGTTACAAGCAGAAACTTATTCTGATCGTTCAACTTAAATGCATCCAGTACATGCTTAAATACAGGGTATTTTGTATTGTTATCAGACTTGATCAACAAATTCAGTTTTTTTCCTGAATAAGCTGTCAATGCTTCTCTAACCCATACAGTCAATTCACCACCTGTAGAGTCAGCACATGGAATACCAACCTGTTGTTTAAGCAAAGGCATTGAGTTTTCGTCTTCAGGATCCAAGGCCAAAAGGCTCTTAAGCTGACTAAATGGAACACCAACACTTGACGCATTGATGAAGTTCTTTATTTCGGCTGGTCCTAATCCTAAACCACGGGTTTGATTCATGCTTTGAATCAACAACTGACGCGATTGCGGATTGTCCATGGAAATGAATACTCTTCCATCCTTATCGATTGACACCATAAAGGCATCTTTCTCAGGCAACGCAATTGAAGAAACTGAGTTTGGGGTTGTAACCTCAACAGGCTCTTCAGGTTTAAACTTGGTTGCCATGATGAAAAACGACAGGATAAGGAACGCAATATCCACGAATGGAGTCATGTCGTTATCCGGTGCATGTTTTTTTATTTTAACACTTGGCATGTTTACGTTTTTAAGATTAAGATGCTAATTCACGTTTAATTCCACAAGTGGAACTAAATTATTTGTATTGAGAAACAAAGCTCTGGGTCAAAGTGAAACCAGACTCATCAATACCATAAGTGATAGAATCAATCTTTGTAGTAAACACGTTGTACATCATCAAGGCTACAGAAGAAGTACCGATACCGAGTGCTGTGTTATAAAGAGCTTCAGAGATACCTACCGCAAGTTCTGCAGCAGCACCTGATCCACCTTCTTCACCCAACGCTGAGAATGATTTAATCATACCCAATACTGTACCCAAAAGGGCAACAAGTGTACCGAGTGAAGTAAGTGTTGACAAGAATACAAGATTCTTTTGCAACATTGGTAATTCAAGAGCTGTTGCTTCTTCAACTTCTTTTTGAATTGCTGCAACTTTCTGATCAGTAGAGAACTCATTAGAAGAGATCATCTCTTTGTATTTTTTAAGACCAGCTTTCATTACATTACCTACGCTACCTTTTTGCTTATCGCACAATGCAATAGCAGCATCTACATTTTTGTTAGCCAATTCAAATTGTACTTTGCGAACAAAATCAGCATTTGAAGCTGTTCCAGTTGCTTTTCTGATGGTAAGGAAACGCTCGATAGAGAACACCACTACCATGAAAAAACATCCAATCAACAAGGGTACGATGATACCACCCTCATACATACGGTTCCAAGCGCCAATCGGACCTTTGTGAGAAGGCCAGAAACCGCCCAATTCATCCGGCTTTGTAAATCCATCCGGGTTACCCAAGAAAAATCTCCATACTACATATCCAGCAACTACACAGATGATAGGAGCCAGATAAGAAATTGCGTTACCACCACCTTTGGATTGAGCTGAGGTTGATGCTTTAGCAGCTGCATTTGGTTTAGTTTCTGCCATGACTTTCGTTTTTTGATTTAAAGATTACAGTTTGGTAAAAAAATATGTTTACATCGCTACTAAAATAAACAATCTGAAGTAAAAATCAAGTTGAATATTTAAGGGGCGATGAGCAAGATAATAAAATTGATTAAAAAAAGCACAAGGGTGGAAAAAAATTAAAATTTGTTCAAATTGGCGCAAATTTTTGTTATAAATGGCATCCCTACCATTCATAACAAAACTCTTTTTTTTTCATCATAACACTTATATTTACCTTCCACTTAAATCGAGCAAAAATGAGAGCAAATCAACTTCTCGGGGCAATATTAGTAGTTTCCCTGACCATCACACAACAATTTTCTGCTGTAGCACAGGAGAGAAGGGAAAGAAACCCTACTCCACCTCCAGCGGGTGCGCCTGCAACACCAGCAGCTACTCCACCTGCTGCCCCCCCTGCTCCAGCAAAACCTGGACCAAAACCTTACAAGGACGTTATTACTTCAAAAGCAAAAACAACCAAAGGTTTATTTAATGTTCATAAGATAGACGACAAGTATTTCTTTGAACTCCCTGAAAACCTTTTTGGAAAAGAAATTATGGCCATTACCCGTTTCAGCAAAGTAGCTGGTGGCGGTGGCGTTTATGGCGGTGAACTTGCCAATCAGCAGGTTGTAAAATTTGAAAAAGGTCCGGACAATAAAGTATTTATGAGAGTAGTAACACTCATCAGTGTTGCAGATTCTGCACAACCCATTTATAAAGCTGTAACCAATTCTAACCTTGACCCAATCGCTGCATCATTTGACATCAAGTCATTGGGTAAGGATTCAAGTGGTGCGGTAATTGAGGTAACTGAATTCTTCAAAGGTGATAACCAGGCTGTATCTGTAAACAGTCAGTCTAAAAGAAGATTAAATCTTACAGGCTTACTCAATGATCGTTCATACATCGATGCAATCAAAAGTTTCCCTATCAATACAGAGGTAAGAACGGTTAAAACTTATGGCTCATCTCCTGCACCTGCTGGAATGGGCGGTGGAGGATTCCCTTCCACTTCTTCATTACCTGCAGCAAACGCAGCTGGTGCCGTAACACTTGAAATCAATACTTCATTTATCAAACTGCCTGAAAATCCAATGCAGCGCAGGATGAATGATCCTCGTATTGGCTTCTTTGCAGAAGATTATACAAGGTATAGTGACGACCAACAAAAAGTTGAAAACGAAAGTTTTGTTGTTCGCTGGAGATTAGAGCCTAAAAAAGAGGATGCTGAGAAATGGAAGAAAGGTGAATTGGTTGAACCAGTAAAACCTATCGTTTATTATATCGACCCGGCAACTCCTAAAAAATGGAGGCCTTATTTGATTCAAGGTATCAACGACTGGCAAAAATCTTTTGAGAAAGCAGGTTTCAAAAATGCCATTGTTGGTAAAGAATGGCCAGAGAATGATAGCACCATGAGTTTGGAAGATGCACGCTTCTCTGTATTGCGTTATTTTGCTTCTGACATTCCCAATGCTTACGGACCAAACGTACATGATCCACGCACTGGTGAAATCATTGAAAGCCATATTGGTTGGTATCATAATGTAATGAGTTTGGTACACGACTGGTATTTTGTTCAAACTGCAGCAATTGATCCAGGTGCACGTAAAATGAAATATGATGACGACCTGATGGGTAACTTGATTAGGTTTGTTTCTTCACATGAAGTGGGACACACACTTGGTCTTCGTCACAACATGGGTTCAAGCAGCAAGACTCCAGTAGAAAAATTAAGAGATAAGTCGTGGGTAGAGGCAAATGGCCACACTGCTTCTATTATGGACTATGCCCGCTTCAACTATGTTGCACAACCAGAAGACAATATCAATAGATCAGGTCTGTT
>JBKCGF010000071.1:0-1885 GCA_046303455.1 Chitinophagaceae bacterium | reverse complement strand
CAAGCGGAACTTCGAAAAATACCTGTTTACTTCTATGGGAGTAAGCAATCTACATTAGATCTGCTTCGCGAGAATTTATTAGAGCAATTCCCGTCACTTCAAATTGTTGGCATGCAAGCTGATCGGTTCAGGGAGTCAACTGATGAAGAGAAAGCAGATGATAGAAATCTTATTTCAACTAGCGGTGCAAAATTGGTATTTGTAGGAAGAGGTTGTCCGCGTCAGGAAAAATGGGTGTCAGAAAATAAAGAACATATTCCAGCAGTATTGATTGCTGTTGGTGCAGCATTTGATTTTCATGCGGGTACGGTTAAACAAGCGCCTGCCTGGATTCAAAACATTGGGTTAGAATGGCTATTCCGTTTGTTTCAAGAACCCAAACGTTTGTGGAAGCGTTATTTCACGACCAACAGTCTTTTTTTGTATTTGTTTTTCAAAGACTCACTTAAAAAACTCTTTTAAACTAACTTAGACATATGCTCTTGCGACTATTACCTTTATTGATTTTGTTTGCCAGCTGTGAGCGTCCGACTGAAATGCCAAGGCCTATCAGTGATAGCATCACCATTGGTATGGTTGCGCATTATGCATTGGATGGTTCACCAAAAGATTTGACCGGAAACAATCCGGATTTAGTGGTGGCCAACGCAAGCGTCAAACCATCTGAGCGTCCGAATAAATCATCAGAGAACGCTATGTATTTCACAGGCAGATCGAACAGTTATGCAGGAATGGATCTTTCTAGTTCTGTACTGTCGGTAAATGGCGCCATCAGTTTTTCCTTCTGGGCAAAAGAGACGGGCAATGGTACTTTCTCTCCGCGTGTGTTTGAATTGTTTCAAGGTGATTATGGTCCGGGTTTTTATTGGTTCAACTGGTACAATGGCGATATCAAATTTGCTGGAAATGGATTTGAAGTACCAGGACTTGCGAAATACAACAGAAATCAATGGTATCATTTTGCAATGACGCATGATGTGAATGCTATTCAGTTGTTTGTGAATGGTAACAGGGTTTTTAAAATGAATATACTCGGGGCCACTTCCCCAGCTGCAATACGATTGGCAAAGTATGGTGAAATCGGTAGGTTAGCACAACGACCAGCAGATGCTTTTGAAGGTGCAGTTCGAGATTTTCGCATCTACAACCGTGTGCTAAGTCAGAACGAAGTCGACTACCTATCTAAAAACTAAATTTCATATCCGGCATGATCCTTTTTGCACTTATTTATGCTGCCGGTTTTTTTTACGCACTGAGAGAAATCCTAGCCAGGCGCTACGAACAAATCCTGGTCTTCTTCTTACTCTCTCTTCCTCTTTACATTTCTGCACTCTCTACCCTGCACCAAGCAGGTTTAGGTGTTCTTGTGTCTTTATTTCAATACAGCAAAGAAATCATCTTGGTCATTACGTTGGCTTTGCTGGTCTTTCAATTGGATGCATGGCCCAAACTCAATCTATTAGACAAATTAGTGTTGGCTTATTTTGCTTGGAACCTGTTTTATGTTTTCCTGCCATTGGGTTCATTTGGTTTATATGACAAACTGATTGCTTTCAAGAATGTGAGTTTCTTTCCACTCATTTATTTTATTGGACGACTGATACAGCCTGAAAAAATCTGGTTGTCGAAATGGCAGTCGTGGATTCTTGTGCTGACCATCGCTGCAGGTGTTGTCATTCTATTTGAAGCATTGAATTCAACTCATTTGCAGACCTTCACAGGATATGCAGAATACTACAGAAAATATTTTGGTGTAGATCCTACGGGTAATTATGGTTTGAGCTGGACTTTTGAAATTGAAGGTGGCGCAAGAAGGTTTGCCTCTTTCTTTGCTAACCCGCTTGAACTGGCTGCAGCCACATTGTTATCAGGTGCAGTCCTGGTT
>JBKCGF010000070.1:0-4605 GCA_046303455.1 Chitinophagaceae bacterium | reverse complement strand
AGTAACGGAAGGGTGGAAGCCCAATACCAGTTTGAGTAAAAAACTACAATCAGTTAATGAACAAATTAAAAAACAAGAAAAAGAAGCCAATGGAGGCAAAGAAAACACTGAAAAACCAATTGTTACTGAAATAATTGTTGCTACATCACCAACAGAATTGTTGCAGTCTAAGGGAGTAATTGATTATAAAACCATTCAAGGTACCTCTTTGCTTTATGTTGGAAATTCATCCAATGAAATTTTCAAAGACATCAACTCGCAAAAAACATACGTATTGTTAGCAGGAAGATGGTATAATGCTCCAAGTATTAATGGACCATGGACTTATGTTGCTGCCGATAAATTACCCGCTGATTTTGCTAAAATTCCTGAAGGGTCAGAAAAAGATGGTGTTTTAGCAAATGTTGCAGGTACGGATGCTGCTGAAGAAGCAAAAATTGATGCTGAAATTCCACAAACTGCTAAAGTCGATCGTAAATCCGCTTCTATAAAAGTTGAGTTTGATGGGGCACCAAAATTTAAAAATATAGAAGGTACTTCTTTAAAAGTTGCAGAAAATAGCAATGTAACTGTAATGCAAGATCAATCTGGTAAATATTTTGCTTTAGATAACGGTATATGGTTTACTGCTTCTAATGCGAATGGTCCATGGCAAGTTGCCAATGAAAGACCTAAAGATGTAGAGAATATTCCAGCAAGTAGTTCGGCATACAATACTAAATATGTATATGTATATGATTCTACACCTGATGTAGTTTATGTAGGTTATACTGCAGGTTATATGGGTGGATATGTATATGGACCTACAATTGTTTATGGAACCGGTTTTTATTATACACCATGGTATGGCTCGGTTTATTATCCACGCCCAGTTACATGGGGTTTTGGTTTTGGCTATAATCCATGGACCGGTTGGAGTATGGGAGTAGGTTTTAATGTTGGATTTATGCATGTAGGAATTGGATTTGGTGGTGGTTATGGTTATGGAGGTGGTTGGTTTGGCCCACCCATGTATTATCCTCCATATCGCGCTCCTTATTATGGTGGTGGATATTATGGCAACAGACAGTCTGGTGGCAATACATTTGTAAATAATGGGAACATTAATATCAATACAGGTAATGGCAATATTTATAACAATAAAACAGGGGTTAGTACCAAAAACATAGATCGTACATCTATTGGGAACAACAATAAAATAAATGCCAACAACAAAATCAGTAATACTAAAGCCAATAATGTCTTTTCCGATAAAGATGGAAACGTTTTCCAAAAAGACAGTAAAACCAATAATTGGAATCAGCGCGATAATAAAACCAACGAGTGGAAACCTTCTTCAGATAATAGTCGGACACGAGATTTAGACAGAGATTTCAATGCCAGAGATAGAAGTAATTCGCGTGATCAAAATTTTAATAATTTTCAAAACAATCAAAGATTTGCACCAGCCAATAGGATGCCCGCATCTAGACCTGCAATGGGTGTAAGAGGAAGAAGGGGTTAAGCACTATTGGTTCAAAAGACTGAGCGCACCCCTCGGAAATACAGGACATTATTCCAAGATCTGGAAGAAAAATAAACCCTTGTAGATTAAATATTTTACAAGGGTTTTTTATTTAGGGTGCATAGAACGGTGGATAGTTTTTTGGAGTTCCCTGAAATCTTTTCGTTTGACTCATCCATATTATGAAATAGATGATTAGAGGAAGGACTTAAAGGTTTTATCATCAAATTCTAATTTATCATTGAAATAGAGGAACTTACACTTTAAGATGGCCATAAACCTCTGGCAATACATTTGAATAAAATACATAATATTAGACAAGTGAAATCTCTTGATAGAAATGTAGATTTAAATGGGGGAAACAGTCTTATTGAAATTTCCCTTGCAACAAGTTGTGATAGAAATGAAATTTATCAACTTCGTCATGAAGTTTATGCCACAGAATTAATGCAACACTTACCTAATGAAGCATCGATTATAAAAGATAGCTTAGACGACTTCAATGTATATATTGTTGCAAAAATAAATACTGAAATTGTTGGTTTCATTAGTGTCACTCCACCAGATAAAAATCGGTATTCAATAGATAAATACTTTACTCGTGCAGAAATTCCTTTTGAAATAGATGCAGCTACTTTTGAAATGAGGATCTTAACAGTTCTTAAACCATATCGCGGTAAGCCCATTGCGGTGGCGCTCATGTGGGCAGCATTTCGATGGATTCAATCATTTGGCGGAAAAAATATCGTAGCTATTGGGAGATCTGAAGTGCTGGATATGTATTTAAAATTAGGCTTCATATCTACAAACAATAAAATTAGTGTTGGTAAAGTAACGTTCACATTAATCCATACGAAAGTTGAAGAATTGAACGCTTACATAGAACAGAATTTTAAAAATCTTTTTGCTAAAGTAAAGAATCACTGTAAGTGGGGACTAGCAATTGACTTTTTTAAACCAGCCAATTGCTATCATGGAGGGGCTTTCTTTGATGCTATCGGAACTGAATTTGACGATCTCAATAAAAGAAAAAATATCATCAATGCAGATGTCTTGGATGCCTGGTTTGATCCGCCCCCACAGCTAAAAATCGAATTGGAAAATCATTTTTCGTGGGTTTGTAAAACCTCACCTCCAACAGATTGTTCTGGCATGGCAAATGAGATTGCTAAAGCACGAGGAGTTAAACCAATAAATATTTTACCAGGCGCAGGTTCTTCAGATTTAATATTTCTTGCTTTTAGAGAGTGGCTATCACCAAAGTCGAGAGTGTTAATTCTTGATCCTACTTATGGCGAGTATTTTCATGTATTAAATAATATCATTCAATGCCAAGTTGAACGCATTAATTTGTTACGAGCTAACAACTACAATGTAGACCTAGAAGAACTTTTAAACCTATCTAAAAATAATTACGATTTAATTGTAATTGTCAATCCAAATAGTCCCACCGGACAACATATTCCCGCGAACAATTTGCAGAATGCATTACTAAAAATACCTCCTTGTACTCGTATTTGGATCGATGAAACCTATATTGAGTACTGCGGTAAAGGTCAGTCGCTTGAGCATTTTGCTACCTGCACACATAATATCATTGTTTGTAAATCGATGTCAAAAGTATATGCATTAAGTGGACTTCGATCTGCTTATTTATGTGCTTCGCCATTACAACTTGAAAAGCTAAGATCAATTACTCCCCCTTGGGCAGTTAGTCTCCCAGCTCAAATTGCTGCAGTAGTTGCTTTGAAGCAAGATCAGTATTACGAAAACTGCTATGAGCAAACTCATATGCTAAAAAATGAATTTACTGATCAACTGATGAAAATTCAATCGGTAGAAGTACTACAAAGCAAAGCTAATTTTGTGCTATGCTTTCTTCCTGAAAATGGTCCAAATGCAGCTTGGGTTGTTTCTAGATGTAAAGAATTTGGTCTGTATTTAAGAGATGTTTCTAATATGGGTAATAATTTTAATAAACATACTATTCGAATTGCTATAAAAGACAAAGAAACAAATCAAAGGATGTTGGAAATTATTAAACATGTTTTAGCTCATTAATACTATTATTATTCAGGATTGTTTTAGAGCTGACGTTATTCATAAAAGGAATAAATTTTGTACGCAATCAGGAATATCTCGAAGCACTAATCACTAATACGGCTTTACTTGAAGATCTATCGTTTCTAAAAATAGTGATTCCATTTATTCAATATTATTTGCTCTATACATTTGAGAAATCCTACTGGTTGCAACTAACTTGAAATCATAAGTCAATTATAATTTGTTATAACTTTAATAGGCGGCTTATAAATGGGCATTGAATAATAAAAGAAATAATCAATAATAAATAGTTTCTCTATCATAACCTGATACCTCATGAAACGAAGAAATTTTCTCCATTCAATTGCAATAAGCACAGCTGCTGTATCTGGTTCTTCATTCACAGAAAAACTAAAAACTACCTCTACTAAAAAGGAAAGCTTGAATATCACTGCATCCTTAAAAACAGATCTTGCGATTATTGGAGGTGGACTAGGAGGGGTTGCAGCTGCAATTGCCGCATTGAGAAATGGATTGACCGTTGTGCTTACAGAGGAAACTGATTGGATCGGTGGACAAATGACTTCTCAAGGTGTTCCGCCTGATGAACATCCATGGATAGAAACTACTGGTGCTCCAAAATCGTATCGTTTACTAAGAGATGGGATTAGAAATTATTACAAAAGAAACTATCCGCTGACAAATGAAGCTAAGCGTAGTGATTATCTTAATCCTGGAGCCGGCAAAGTATCCCGACTCTGTCATGAACCAAAGGTTGCACTGGCAGTACTAAATGAAATGCTTGCCCCATATATCAGTACAGGCAGATTGACATTGCTTACGGAGCATAAACCCATTGATGCTGATGTAAAAAACACGGAAGTAAATTCAATTACTATACAATCATTGAGATCAAATCAAAAAACAAAATTGACTGCAGATTATTTTGTTGATGCAACAGAGTTGGGCGATCTGCTTCCGCTAACAGGAACAGCATATCATACGGGTACTGAATCAAAAAAAGAAACCAATGAGATGCATGCTCCTGAACAAGCAGA
>JBKCGF010000069.1:0-7973 GCA_046303455.1 Chitinophagaceae bacterium | reverse complement strand
TTTAATCCAGGTTTGATTATTGGAGGTTCTGAAATGAGTTATGACCCAAGCAAAGCAAGTGGATCAGCTATCGGTAAGGATAATATTATTTCTCCTTCAGTTGTTGTATCTGGTGATCTGCGTTTTCTTACAGAACAACAGAAAGAAAATGCAAGAGCTAATATGCGTGAAATTGTTGGTAAAAGTTTGCAAGGAACCAGTGCTTCTATCAAATTCGAAGATGGTATTCCTTCCATGGCGCCAACTCCTGGAAATGAAAACATACTTAAAGTAATTGATGGAATTTCTCAAGATCTTGGCCAGGGTCCCGCTGTTGCCGGCAACCCAGGCTCCAGAGGGGCAGGTGATATCTCCTATGTTGCAGCTTATCTGGATTGCGTGGATGGCTTAGGCGCAACAGGTGCTGGGGCACATGCACCTGGTGAAACGATCAAGTTGAATGATTTGCCGTTTCTTACAAAAAGAGCAGCCTTGCTTATTTATCGCTTAACAAGTAAATAGAGCCAAGCGATTGAGAGAGTTCCTCTGCTTCTTTTAACATTAGGTTGTATCTATTCAGAGTAGAGTTTGCGTTTGTATTGATATAAATAGCTCTTACCAATAATTCGTTCAACTCTTTTTCACTGGTTTCAATCAGTTTAGGATTTCCGGAAGGCTTTTGGAATTTTTTATAAATATCAAGTGCCGAAGGATCCACAAACATTTCATTAAATACTCTGCCATCAAAAATAATGGCCATTTTATCACGGTACTTATTTAATAATCCATCTGTCAAATCTTGTAGCTCCATTAATTTTTGAACTTCATTTTCATAATGCTGGATCTGCTTGATTACATCATGTTTTTCAATCATTTTTAGTCCGCCTGCATTTTTCAGTTGTTGAAATCCATTGACAGAGGGTTGAAAGAAATTTCTTAACGAAGTCACTCTTGCATAGTAGTAGAGATCTTGCATCTTTGTAAAATCTCTTTTGGAAAGTAAATCTATGAGGGAGTCTTCGTAGGCTATTCTAATTTCTTGTGCTTTGATAATTGATTGTAATGTTTGTTTGTCGGTCTCAATATCTTCGATAACAACCTGAATAAACTTCTCCTCCATATCTCTTTCACCATAATATTCCCTGATATTTTCAGCAAAGAAACCCAATGTAACTGCTGCAAACAGCATTACGAATTCAATAAAATACTCTCTGATTTCTCTTTTGTTTTTAGAAGATGCAGTTTCTTGCATAAGAGAAAGATTGAACTATGTTATAGAGTGGTCAAATCAATCACAAAACGATATTTGATATCGCCTTTGATCATGCGTTCGTATGCCTCATTAATGTAGGACATTGAAATTGTTTCGATGTCTGCATAGATTTTGTTTTCATGACAGAAGTCAAGCATTTCCTGCGTTTCATCAATACCACCAATCATCGATCCGATGATGCTTCTTCTGTTTTTAATCAATGCAAATGGATGGACTTTTGGCTGGTGTTGGGGTAGGCCCACGACCAATAATTTTCCATTGAGTGCTAGCAAATTTAAATATCCTGTATAATCGTGATCAGCTGAAATAGCATCCAATACAATATCAAACTTGGAGTCGTGTGGTTTCAAAGCATCAGCTGTATTGGCCAACACAAAATGGTGTGCTCCTAATTTCTGTGCATCTGCTTGTTTAGATGCAGAAGTTGAAATAACAGTTACTTCAGCGCCAAAAGCAACAGCAAACTTGACTGCCATATGTCCTAAACCACCCAAACCCACAACCGCCACTTTCATTCCCTCTTTTACTTGGGCAAATTTTAAAGGTGAGTAAGTTGTAATCCCTGCACACAACAGTGGGGCAACGCCTGCAAGGTTTTCTGTTTCCTTGATGTTTAATACATAGTTTTCATCCGTTATGATTTCTTTTGAATAGCCACCATAAGTAATCATACCTGACCCATCTCTCTCTACTGCATTGTATGTGCCTGTAATACCCTCTGCGCAATATTGTTCGTGGCGATCCATACAGCTTTTGCATTTTCTGCAACTGTCTACCATCACGCCAACACCTACTGTTTGTCCCACTTTAAATTTAGAAACCCCACTACCTATGGCTTTTACCGTGCCAATAATTTCATGACCTGGTACTACTGGATATTTTGTGTTTCCGCTCCACTCGTTTCTTACGGTGTGTATGTCTGAGTGACAAACACCACAATACATAATTTCCACATGAACATCATGTGCTTTCAAATCTCTTCTCTGTATTGTTAGCGGTTGTAGAGGGGCTTTGCTGTCGACTGCTCCGTATGCGTTGACTATAGTCATTTTGAATTATTTTTTAGCGATGTTACCTGCTGGATCTTTTTTAAATTCTGCCATACACTCTGCTGAACAGAATCCGTAGGCTTTCCCTTCATAATGACAAGTGTCACTTATGCCTGCTGTAACAGGCATGCCACAGGTATAATCTTTTTCATTGACTACCATGTCTGGCGTATATTTCGCTTCAACAGCTTCATGCTGTTGCATAACTTCTTGTTTTGTTTCAGTTGAAGTTTCTTGATTGTTGCCGCAAGCCAATGCACCTAGCATCAACAATGCAAAAAAAGATTTTTTAATCATGGCGAATTATTATTTAATTTTAATCAATTGCAATTTGCAATACAAAGTTCCGCTACTTGCGGCATATTTCAACTGAATACAGATGTTAAATAAATTATTTTTTCCTCTATTGTTTATTTTTTCTTTTTCGGCATCTGTCGCACAAGAAAAATCTGCTAAAAATTTACCCATCGGGGTATTCGATTCAGGAACAGGGGGACTAACAGTATTAGAAGCCTTGTTAAGTTTGGATGCGTTTAACAATACAACCGGAGCCCCCGGAGCTGATGGGAAGCCCGATTTTGAAGGTGAATATTTTCAGTATTTAGCCGACCAAGCCAATATGCCTTATGGTAATTATGCTGCAGAAGGTAAGACCAAGTTGTTACAGGAGCATGTGATAAAGAACATGGATTTTTTGATGAAATCTAAATATGATTATCTCCAATCAGCACAATGGATCAACCGACGTAAACAAGGGGTAAAGATGCTGGTATTGGCTTGTAATACCGCAACAGCCTTCGCTTTGAACGAAGTAAAAGAGTTTGTCGCACAATCTGGAAACGATCTTCCGGTTGTAGGAGTAATCAATGCTGGAGTTAAAGCTGCATTAAATTATCAGCAATCAAATAAAGGCGCTATTGGGGTATTTGCTACCGCCGGGACAGTCGCTTCTAATGGTTATCCAAGAACAATCAAAGAAATGGCTGCAGCTCGAGGCATGGAAGAGCCAGTCGTGGTAAGTCAGGGTGGTTTTGGATTGGCTGATGCAATCGACCGCGACTATAGTTTTTTTGATGAAAAGGCGAATGCGTATAGAACCGATTACAAAGGACCTTCTTTAAAAAACGCGACTTACAAAATTGATACAACTTTATTGAGTATCTATAATTTTAATCGTTCAGCAAACAAATTGCTTTGTGAATTCGATAACAATGGCAGCTGCCTGGATATTCAATTGAATGATCCTGAAAATTATGTGCGATACCATTTGGTTACATTGCTGGAAAACATGCGTGCTCAAAAATCAACTTTACCCTTGAATACATTGATCTTGGGTTGCACCCATTATCCATTCATGCGTGATACCATTTCAAGAGTGCTACATGAATTGTATAATTACAAAAAAAATGGCAACTATGTTTACCGTTCAGTCTTGGCAGAACATGTTGAATTGGTTGATCCAGCTGTAGAGACAGCGAAAGAGGCCTATGTTGCCTTGCGTGCTCTTCAATTACAAAATGAATCGGTTAAGCAAAAAGATTTATTCTTCATCACCGTTCCTAATTTAGTTTTGAATGAAGTCAAACTACAACCGGATGGCTGGTTCACTTATCAATACAAATATGGGCGTAAAGAAGGTGAAGGGAAAAAGTTTGTCAACTTTGTTCCTTTCGACAACAAAAATGTTTCACCTGCTATTTACGAGCGATTGAAAATTGCTTTGCCGGAGACATTTAAACAAATACAGCTTACAATAACCTCGAATTAAAACGGGTTACTTCAAAACATCATACTTGAATCCCAAAGCTGCTGCATTTAAAACAGCAGAAGGTTTATTGATGCCATCATTTCTAAAAGAAAATGGCTCCATCACATCGTTGAGGTTGGTGCCCATAGGGCCTCCGCTTTTTGGTAAATAAATTTCACCATTGCGTTGCATCCAGGAACTCCACATCCGATCGATATTGGCATGGTGAATCCAGAAAACAGGATCGTTGGGAGAAGTATTTTGTGTCATGCTACCCAAGTGAAACTTACCATCTGCGCCAGGAAAAATCCCCCCAACATATACATGAACAATGTTGTGTTGTGTACTTCTTCTGGTTGGCAAATCGATGACATCCATTTGGTCATTCTCCCCACATTTATTGCCTGCAGTACCTCTCCAGCCTTCCAGTGAATTCCTAAAACTCTTTACAGTATCTACAGAACTATCCCAAGGGGCACTGTCATAAACAGTTATTCCTAACGTATTCAAGATTTCAGCTTCTGTAGGGAGATATATTTTATTTCCTTTACTGAACCCAATGTTTCTGGTAAGATAAGGGACAGGATTAGGGTCGGTATCCACGTTAATGAATATGGAATCAATATCAAGTTCATCAGAAATCTTTACTTCGAAAGCTCCCTTTTTAAATGGTCCAGTTGTAACTGCATATCCTTGCGCTGGATCTCCTGTTCCTCCCATGAAATCATCTGCAAAAACGACTTTCTCAGTTGCAGGATCGGTCCAATCCCAGTAAGGGACAGTAATAGTTTTCCCGCTAACAGTACTAAGCGCCTGTTCAAAGAGGTCCAGATAAACCCTGTGCCATGGAAGGAAAGCGGAGCCCATATGTGCGGGATACATTGTATTGTTTTGCATTTGTCCTGATCCATTCTGACAAAAAAATGCCAGATAATGCCAACGTACAAACTGATCGTAATAGTTATACTTGTTATCGTAAGGAGACGGGGTGCTTTTTAACTTCAGAATGGCATTCACAAAATCTGCTTTTTCTTGTGCAGATAGCGCAGTAACACTTTTGCGAACCCTCAAATTGTTTTCATCTACTTTAGATTTTTCACAACTGGTAAAAGTAAGAATACCGCAAAAAAATACCAATACGAAGTAAAGAATATGTTTCATGTTCTCAAGGCTGAATAAAAATGATTAAATATTCAATCCTTTGTTTGGATTGAATATTTACAAAGTTAATTGAAATGAACTTGCTTTTTTGATTGGCTATTCCGATACTTTAAATGTTCATTCATGCACACAGTAAGACTTCTTTTGGAGGAAAAAACAATATATGGTGATTTTTTTCTCGATTCCGAAATAAGGTTCCTGATTAAATTGTGTATACATGCTTTTATTAAATACCAAATCTTGGTATATTTATGGAAAGAACAAGTATGGCAAAAAATACCTCTATGTTGCTAGGCAACCACTTTGAGCAATTCATTGAGGAGCAGATTGCATCGGGTAGATTCAGTTCTGCGAGTGAAGTGGTACGCACCGCGCTTAGGTTGATGGAAGCAGAAGAGCTCAAGAAAAAAGAGTTGAATAAGGCATTGGCCATTGGTGAGAAAAGCGGCATGATAGATGATTTTGATGCCAAAGCTTTTTTTAAAAAACTCAAGCAAAAAGAAGCATGAGTCTGGAGTGGAGAATTTCCAAAGCAGCAACCAAAGACCTGGAATCCATCTGGTTGTTTACCAAAGAAATTTGGTCGGAACGTCAAGCCGACCGTTATTGTCAGTTAATCATGAATGAAATTCAAGTAATTTGTGTACACCCATATGCCGGGATCAATTATGGGCATGTGTGGACTGGCTATTATGCCTCAAAAGTAAAATCACATTTGATCTTCTATAGAATCAAATCAGATAAAATTGAAGTCATCAGAATTCTTCATGAACGCATGGATCTTCTCCAGCAGTTCAATCCATCTTAATTGGTTATTTCAATTGTCCTTCCTCCTCTTCCTTTGCTGTCAAATGCCCTAAGTTTAATGACTCCTTTATCGCGAATAGGTTGAAGATATTCTTTACTGTTTAAGTAAGGTTCTGTTCCGTCATTCGTATAGCGAATGGTTAATCCGGGCAATTGAATGTTAGCGTGAATAGTGCCATTCATTTGTTTTGCGCCGACAGTCGGTATACGGAAATTTGCACCGCCTTGATAATAGTTCAACTTGGTAAGTTCCTGCTTACCAACCACATTCACAAACTGGCTCCAGGCATTGCTGTACAATGATTTTGCTTTTGTTGCATCATTGGTAGTCGCCCACTCAGGATCTGCTGCCCAAGCACGTTCTACCAAGCCAAACATTTTTGGAAAGGCAAGGTATTCCAGGTCTTCAGCAGTACGGATGTTCTCACTCCATAATTCGCCTTGCATACCCACAATATTGGTTTTACCGTAATCGGTAAGCTTGTCTTTGCCTTGTAAAATTTTAGGATCAATGGGTACACCAAATCGGTCGACTGTCGTGTTTTTCAAATAATCATAAGGGATGAAATAAAATGGTTTGTCGATGTCGACAAAGCCGCCCCAATAATATCCCACTTCATTGAAATCTTTTTGGTAAGACAAATCAAAATAAACATTGGAAACTGGACAAAGTATAACCTTGTATCCTCCGTTCGCCAATCGATAAGGCAAATCTTCTGCACCCCATCCTACAACAGTGTTCCATACATAAGTATGGAAATTGTTATTAGCGAATTCAGGGTTCACCATCATCACGCGGTTGCCATCCACTTTAGATTCACGCATGCCAATTTCTTCCCAACCTGATAAATAAAGATTGCGTTGTTTTAAAATATTGTAGACTTTGTCCCAATAGTACAACCACAAATCACTTGTTTGTCTGTATTTATCTTTTGGTAATGTCTTCAATAAATTTTGTGCGATAGGTGATTTCTCCCAAACACCCTGTGGTACTTCATCTCCACCTACATGAATCGTTTTGAGCGGCATACCTGCTTCATTGTGCATGCTGATAAATGCATCGACAGTTGTGGCTACAAAATTATAAACGCCTGGTTGAGCAACACACATTACATTGTCGCGGAAATTTTGTGCAGATAAGTAAACAGATTTATCCTCGGGGTCTGATAATAAATATTGTTTCGCTTCATCTGGTTTGCCCTCATTCATCAATCTCCTGTAACGTGCATCCATGGCTTTTATAGCAGCACGGGCATGACCTGGTGTTTCAATTTCAGGAATGACTTCAATGAATTTTGATTTGGCATGTTGAAGGATTTCGATATAATCCTTCCTTGTATAGTAGCTGCTTTGTATGTTGTTGATATCACCGCCAGAGCCATAGGCTGAAGGCATATATTCTTTGCTGTCGAGTGTATGTCCGCGTTGTACGCCAACAGTCGTGAGTTCTGGCAATGCAGGAATTTCAACACGCCATGCATCATCTTCACTAAAATGGAAATGAAGTTTGTTTAGCTTGTACATGGCCATCCAGTTCAATACTCTTTTAACTTCTTCTTTGGTCTGGAAATTTCTGGCAACATCAATATGTAAACCACGGTAAGCAAACCTTGGTTGGTCTGTTATTTCAACACAGGGAACTGTCAGTGTTGCTTGCTTTGTTTTCCATGCTTCCAGTGATAAAAGACTTTTTAAGGATTGAATGGCATAGAAGATGCCGACAGCCTTCGACGCGCTGATTTTGATTTTATTTTTTGTCACACTCAATGTATAACCTTCCTCTGGTAGCGCATTGTCAATTGTTAACTGAATACTATTCACTGCATTCTGGTCTGCTGAAAATGTTGCACTTGTAAAAGATGCTAATTCTTCTTTGAGGTAGGTTGCTTCATTTGAGTATACCGGATCAAAGACAATAGCAGTTGAGGATGAAATGCTATTGGTCCCTTCTTTTATT
>JBKCGF010000068.1:0-2631 GCA_046303455.1 Chitinophagaceae bacterium | reverse complement strand
ACAAATAACACTGAAAAACAGGCGTATAAAGTCATCAAAAAAGAAGAAGGCTTTGAGATACGCTATTACCCGCCTGCCACTTTTGCCACAATTCAATCATCTGCAAAAAACTACAGGGAGCTCTCCGGCAATGGTTTTAGGAAGATAGCTGGCTATATTTTCGGCAACAACGAATCGTCTTCCAAGATTGCAATGACAACACCAGTGCACATGGACATCAGCAATGAAGGTTCTTCCATGAGTTTTGTCATGCCGTCGAAATATGACATCAATAATCTTCCTCGCCCCAATGACGCAAACGTTCAGCTACATCAAACCGCAGGTGAATATGTTGCAGCTATTGCTTTTGGCGGATTTGCGAATGATGGATCTATCAAAAAATATGCAGCTGAACTTGAAACTGCGTTAGGGAAAAAGGGAATAAAATCAATTGGTCATTTCAGGTACCTCGGCTACAATCCCCCTTATCAGCTCGTGGGAAGAAAAAATGAAATTATTGTAACGGTTGAATGGAGCGGAAAATAGTTTGCCTTATACCGTTCTATACTTTTTTACAAATTCAGACTCAATTAACTTTGCAACACTAAAAAGTGAATATGTCACAGCAAGTAATACATAGAGCAGACAGCAGAGGATTCGCAGATCATGGCTGGTTAAAAAGTTACCACAGTTTCAGTTTTGCCGGATACCATCATCCAGAAAAAATGCATTTTGGTGTACTGCGGGTACTCAATGATGATATGGTAAAAGGTGGTATGGGTTTCGGTAAACATCCACATGATAACATGGAAATCATCAGCATTCCTTTAGAGGGTGATCTCGAGCACAAGGACAGCATGGGCAATACCACCATTATTCGAAATGGCGATATTCAAGTGATGAGTGCCGGGACCGGCATTTACCACAGTGAATACAACAAGAACAAAGATGAGGCTGTAAAATTTTTACAAATCTGGATATATCCGAACAAAAGAAATGTTACACCTCGCTACGATCAGCTCACGATGGAGTTGGCTGATAGAAAAAATAAATTACAACAGGTTTTGTCTCCTAATCCGGAAGACGCTGGTGTTTGGATTCATCAGGATGCTTGGTTTCACATTGGTAATTTTGAAAAAGATGTAACAACTACCTATCAGATCAAAAAAGAAAACAACGGTGTTTATTGTTTTGTCCTCAAGGGAAGTTTTACTATCAATGGAGAACAATTATCAACCAGAGATGGAATGGGTATTTGGGATACTTCAACTATAGAAATTCTTGCAGCAGAAGATGATGCAGAAATTTTATTGATGGATGTACCGATGCATTTAAACTAATTCATATGAGAAACATCGAAAAACATCTTGATGAACTTTATAATTATGTTGAACAAGAGCATCAACTCAACACTACTGTTTCATCAGTCAATGTAGGCTGGCATATTGAACATACATCATTGGTCATCATTAAGATTACTGAATCTGTTTCAAAATCTAATCCCCAAAAATACAAATGGAAATTTAGTCTTATTCGATTACTTATATTTTTTATAAATAAATTTCCAAGAGGTAAAGCAAAAGCGCCAGATATTGTCAAACCGAATCAAATAGATAAAACAAACTTTACTCAACTGCTGATTCAAACTAAGGATGCCCTTCAAAGATTAAAAGAAGCTGATCCTAATCAATATTTTCGTCATCCCATTTTTGGCGACCTGAACAAGAAGAATACCTTCATCATGCTGGACATTCACACCAGACATCATTTAGCAATTGTGAAGGATATAATTAGAGCATAAGCTCATTTATTTCTTCGGCGCAACTGGAATCTTAACTACAGAAGGATAGAGTTTTGAATGATGAATAGTGTTCTGTACAGTAACAGCCTTTGATTCATTGTAATTGGCGCCACCTGTATTAAGGTTGCGGTCAAAACGAGGAAAATTACTGCTGGAAATTTCAACGCGAATGCGATGGCCTGCTGCAAAATAATTGCTGGTCACCATAGGGCTCATATTCACTTTGTATACTTTCCCTTTTTCCATGAATACTTCTTTGTCATAACCATCGCGATAGCGCATACGCTGAATGGTCTCATCCAGGTTATACGCTTTACCATCTGGATGCACATCAATTAACTTCAAAGTAATATCTGTATCAGCACCAGTCGATGAAACAAACAAAGTAGATTCAATAAAACCAGTCACTTCCATTCCTTCTGTTAGTGGTTCTGAAGTATAGACTAGAATATCATCGCGAAGCTCCAGTTCTGATTGATCAAAAGATCCTCCTTGTATGGCATTGCCAGTGCAGCATACATTACCGCCGACAGAAGGGACAGGCTTTAATGGATCGTAGGTAAAGGTATCTGGTGCATCTTTTGCTGGAGATTTAGCAGAGGTTGACATCACAAGCGCACCATCGCCATTTCTGGTATTGGCACGTCCATTACTATTGAGCCACATGTTTTGCATGCGAGTTCCAGGCAATGGGAAACTATCAGCAGACTGCCATTTGTTGGAGCCCATGGTGTAGTAGCGTACACGAGGATTTTTTTGTTTGAAATCATTGGCTTCACCTTTTAAGTGAAGATCGAACCACGACCATGTGAGTTCATCATAATTTAATCTTGCATCACCAACACTGAGTT
>JBKCGF010000067.1:0-5536 GCA_046303455.1 Chitinophagaceae bacterium | reverse complement strand
GATGTTATACATGGTCATAAAACTATTTTTCCAATTCCTATTGGAGTAAGCTGTACTTGGGATACTGCTTTAATCAGACAGAGTGCAATTGTAGCAGCATCCGAGGCTACAGCCGATGGTTTAAACTGGGCATTTTCACCGATGGTGGATGTTGCACGCGACCCACGTTGGGGAAGGGTTTCAGAAGGTTCAGGTGAAGATCCTTTTTTAGGTAGTCAGATAGCAATTGCAATGGTAAAAGGTTATCAGGGTAATTCTCTCGCGGATAAACATACTTTATTGGCCTGTGTCAAACACTTTGCTTTATACGGAGCACCTGAAGGTGGACGCGATTATAATACAGTCGACATGAGCAAAATAAAAATGTACAATGAGTACCTCGCACCTTATAAAGCTGCAGTCGATGCAGGTGTTGCCACAATCATGAGTTCATTTAATGATGTTGATGGCGTTCCTGCATCTGGTAATAAATGGTTGCTGACTGATTTATTGAAGAAAGATTGGAAGTTCAATGGTATGGTAGTCAGTGATTATACTTCCATTAATGAAATGGTCAATCACCGTATGGGGAATCTACAGGAAGTTTCAGCAATGTCAATCAAAGCTGGGTTAGATATGGATATGGTGGGTGAAGGCTATCTAACAACATTGAAAAAATCTTTGGATGAGAAAAAAATAACGATGCAGGATATCGACAGGGCTTGTCGTAAAGTTCTTGAAGCAAAGTACAAAGTAGGCTTATTCGAAGACCCTTATCGTTATATAGATCCAGTTAGAGGAGCAAAAGAAGTATTGAGTGCTGATAAGCGTGCATTCGCAAGAAAAATTGCAGGACAGTCATTTGTGTTATTGAAAAACGAAAAACAAACACTGCCCCTAAAGAAGAGTCAGAAGATTGCATTGATTGGTCCGCTTGCTAATGATAAAAATAACATGCTCGGCACCTGGGCAGTTAGTGGTGATCCACAAATGTCTACTCCGGTTTATAATGGCATGGGTAAACAAGTGGCTAATGGTACACAATTGGTCTACGCAAAAGGCGCCAACATTACAGATGATACTTTATTGGCTAAAAGAGCAAATGTTTTTGGGCTCCGTGTAGATATAGATAAAAGAACACCTGCCGCAATGATTGAAGAAGCATTGTCTGTTGCTAATAACGCAGATGTTGTTGTTGCTGTATTAGGTGAAGCATCTGAAATGAGCGGTGAAGCAGCAAGTCGCAGTGACATCAATTTGCCGGAAAGTCAAGTTAAATTGTTGCATGCACTTTACGCAACTGGTAAGCCAGTCGTGGTAGTGCTCATGAGCGGACGTCCATTGGTATTGACCAATGTGATTGAAGGTGCTGCATCTGTTCTCCAAGTATGGCATGCAGGTATCGAAGCCGGTAATGCTATTGCAGATGTATTGTATGGCGATGTAAATCCATCAGGTAAGTTATCCATGTCTTTTCCTTATAGTGTTGGACAAATTCCAGTTTATTATTCTCAGAAAACAACTGGTCGACCAATGGATCCCAGCAACAAGTTTTCAACTAAATACTTGGATATCCCAAATGAACCTTTGTTCCCATTTGGCTATGGCTTAAGTTATTCAAAGTTCAACTATGGAGATTTGAAAATTTCTTCTGCCAAGATGAATTCAACAGGTTCTATAACTGCATCTGTTACATTAACTAATGCTGGTCAATTTGATGGAGCAGAAGTTGTACAGTTGTATATTGAAGATAAGGTAAGGAGTATTACACCTCCTGCTAAAGAATTGAAAGGCTTTCAGAAAGTGTATTTAAAAGCAGGGGAAACCAAAACAGTTGAATTTAAAATCACAGTTGAAATGTTGAAGTTTTGGAATGCAGACATAAAATTTGTTGCCGAGCCAGGAGAGTTCAATGTATTGGTTGGTGGAAATAGTCGTGATCTTAAAGCTGCTTCTTTTCAGTTACAGTAATTGATTGTAAGCCACATTTGCTTAACTTAAAGAACCAAAACTAACCAACATGATTACAGATACAGGTGCAAGTTCATCTAATGGAAATACTACACTTCAGAATCTATTTATCGTATCACTGACAGCTTCATTGGCAGGGTTCATATTTGGATTTGATATGGTAGTGATTTCAGGTGCTGATAAAGATATTCAGCAGTTATGGAATACTTCACCTTGGTTTCATGGTTTCTTTATCATGTCGATGGCCTTATGGGGAACAGTTATTGGTTCAATTTTTGGTGGCAAGCCAACAGAAAAATATGGCAGAAAGAAAATTCTTTTGTTGGTCGGCTTGTTGTTTACAGTTTCTGCGCTAGGCTCTGCATTAGCACAAGACCCCTATACTTTTTCATTTTTTAGATTAATTGGTGGTATCGGTATTGGTATTTCCAGTGTTGCTGCACCTACCTATATTTCTGAAATTTCTACCTCTGCTTCTCGAGGTAAGCTTGTGGCGATGTACCAATTCAATATTGTATTTGGTATTCTCATCGCTTATTTGTCCAATTATTTCTTTTCAGGATTTGGTGGTGAGAATGATTGGAGATGGATGTTGGGCGTGATGGTTATTCCATCTTTAGTTTATACTATAGGCGTAATTTTTATCCCAGAGAGTCCGCGTTGGTTGGCAGCAAAAGGCCAGCAATCATCTGGTGCATCAGCTAGTGCAGGTGATTTGCTTCAGCCCAAGTACAAACGTATCATGTGGTTGGCTTTTATGATTGCCTTTTTTAACCAGTGGTCGGGCATCAACTTCATTTTATATTATGCACCAAGAATTCTTGCGGCTGCAGGATTGGCAGAACAAGAATCGCTGTTAAATTCTGTTGCACTTGGGGGCACTAATCTGATTTTTACTTTTGTCGGTTTGTATTTGATTGATCGTTTGGGAAGAAAGACTTTGTTGTTGATTGGATCTTTTGGATATATCATTAGCCTTGCAATGGTTGCGTACGCCTTTTATGCTGGAGCTTCTTCTACATTTCTGCTTGTTTTCTTGTTGATCTTTATTGCTGCGCATGCAGTGGGACAAGGAGCGGTGATATGGGTTTTTATTTCAGAAATATTTCCCAATAAAGTTCGTGGATTAGGTCAGGCATTTGGTGCCAGCATTCACTGGGTATTTGCAGCGCTTATCACTTTAATTGCACCTATTTTCATTGATGATGTCAATGGAATTTTCAAAGAAAATCCTTGGCCTATTTTCGCCTTTTTTGCTGTCATGATGACCTGGCAATTGATTTGGGTTTTAAATAAAGTACCCGAAACCAAAGGAGTATCTCTAGAAGAGCTTGAGAAGAAGCTAGTCGATTAATTATCATTAAACTTAAGTACATATGAAAAAGCAGATTAGTCTTTTTGCTTTGATGTTTTTTGCAGTCAATTCTCTATTGGCACAATCATTTGATGTGATGTTGCCTGCTTCTATGAGTGATAAATCCTTGGATGGAAGATTATTATTGATGTTGTCTAAGTCTACAACAGGTGAGCCTCGTTTTCAGATCAGTGATGATGAGAAAACACAGCAGGTATTTGGTGTCGATGTTGACCAATGGCAGCCCGGAACAAAAAAGCGAATCGATATTAAGGCTTTTGGATATCCTGTAGAGACGTTGAAGAAAATCGAAAATGGAACTTATCGCGTTCAGGTGCTTTTACATATTTATGAAACTTTCAAAAGGAAAGATGGGCATGTTGTAAAATTACCTATGGATAGAGGGGAGGGACAACATTGGAATATTGCACCCGGAAATTTACATTCTGTTGCAAAGGATATCGCTTATAAATCCGATCCAGGGTTTACTATGAGCTTAAATCTGGATCAGCGAATTCCGCCAATAAAAGAGCCAGAAGATTCTAAATATGTTAAGCACATTAAAA
The DNA here is from genome assembly GCA_046303455.1 of Chitinophagaceae bacterium. Classification (GTDB taxonomy): domain Bacteria; phylum Bacteroidota; class Bacteroidia; order Chitinophagales; family Chitinophagaceae; genus Pollutibacter. The sequence goes on along the minus strand of JBKCGF010000067.1, from coordinate 1,666 downwards.
TTCAGTCGAAGCTGCTGACTGAATTCTGGGGAAGACCCATGTATCTTGGGGCGCATATTTTGTTGCCTGAAGGATGGGATACCCATCCAAATGTGAAATATCCATTGGCGATTTTTCATGGACATTTTCCGGAAGATTTTGGTGGATGGCGAACAACACCTCCAGATGAAAATTTAGTACCTGATACGGTGAAGCGTTTTAATTTAATTGGATACAATAAAATTGTTCAGCAGGAAGCATATGATTTTTATAAGATGTGGACTGGTCCTGATTTTCCACGAGTCATTGCTATTGAAATACAACATGCCAATCCATTCTATGATGATTCATACGCTGTGAATTCAGCAAATATTGGTCCCTATGGCGATGCGATCACCTATGAGTTGATACCTGAAATTGAAAAAAGGTTCAGAGGCATTGGCGAAGGTTGGGCAAGGTTTATGTATGGTGGAAGTACAGGTGGCTGGGAAGCCCTAGCGGCACAAGTCTTCTATCCCGACCAATACAATGGAAGTTATGCGGCTTGTCCAGATCCAATTGATTTTCATCATTACATGACAGTCGATTTATACAACCATAAAAATGCCTATTATGCTGAAGGGCCATTTAGAAACACATTGAGACCAGGGCATCGCGATTATCTGGGGCATATAAATGCGATGGTCAAAGACATGAACTATCGTGAGTTGGCATTGGGTACGAAAAGCAGAAGTGGTGATCAATGGGATATTTGGGAAGCTGTTTATTCACCCGTAGGTAAAGACGGTTATCCAGCTCCAGTATTTGATAAGAAAACAGGTGTGATTAATAAATCTGTAGTTACTCATTGGAAAGAGAATTTCGATTTAACCCATATTATCCAAAGAGATTGGCCAAAGATTGGCGATAAGCTGAAAGGCAAGATTCATTTATATGTAGGAGATATGGATAATTTTTATTTGAACAATGCAGTTTATAGTGCGGAGGACATGCTCAAGAAACTGAGTAATCCTTCCTGTAATTGTGAAGTAGATTATGGTGATAGGGCAGAGCATTGCTGGAATGGGGATCACAAAAACCCAAACTATATCAGTCGCCTTCGTTACCACAGGATGTTTATTCCTAAATGGAGCGAGGAAGTGAAGCAACGTTCACCTAAAGGTGTGGATCTTCAATCTTGGCGTTATTAATTTGGAATAAACTTTTGTTGATGAGGAAGCTGCTATCGATTTTCATTATTGTCTTTGTATTGTGCTCTGGGTTAAATGCACAACCATTTATTCAGGAGGTTAATGCATTTGCAAAATTGGATGCAAGACAGTCGCCGCCTGATAATGCTGTGTTGCTGATAGGTAGTTCCTCATTTACTTACTGGAAAGATGTAGCAGATTATTTTCCGGGCCATCAGTTTATTAATCGTGCTTTTGGTGGTTCTTCATTGACTCACCTGATTGATTATGTCGATAAAATAGTTTATCCCTATAAGCCCAAACAGATTTTAATTTATTGTGGTGAAAATGATATAGCTGCATCTAAAACGGTTACAGCTGATACTGTTTTATTGAGGTTCAAAACACTTCATCGATTGATAAGAGAACAAATGCCTGATGTCCCCATATCTTTTGTATCAATAAAACCTAGTCCAGTTAGGGCCGAATTTCTTCCAACTGTTGTTGAGTCAAATAAG
>JBKCGF010000066.1:0-2529 GCA_046303455.1 Chitinophagaceae bacterium | reverse complement strand
ACCAATAAGAAATTGGCATCTGAAGGATAAACCTTTTCCACTTCCGTCATTTCAGAAAGTAAACGTTCCATCTGTTGGCGTTCATTTACTAAAGTCACGATCATATCGTTTACTTGTCCAATTTCATCCAAGGCTTTCAGTGCAAGTTCCTGAACTGGCTGACTGAGATTGTAAGGCGGTTTCACTTTGTTCATATAACCAACAACTGCTGCAGATGCAAAGGCCATTCCCATTCTAATACCCGCTAAACCCCATGCTTTACTCAGTGTTTGCAATACCACCAGATTGGGATAATCATTCAGGTCGGCCAACCATGATTTTTGCCTTGAGAAATTTATATACGCTTCATCGATTACAACCAACCCATCAAAATTATTCAGAACCATTTCAATATCCTCTCTGTCAATACTGTTGCCAGTCGGGTTGTTGGGCGAACAGATCCAAATGATTTTGGTATTGGGTTTTATGGCTTGTTCTAAAGCTTCAAGGTCTAATTGAAAAGTATCTGTCAATGGAACTTTATTCAACTTTATATTGTTGATGTTTGCAGAAACTTCATACATGCCATAAGTAGGCGGGAAAAGAATTACTTCATCAATTCCAGGCTCACAAAAACACCTAAATAACAAATCAATAGCCTCGTCACTTCCATTTCCCAAAAAAATCTGATCGACAGGAATTTTTTTGATGAAAGAAATTTTTTCTTTGACATTCATTTGAAGAGGATCAGGATATCGATTGTACCATTTCACCAATGGAGAACCTAACGAGTTTTCATTCGCATCCAGAAAAACATTTGCTTCTCCCTTGAATTCATCTCTGGCAGAAGAATAGGGTTTCAATGATCGGATATTTGGCCTAACCAATGTTTCTAAATTAAACATAGCCTTATTATTTGATTCTTATTTTTACTGCATTTGCATGGGCATCTAATCCCTCAGCTTCAGCCATAGTTATTACTGTCTTACCAAGATTACGAATACCTTCCTCTGTGATCTGTTGGAATGTTACTTTCTTAACAAAACTATCCACGCTTACACCACTATAAGCTTTTGCATAACCATTTGTGGGTAATGTATGGTTGGTACCGCTGGCATAATCACCAGCACTTTCAGGTGTGAGATGCCCTAAGAATACCGAACCAGCATTGATAACCTGATCACCGTATGTAATCGCGTTATTAGACGCAATAATCAAATGTTCTGGAGCATATAGATTTGAAATTGACATTGCCTCATCAAGATTAGCAACTAAAATTGCTTTACTATTTTGTAGAGCTTTTTGTGCAATCTCCTTTCTTGACAATTCATTTAATTGAGTTTCAAGAGCAAGATTGACCTGTTCAATAAGTTCAGCACTATCACTAATTAACAGCACCTGAGAATCTACTCCATGTTCAGCTTGTGAAAGCAGATCTGCTGCAACATAGTCAGGACGTGCAGATGAATCAGCAATGACACAAACTTCACTCGGACCAGCAGGCATATCAATGGCTGTCCCACTCAACTGCACCAATTGTTTTGCTGCAGTTACATATTGGTTACCTGGACCAAAAATTTTACTGACTTTTTGAACTGTTTCTGTTCCATATGCCATTGCTGCAATTGCCTGTGCACCACCTACTTTACAGATATGTTTAATACCCACTTTTGAGGCAGCATATAAAACTGCAGGATGAATTATCCCTTCTTTTGAAACAGGAGTGCATAAAACAATATCCTTACAACCTGCAACCATTGCTGGCACACCTAACATCAAAACAGTAGAAAACAAAGGTGCTGTGCCTCCGGGAATATAAAAACCAACCCTATCAAGGGGAATTGATTTCCTCCAGCATTTTACACCTGGCATGGTTTCAACTTCCTTCACCTCCTCTTGTTGGGTTAGATGAAATTTTAGTATGTTGTCATATGCCTGATCGATTGCATTTTTTAATTCATTAGTTATTTTTGCTTCGGATTGTTTCAACTCCTTAGCATCCACCATCAATTTACGCAAGGATATATCATCATATTTCTTTGTATATTTCTTAAGTGCGGCATCGCCTTTGTTTTGCACATCTGCTAAGATTTTGCCAACTTGTTTCAATAACAATTTATTATCAATTGAAGGTCGAACAAGAAGTTCATCCCAAATTTCTCTTGATGGATACTTAATCAATTGCATAACCAACATTTATAAAATGAGTTTTTCAATCGGCACAACTAAAATACCTTCTGCTCCTGCAGCTCGAAGTTTCTCTATTCTATCCCAAAATTCATCTTCACTCAACACACTGTGCACACTGCTCCATCCGCTTTCTGCCAATGGAAGAACGGTAGGGCTTCTCATACCAGGTAATAAAGCTATAATCTGATTTAGATTATCGTTAGGTACATTCATCAGCACATATTTACTACCCTTTGCTTTTTTTACGGAACGCATTCTAAAGAGCAGTTTTTCCAGAATCTCTCTTTTCTCCTGACTGATATTTTTATTGGCGACAAGAACTGCTTGGGATTCAAGAATCACCTCGACTTCCTTTAAACC
>JBKCGF010000065.1:0-1445 GCA_046303455.1 Chitinophagaceae bacterium | reverse complement strand
AGGGTTGTAACAGGACTTGTTCTTTCTGTGCGATTCCTTTGATGCGTGGTGGACATAAAAGTAAGCCTATCGAAGAATTGGTAATTGAGGCAGAGAAATTGGTGAAGGTTGGTGTTAAGGAAATCATGTTGATTGCTCAAGAACTTACCTATTACGGATTAGATTTGTATAAGAAGAGAACCTTGCCTGAGTTACTAAAAAAACTTGCAGCTATTGAAGGGTTAGAGTGGATACGTTTGCATTATGCCTATCCATCAAAATTTCCTATGGAAATTATTGATGTGATGAAGGAAGAGCCAAAGATTTGTAACTACCTCGATATGCCTTTGCAGCATGCCAGTGATAATATGCTCAAGGCGATGAAGCGTCAGATCACCAAGCAGGAAATGAAGGATTTAATTGCTGAAATCAGGGCAAAAATTCCGGGTATCTGTTTGCGTACTACACTCATAGCAGGTTTCCCGGGTGAGACACGTGAAGATGTTGAGGAGCTAAAAGAGTTCCTCGCTGAAATGCAATTTGAAAGGGTAGGGATCTTTACTTATTCGCATGAAGAAGATACCAGTGCTTATGCTTTGGAAGATACGCTGACTGCCGAAGAGAAAGAGGCTAGGGCCCAGGAGATTATTGAGTTTCAACAGGAAATCAGTTTTGAAAAGAACCAAGAGTACATCGGAAAAACTTTGAGGGTAATAATTGATAAGAAAGAGGCTGGCAGGTACATTGGTAGGACAGAGTTTGATAGTGTGGAAGTAGATAATGAGGTGATTGTGCATTCCACCAAGAAATTGAATCCAGGTGATTTTGTACACGTTAAAATTACCAAGGCATATGATTATGATCTTGAGGGAGAAGTAATTCATTAATTTTATAACATGAAGTCTTCGTGTAGCTATATCGACTATCAAGAGACCAACATGTTTTCCAAGTTGATCTCTGATTACCTGGAAAAAAAAGATTTCATTCAATCCTTCTATGCTTGTCCAACTGACCTAAACGGTTTGAGCCAAGCCATTGCAGCTCGTCAAAATTTTCAGACCGATAGAAATTTGATTCAGCGTGTATTTACAGATGCTTATGCTTCAGTAGATGCCTCAACTGCACAGCTGGAAAATATTGCAGCATTAAGTAACGAGAATGCTTTCACCATCTGTACTGCGCATCAGCCTAATATTTTTACAGGGTATTTGTATTTCATTTATAAGACTGCTCATGTGATTGCATTGTGTCAGCAGTTTGCAAAAGCATTCCCTGAAAAAAAGTTTATACCAGTATTTTATATTGGAAGTGAGGACACTGACCTTGATGAATTATCGAAGTTTAAAATTCACGGAAGGGGTTATGTGTGGAATACAGACCAGACGGGTGCTGTAGGGAGAATGACGGTTGATAAGGGCGTCATAAAATTGATAGATGAAGTTGAATCTTCATTAAAACATTTGCCA
>JBKCGF010000064.1:0-1576 GCA_046303455.1 Chitinophagaceae bacterium | reverse complement strand
AAGCGACCAGCAGTGTCAATCAATAAAATATCTGCACCTTTTGCAACAGCACTATTGACTGCATCAAAAGCCACTGAAGCAGGATCGCTACCCATTTCTTTTTTTACGATGGGAACACCGGCTCTTTCACTCCAGATGGTGAGCTGGTCGACTGCCGCAGCTCTGAATGTATCTGCAGCACCCAACATCTCAGATTTACCAGCAGCTTTGAAGTTGGTAGCCAGTTTACCAATAGTTGTAGTTTTACCAACACCATTAACGCCTACCACCAATACCACAAAAGGCTTTTTTCCTTCCGGAAGTTCGAAACGCTTGATGGTATCTTTTTCATCATCAACAAGTATCGCTCGAATTTCTTCTTGAAGAATACCATTCAACTCATCGGTTCCCAAATATTTATCTCGCGCAACCCTTGCTTGAATTTTTTCAATGATGGCCAATGTAGTATCCACGCCAACATCCGCAGAAATCATGGCTTCTTCTAGTTGATCGAGTACTTCGTCATCAACCTGACTTTTCCCAGCGATGGCCTTGGTGATTCTGGAGAAAAAACCTTCCCTGGTCTTTTCCAGACCCTTATCGAGTTGCTCTTTTTCCTTTTTCCCAAATAGCTTATCAAAAAATCCCATAGGTATTGCCATTAAAACAAAAGCTGTCCCGATACAAATAACGGAACAGCTCTGGTCATGCGACTAAAATCTTTTTTATTGAGCGAGGAAATCCTTCACTTTATCCTTGTGCACAATCTGCTCTTTGAAAGTATAGGCACCAGACTTAGGGCTTCTTACAGCCTTGATCACCTTGGTCCAGTTCTTAGCTTCTGCTGAAGCTTTCAAGTCTTTTACTTTCGCGTTCTTTGATGCTGCCTTTGCCATGATTATTTAATTTCTTTGTGAACTGTGTATTTCTTCATGATAGGGTTGAACTTCTTCAACTCCATACGTTCTGGGGTGTTCTTTTTGTTCTTAGAAGTGATGTAGCGACTTGTACCGGCCATTCCGCTGGTCTTGTGCTCTGTACACTCCAAAATCACTTGAACCCTGTTACCTTTCTTAGCCATTGCCTTTCGGTTTATTTCTTTAATTAAATACTAACGCCTGATGCCCTTAATTCCTTCACTACAGTATACAAACCATTCTTGTTGATGGTACGGATAGCTTCAGAAGACAACTTCAAAGTAATCCATTTGTCCTCTTCCGCTAAGAAGAAACGCTTGGTTTGAAGATTAGGCAGAAAACGACGCTTGGTTTTGATATTTGAATGCGAAACCTTGTTTCCTGTGATAGGGCGTTTTCCTGTAACCTGACATACTCGTGCCATAAACTCAATTTTTTAGGGACGGCAAAGGTAAAAATTATTATTTATTCTTCCAAAAAAGGATTTGGAAATGTTACCTATTCCCTGTTCCCTTCTCCCTATTCCCATGTATTAAATGTCAATCGCCTCCCCATAAGCCGCTGCAACCGCTTCCTTAACCCCTTCACTCATGGTTGGGTGTGGGTGGATGGCGTTCAGGATCTCATGGTGGGTGGTCTCGAGCTTGCGCGCAACTACCACTTCAGCAATCATTTCGGTC
>JBKCGF010000063.1:0-4243 GCA_046303455.1 Chitinophagaceae bacterium | reverse complement strand
GAAAAGAAAGTGCATTGATGTTGATGGTTAAATGGTTCGTGATTTTGAGTTATATTCGGAAACACAACCAAAACCAACATTATGCAATTTTTAGGACCTGTCGATTGGCTATTTGTCGTCTTGTATCTCCTTGTTATTGGTGCAGTTTCTATTTGGAGTATTAAAAAAAGTAAAGAGACAACTTCGGATTATTTTTTGGCTAACCGAAATTTGGGTTGGTTTGTGATTGGCGCTTCTATTCTTGCTTCAAATGTAGGATCAGAGCATATTGTGGGTTTAGCTGGTTCTGCTGCAAAATCTGGTACCGTGCTTGGACATTACGAATTACATTCTTATATCGTTCTTATTCTTGGTTGGGTGTTTGTGCCGTTTTATTTACGCAGCTCCGTCTACACCATGCCAGAATTCTTGGAAAAGCGATTCAATCCGCAGGCGAGAAGACTGCTTACTATAATTCAGTTGATCAGTTATGTCATTGCTAAAGCATCTGTTACCATTTTTGCGGGTGCATTGGTGTTTAATCAATTTTTAGGAGTTGATTTCTGGACAGGCGCTGTAATACTGGTAGTGGTTACAGGTGTTTATACCATTTTAGGAGGATTGCATGCAGTGATGTATACTGAAGCTATACAAGCCATCGTCTTGTTATCTGGTTCATTTTTATTGTTGGTATTTGGATTGAGGGAAGTCGGCGGATGGGATAATTTGATGCAATCATTGCCCAAGGAGAAATTGAACATGTTCTTACCCTTGAGTGATCCTGAGTTTCCATGGTTGGGTATTTTATTTGCATCACCTATTGTTGGTGTTTGGTATTGGTGTACTGATCAGCACATCGTGCAGAGGTGTCTTGCTGCAAAAAATGAACAAGAAGCAAGGAGAGGTACCATTTTTGCAGCTTTATTAAAACTGTTTCCGTTTTTCATCTTCTTGATTCCCGGTTTGATTGCTTATACCTTGAGTGTTCAAGGAAAAATTCAATTGGATGATACCAATGCAGCATTTCCAGTAATGGTGAAAGCGATCATGCCAGTTGGTTTGCGTGGTGTATGAGCAGGAGGAGTGCTTGCCGCATTGATGGGTTCACTCGCATCGGTGTACAATGCTTGTTCTACTTTGTATACGATTGATATTTATAAAAAGTCACATCCCAATGCGACTGAAAAAGAGTTGGTGAAGGTAGGTCGCATTGCAACAGGAGTAATTGTTTTGATGGGTATGGCTTGGATTCCTTTGATGGGAAGAATTGATGATGGTTTGTATAATTATTTACAGACTGTACAATCTTATTTGGCACCACCAATTTCTGCAGTCTTTTTGCTTGGTGTTTTCTTTAAGCGATTGAATGCGAAGGGTGCTTATACTGCAATGGTATCAGGATTTATATTGGGCATTACCAAACTTACTATGCAATTGTTTCAAGATAGTTTTGAAGTAGGTGGTTTGTTGCATCAGTTTGCAACCTTGAGTTTCCTTTATTTCTGTATCTGGTTGTTCTTGTTCAGTGTTGTAGTTTTTGTTGCAATCAGTTTCATGAGTGAAGCACCATCTGAAGAAAAAGTGAGAGGATTAACTTTTGCAACAACTGTTGCTGAAGATAAAGCAGCGAGCAGAGCTACATGGAATTGGGTTGATGTTGTTTTATCCTTGTTTGTGCTTGCAGTTATATTAGGTATTTTCCTTTATTTCTCTCCATTGGGAATTGCCAAGTAAAATAGAATTGTAAATACACGAAATAAAAAAGAGCAGTTGATAGCTGCTCTTTTTTTATTGACTTCTGTTCAATTAATATTTAGGGACAGGCGGTGGGCCTTCTGGTAGCATGGCTTTCCAGACTTCATTCGCTTTTCTCTTTTCGAATTCAGCACGAATTTCTTTTCTCAGTGTTTCATTTTCAAAAAGGTCGACCATTGTTGTGCCCAATGATTTTGCAGCAAACAACATTCCTTTGTGTCCGATACTCATTCCACCGCAAGCCACTACCACCCATGAATGCCATGGAGATTTGAAAGGAGCTGTTGCTGCATTCAGTGTAATTTCCGGTACGAGATAACTTACATCACCAACATCTGTGGAACCTCCATCTGGATCTGGTCTGGTAGCTTCCATAGGTTTGATGGCACCATTTATACCAAGAGGCTCAGCGCCATACTCTTTCATGATTTTATTTGCAAATGCTATTTCATCATCCGTGTATTTGATGGGACCTACCAGTTCCATGTTTTTATGAAGCGCTTTTGCTCCTGACTCATTTACCAGTATTTCATATAGTCCGTTTTCCATGAAGAAGCTCGCTTCGGTCCTGGTCATTTTTGCAGCACCTTCAGCAATTTCTTTCATTCTTTCTTCAACAGTAGCTACACCGCTTCTTTTAGAATCGCGGATCCAGATCCATACACTTGCTTCATCAGGAATTACATTCGGCACATTACCTGCTTGTTTGTAAACATAGTGAATACGAACACTGGGTCTGATGTGTTCGCGCAGGAAATTCATACCAATATTAAAGAGTTCTGCTGCATCCAATGCACTTTTGCCATTCCAGGGATCTGCTGCTGCGTGTGCGCTTTTTCCTTTAAAGGTTACGGTATAGCTTACAACAGCTTGTGAGCTTTGCATGTTGGCTTTGTTTTCATAATCCGGATGCCAGTCGAGGCACACATCCAAATCATTGAACACACCATCTCTTGCCATATAGACTTTACCAGCGAGGTCTTCTTCTGCAGGCGTACCATAAAAACGAATGGTTCCTTTTAGTTTACCTGATGCAATCAATTCTTTGATGGAGACCGCAGCACCGAGACTAGCTGCGCCGAACATATTGTGTCCACAACCATGACCAGCAGCGCCTTCTTTCAAGGCTTCTTTAGTGGTTTGTGCTTTTTGAGATAAGCCAGGTAGTGCATCAAATTCGCCAAGAATACCAATGATTGGTTTTCCTGATCCATATTCCGCGACAAAAGCAGTCGGGATACCAGCGATGTTGCGTGTTACCTTGAAGCCTTGTTTTTCTGCATATTCAGAAAGTGCTTTTGCCGATTGGTGCTCTTTCATGGCAATTTCCGCGTGGGCCCATACTTCATCGCTGAGGCCAATTAGTTCTTTTTCGTGTTTAGCAACTGAGCTTAGCACGGCTTGTTTATTGACTGGGATGGTTTGGGCAGTACTGCTTAATGATAGAAGCAGGAATGGTATAATGTATTTCATCATACCATAAATATAAATACTATTGTTTTAAAGCATAATATCTAACATAATCTAATTCCATACTGATTGGAAAGATACTATCGTCTATTCCCTTTTGACCTCCCCAGTTGCCACCTATAGCAATATTTACAAGAAGATGTTGTGGTTGATTAAATGGCCATTCCTGCCAAAGCACACCTTGTCTTTTAAATGCAAAAAACTCTCTGTCGTCAATAAATGCTTTTATTTCATCTGGAGTCCAGTCTAAGCGATAAACATGAAACTCACTATTGAATGTAGGAACTGTCGTTTTTGCTGTTTTTTGTGTTCCCATTACGTGATTGAAAATATTGGTATGAACAGAAGCATGAACGATAGCAGGATCAAATCCAACGTGCTCCATGATATCTATTTCACCTTGGTCCGGCCAATAAGTAGAACCGTAAGTGGTTTGTGAAGCCAGCATCCAGAGTGCTGGCCAGCTGCCTAGTCCCGCCGGTACTTTTGCTTTAATTTCAACGCGACCGTATTTCATGTCCTTCTTTCCCTTTGTAACCAATCGTGCTGAACTGTATTGACGCGTGCCTGATGCTTCTTTAATAGCAGTTACAATTAATTTACCATTCTCAACCCTTGCATTGTCAAGATCATTGGCTGTATAGTTTTGTAATTCATTATTGCCCCAGCCACCACCACCTACATCATATCCCCATATTTGATTGTTGGGCAATCCGTTTACATCAAATTCATCAAACCATGCGGGAGTAGTTTCAAACGAATACACTTTGGGTTCTACAGGTGCTATCGGTGGATTAACAACTGGCTCTTCTACAGGAACTTCTTCCTTCGTACACGAAATCATAAAACCAATTAAAGCAATCCACAGAAAGTGTTTCATTTCTAAACCATTTATTGGTTCACTAATCTATTGAAATCTTTGCTATTTTAATGTTGTCTTAAAAAATTTAACACAGAATAGATCCATTGTGTTTATGATTGAATTAAGTTTAATGCACAATCACTGAACATGCGACTAATTTTATTCTCATTTTTTATG
>JBKCGF010000062.1:0-4819 GCA_046303455.1 Chitinophagaceae bacterium | reverse complement strand
GCTAAAAAACTGAATAAGGACAGTAACCTGGTTTATTCGTTGCATGGGGATGGAGAATTGCAAGAGGGACAAATTTGGGAAGCTGTTATGTTTGCAGCACACCACAAAGTAGATAACCTGATTGCTACAGTCGATTTTAATGGCCAACAAATTTATGGTCCAAATGATAAAGTTATTTACCTGGGTAACCTAACTGAAAAATTTGAAACATTTGGCTGGAAAACCCTGGAAATGGATGGTAATGATATGGATGACGTTATCCGCATTTTAGCCTTGGCCAAAGAAGAAACTGGAAAGGGAAAGCCAATCGCCATCATCATGAAAACATTAATGGGCAAAGGCGTTGATTTCATGGAAAACGATCATGGCTGGCATGGTATTGCTCCAAATGACGACCAACTGGCTAAAGCCTTGGCACAACTTCCAGAAACTATCGGAGATTATTAAACTCAGTTGCGCAAGTTCATCTGATCAGCCGCTGCTTTCCTTGAAGGAATCCATGAAGCAATTGCACCAATGGAAAAGACGGTAATTCCTACCAGCAAGAAATCTGTATACAACAACTGAACGGGATAATAATCTATTAAAAAGGTTTCACCTTGTAATGGCACTAACTTATAAGTGACTTGGAGATAATATAACATCAATGCAATCAACATCCCTCCGATTGTACCGAGACTGGACAATAAAATACCTTCAGCCAGAAATATTTTTTGTATCAATGATTGGTCAGCCCCCATGGCCATCAATACCTGAATATCTTTCTTTTTTTCCAACACCAGCATACTCAATGCCCCTAACATATTGAAGGCAGCGACAATAAGAATAAGAGAAAAAATACCATAGATGGCTAACTTCTCTAATTTAATGGTATTGTATAATGTACTGTTTTGCTGAAACCTGTCCTCAACTTTATAAGATTTTCCCAGGAGAGACATCATTGTTTCAACCAGGTCTTCAACATTTACATTGGGTGATAATTTAATTTCTACAGCACTGTATTGATCTTGCTGGTAACCAGCATACGCACGTATAAAATCAAGATTGGTAATCACATATTTATTATCAAATTCAGATTGAATAGCAAAACTTCCTGTGGGATTGGCAAGTGAAAGGGATAAAGAGGCCAATGGGTCAGTAGTACCAGTAATTTTTTTATTGGGTAAATAAACCGATACAGGAGAGATGGCCTGGTCAGAAGCCAGTGCGAGCGCCTGTTCTACGCCAACACCAAAAACCAGACCCGGCTGATCTTCATTTCCCAAATTGTACTCACCACGATAAAGATGTGATGCTATTCCTGCAACACCTGCATAGTTTTCATCAACTCCCTTTATGTGAACTACTGTTTGTAAACCACCATTTTGTATGAGCGCTTTTTCATCTGCAACCAAACTAAATGTCTCGATACCTTTTATACCTCTCAATTCATCCAATTGCTTTTGAGTAAGTGTGATCAGCTGACCTTTTGCTGCTGTGATTTTTATATCAGGGTAGAAAGAAGCATAAAGTGATTTCACCAGAGATTCAAATCCATTAAAAGCACTGAGAATCACGATCAATGAAGCAGTCCCAAAAACAATAGCAACAACACTCACCCATGATATAACATTGATGGCATTGGTAGATTTTTTGGCCTTGAAATAGCGCCAGGCAAATTTCAGGATGGTCCTAAAATTCATTTGTTTTTTTCTTCATTAATTTTTTTGAAGAGCTCTTCCATGCGGAATACGTGGTCGAGTGTATCATCCTTAAAAAATCTCAGCTCAGGAATTCTTCTTAATTGCTGCTTCATTCTTAAGCCCAATTCACGTCTGATCTCGCCTTTTCTGTCCTCAATTTTTTTCAAAGCCGCAACAGCATTATTCAACTGGAACAAACTCAAATAAATTCTGGCTTCAAGCAGATCAGGTGTAATCTTCACTTGAGAGATGGATACCATTCCCCCGTCCATCATGTTGAGACCCATTCTCAAAAAAATATCATTCATTTCCTCTTGAATGACGCCTGCGATTTGTTTCTGTCTTTTGCTTTCCTCCATAATGGATGCTTGATGGATGTAAAATTAGTTACTTTTGGTGCTAATTCTCTAAAAACATAAGTCAGCATAATGAAGAGCCTGGGCGTAATTTTTAATTATATCAAAAAATATCCCAGAATGGTAACAGGATATTTCATCCTGAACATTCTTTCCGCATTTTTTTCCCTCATCTCCCTGGCCATGCTGGCCCCTTTTTTGACCTTAATATTCGGACTCCAGCAAGAAGGTGGAGTAACTGCTTCTCGCTTTAAATTAGGCGGACTTTCCGATCAATTGTACGACACACTTTCTACCTTAACACAAACTCCAGAAGGCCGTATACAAGCACTTGCAATCATTTGCTTGATTGTAATCATGTCCATCGTCCTTAAAAATATTTTCCTCTATGGTTCGATGTACGTTTTAACACCTATCCGTAACAATATCATCAATGATATGCGAACGGACATGTTCACCAAAATATTGAAACTGCCTGTCGGTTTCTTTAATGAACAAAGGAAGGGCGATATCATGAGTAAACTCACCAATGATCTTCAGGATGTAGAATTTTCAACCATCAGTTTTCTGGAAAGTTTTTTCAGGGAACCCATCCTGATTGCACTCTATCTGTTTGCAATGATTAACCTGAGTCCGGAACTCTCTCTTTTTCTACTCCTGTTCCTCCCTATTGCTGGTCTTATCATTGGCAGAATTGGCAGATCACTTAAAAAAGTATCCAACAGCGTTCAAATCAAACTGGGTGAAATCCTAAGCACAATAGAAGAGACATTAGGAGGAATAAGAGTTGTGAAAGCATTTAATGCAGAGGAACAACAACTGGATAAATTCAAAAAAGAAAACACAGAATTACTTCAAATCAAGAACCACACCATCAGAAGAAGGGACCTTGCATCACCTGTATCTGAAACCCTTGGTATCGTGGCAGTTTGCTGTGTTTTGTATTATGGAGGTTCATTGGTTTTGAATAAAAGCTTTTCATTGAATGGTCCGGATTTCCTGACTTTCATTGCCATCTTTACTCAGATCATCAACCCACTCAAAGCATTCAGTACAGCTTCTTATAATATTCAAAAAGGTGCTGCAAGTATCGAACGTATTCAGCTTTTGATCAAAGAAGAACAATCCATTAAAGAGGATCCGAATCCTGTCCCGATTTCAGGATTTAGTGATACAATCGAATTAAAAAATGTTGGATTTGCCTATCAGGATAAAACCATTTTACAGAACATCAACCTGACCATAAAAAAGGGACAAACCATAGCACTGGTAGGATCATCAGGGGCAGGAAAATCTACTCTAGCCGACCTTATACCTCGTTTTCACGATGCTACATCTGGTGAAGTACTTATTGATGGTATCAACATCAAACGCTTCAAGATGTCAGAACTTAGGAACCTGATGGGCATTGTTACCCAAGAACCTATCTTATTCAATGATACCATTCAGGCCAACATAGCATTGGGCAATCTTCATGCTGATCCTGAAAAAATAATTCAAGCTGCTAAAATTGCTAACGCACACAACTTCATCGAAAGAAAAGAACAGGGATATGCCACCTTGGTTGGCGATCGTGGATCCAAACTCAGTGGTGGTGAAAAACAAAGGGTGACAATAGCAAGAGCCGTTTTGAAAAATCCGCCTATCCTCATTTTAGATGAAGCCACTTCTTCACTTGATACCGAAAGTGAAAAATGGGTACAAGACGCCATCAATCATTTGATGAAAGACAGAACCAGCATCATCATTGCACACCGTCTTTCTACTATTCGTCATGCAGATGAAATCATTGTGCTCGATAAAGGCACGATTGCAGAAAGGGGTAAGCACGAGGATTTGATTGCCCAAAATGGCATTTACAGCAAACTTGTTGCAATGCAGGAAATGAGGTAGAAAATTAGAAGCTCGAACCTGGCCTATTCATACCAGTCTTTGCTTCCATACTCAAAGTTGCATGGGGAACAGCCCTCAAACGTGCCTTATCAATAAGTTTTCCTGTTACCCTGCAAATACCATAGGTCTTGTTCTCAATTCTCATCAAGGCTTTTTCCAGTTTCTCGATGAAATCAATTTGACGACTGGCCATTTGGCTCAATTGTTCACGCTCCATACTCAGACTTCCGTCTTCCATGGTCATGTAACGGGTATCAGAATCTTCACCACTCATTGAATCTTTTCTGGTGATCAATCCATTTAAATAGGCCAATTCTTGCTTTGCAGCGTTGAGTTTATTTTGAATCAATTCTTTGAATTCAAGCAATTCAACATCAGAATAACGCTGAGTTGGTCCAGTTTGAATAACTTCTTCTTTAGCATCTAGAACAGACTTGGTGAACTCAGGTTCATATTTACGAGCAGACTTTGTATTGATTTTAGGCATCGGGACTGGCTTATTTTCTTTTTTTGCCTCTTTTGCCCTTAAGGCTTTTCTGATTTCAGCAGGACTAGCTGCAACTTTACTTGTTTCAGCAAACCTGATTTCAGGGGCGATAGCTGGTATTTTTTTAGCTGGTTTTGCAGCCTTTGTTGGTGCTTGTGGCTTTGCTGCAGGAGCTGGTTTTGCTGCCTTTTTAGGAGCCTCTGCTTTGGGTGCTACAGGTTTTGCAGCTACTGCTTTTGGAGCAACCTTAGCCTCAGGCTTGGTAGCTACTTTTGCAGGCGCTGTTTTTACAGCTGATTTAGCAGCCGCCTTTACAGGTACTGGTTTTGGAGCTGGCTTCACGACTGCTTTCGCAGCTGGCTTCGCAGCAGGTTTTGCAGCTGGCTTTGCAGCAACAACCT
>JBKCGF010000061.1:0-1829 GCA_046303455.1 Chitinophagaceae bacterium | reverse complement strand
TTGAAGATATCAAAGTTCTCTTTGATTCTATCAGGGTTTTCAGATTTGGGAATGGTTGAAATCCCTTGTTGTACAGCCCAGCGTAAAATGATTTGCGCTGCTGTTCTTTCATATTTCCGGGCAACAGATACTATGCTTGGGTGGTCATGTTTTTGCCCCCTCATTAATGGAGTGTAACACTGCAAGCAAATTTGATGTTGCTGACAATAATCCAGTTCGGCTTTGAGATATAAAAAGGGACTAAATTCTATCTGGTTGACTGTCGGAGTAATAGAACTATAGTGTTCCAACTCATGAAGAAATGGGATAAGATAATTACCTGTACCAATGGCACCAACATGTTGATTGTTGTACAATTGCTCTAATGCTTTCCAGGTGCTTTCTCTCTTCCCCTTGATGGGCCAGTGGATTAAAAGTAAATCGACTTTTTCAACACCTAAATCTTTTAAACTTTGTTCATAGGAACGAAGTGTTTCATCATAACCCTGATTGCAATTATCGATTTTTGTCGTGATGAAAATTTCATCTCTAGGTATCCCACTTCTTCTTATTCCTTCTCCAACCTCTTTTTCGTTATGGTACATTTGAGCGCCATCAATTAAGCGATAGCCAGTTTCCAATGCTATTTGTACGGCATTGGTTACAACTTCTCCAAACATGTTATAAGTACCCAGGCCTAACAATGGCATTTGTTTGCCATTGTTAAGCAGGGTATACAATTGGTTGTTTGATTTTATTACCATGATGATATTCCTAATAATTTTTCTCCGAGCGGACTCAACTCTGCTGTCCCGTATTTTGTCTTCTCCCAATTTCTTGGATCACCAGGGAATGCATAGCCTTCAGGCGCTATGCGATCACGCCATGAATTAATACGCCATTGACGTTGTGCTTCATCATTTTCCTGAACAGGCATCATTGAAACGTATTGTGCTATTCTTACTTTATCCTGTGAAAGGTTAGGTCTGATGCCATGTGGTAAAAGGCTATTGAAAATCAAAAGATCTCCTGCTTCAAGTTTTACCTTAATGAATTTATCTTCATATCCTTTGGTATCTGGTTGAAAGTGATTGCGGTCTTCGGGTTGAGTTAGTTTCCAGGTATCATAATCACGCATCAATTGAGGGATACACTGAAAGCCTCCCATATTTTCATCAGTCTGATCGGCTAAAGCCAAAACCCCCTGAACATTTTGTGGTTTGGTATCAGGATCATAATCCCAATGAATAAATCCTTTGAACTCAAAGCCTTCACGCATAGGGAAATTCAAATTAGCCCTATCGATAGTTACCCATAATTTTTCCGTGCCCCAAACATCGGTAAATGCATCATGAACTCTTGGCATCTGTCTGTTGTCCCATAAATATTGGTGATTATACACTTCAACCATTCCACTGTTGGTGAGCTCTTTCATCTTCATTTCAGCCCTTGCTGGTGCATACCAGGTTTCTTTGTCATTGGGGTCCTTCTCTTCGAACTCCCAAAGAAATGCTGCAGTCTTCAAGGCCTGCTCTCTTGGAACTGCTTGCTTGATTACAACATATCCGTTGTGGATCCAGAACTGCCAGTCCTCTTCACTTAAAACCCTTAAAGGCTGTCCATTTGAGCGGTCGTTTAATTTAAGCTGACTGCTTGTTGCAGTGGAAGGATTACCGGGTATGTCCTTGTGATTTTGATTGGCCATTGTTGGCTGCATCGTAGGTTGCATCGTTGGCTGCATGTTAGGTTGCATATTCATGATTTTAAATTGAGTTGCTTAATGTGTTGTAAAAGTAGTTGGGGTTGGAAAGTGAAACACTGACTAAATTGACTATTATTTGTACAATATT
>JBKCGF010000060.1:0-9883 GCA_046303455.1 Chitinophagaceae bacterium | reverse complement strand
ATCATTTACAGCATACCAATTGTACAATTTTCCAAACTTGCCTCCCTGGATGGGATCGTTATTGTAGTAACACCAGGCCCCTGTGGTTAATGCAGTCCATGCTGTGGCGTCAGTAACCTGCGGTATCTCGTCGCCGTTGCGGTAGAAGGCTACATCGAGATTCTTACTCATCCATTTCTGGTTGCCGATTTGAATAGTAGGCATTGCGTCGGCTGCGGGACCCAGTGATACCCAGGCCGAGCTGTTTCTGATCTCCAAACTATTGGTAGTGGTGTTATAAATAATCAAGCCGGAAGCAGGGCTAGCTATGGCATCCCGTTGTCCAGTCGTCATTCTCGGAGGTAAAAATCCTTTTGTGGTTGAGCTTACATCCAACTGCGCAGATGCATTGGGCGTGATTGTTCCAACTCCCACTTGTGCTTGTGTAAAGGTTGTTGCAACTAAGAGTAATAAACCGATTAAAATTGATTTTCTTGAGCTGTTCATATACAATGATTATTTGTGTTTGTTTTGGATGGTGTTTTTATTTTGCTGGGTTCTTTTCTTTGTCTTTGGATTTATTGACTTCCCTTCTAATACGTCTTGCTCCTACAACTACTCCTGCAGCAAGTAATACACTTAGTCCGCCATCGATGGGTGCATCCGCAACAGTATCTGAACCTCCACCTAATCCAGGATTCTCACCCGACTCAGTAGCTGCTGATCCTATCGGATAGATATCATCACTAGGTGTACTATTGTCTCTGTTCCAGATTGACTTTAAGTCCTCACTAATTGAACTGTTGTTGTCTTGCGCGTTTGCAGTCATCACCACAAACAAACACACAATAATACTTTTGATATACTTCTTCATTTTCTTATTTCTATTACTGCTTAATTACTTTAGTCATGAACACTTGTCCTCCTATCGTTACCTTCATCGTGTAGGCTCCATCACTGAGGTTGGTAAGGTCCAACTGTCCTACACTGCCTCCAACCATCTCCACATCTCCTATCAACACCGATCTGCCAGTTGCATCAAACACCTCTGCTTGTGCACCCTGACTCAAGTTCAACTTGCCTGTTGTGTTTGGGATACTGAACTGCACAATACCTGTGGTTGTGGGATTAGGGAACACCACCAAGTCTTTTCTACTCCTTGGCTTTGGTGCTATCCGTGATGTATTAAATACTATTGCCAGATCATCCTTCGTCCTTACACCCACTGTAGGTCTGAACGCAAAATCAAGGATGCCTGTATTATCCACCTTCGTAGCTATACCACTTACCCTGTTCAATAAAAATATCTCGCGCTGTGGATCTACATACTGCGTTAGGTTCAACTGCAACACATAGTCCCTGTCGTTCAAGTTCCACATCGTAATCGGGATCGTATCGCTGTTCACATACGAACTCGTTTGCATGCCCAGTATCGAGAACCTAGTACTGTTGTACATCGCAGCGATGTTCTCATCCGGATTGGTGAACTTTGCTGCATCCTCAGCACCCTGTGTGTTTTTGTATCTGCTATTGTACGTTAATGCAAAACCATCCGCTGGACTCACATTCAACTTCTCTTTTAAAAACAACGACAAGTATACCTTCTCCGTTGCACTGCTGCCATTACCCCTGATCCTTGCATTGTCCATCTCTCCCAACTCCATAACAGAACCAACAGGGTTCTTCTGGAAGATCAATTTCTTGTTCGCTGCACTCGTTACCTTGTCACTCTCCTTGAACGTTAATGAAGGTGACGATGAAGTGTTCCTGATAAAGAAGCCCTGACCAGGTTGTAAGTACTTTGAGACATTAGAAGTTAAAATAGATCTGATCTCTCCTCCACTACCATCAATCGCTAGTGTGGCATAGGCTCCTCTGTTGTTGAGGCCTGTTAGTGTTGGATCCCAATAGTAATAAGTAGACTCAATGTTCGTCTTTATAACCGTGTTCAAGTCAACAATAGACCAATACGGATTACCAATAAATGACCAGCCTGTAGCAGCGTTACTCAACGGGACTGCCGATGAAGTAGTAAAGCTTACATCACATACGCTCAGTGCTCCTGTGCTTCTGATTACCGTATTGTCCGGAGCCGGTGTAACTACATTGGTTAAGTCGATTGCTCTACTACCTCTTACCATCAACTGGTAGCCTTCTCCTGCTTTAAATGTTGGTATTGATGTATTGGTGATTGCAGACCATAATTGGCTGCCTGCATTATAACTGTATAAACTTGCGCTTCCAGATAATGTAGCGTCCAATCCGTTTGCACCACTGGTGCTTCCTGTAATATGTGTACCATAACCAGGATTAGGATTGTTTGTACTGCCTGTAGCTCCTTCTTGCCAGTTCGCATTGATCGATGTAGTTGTAGTAACACCTGGCGTTAGAAAACGATAGGATCTTTGGTTTGCTGGGATGTATCGCTCTACCGTTACGTTACCACTAAAAGGATTGGTTGGACAGGTAGCTACCGTGCCGATAGTGCCTTCTTCTGTAGCAGTTGACTTTAATACCAAATTACCATTGGTAGTTATTGTACCAGCTGTAGGTGTAAGCACACCCAATACATTTAGCTTATTGCTTCCCGATGTTACTGTTACACCAGCTGCATTGTTTACCGTAATGTGCTTTACCGAACCTGTTCCAGAGACCGTTTGTGCAGATGAACCCGATAACGACAATATACCAGAACCAGAGATCGTGCCGTTGTTCGTGAGGTTGCCCTGGACAGTTAGCGTGTTAGAGGCCTCTATGTATACAACCTCATTAGTAGCAACATAAAAGTCTTCCTGGGCTGATGCTTGAAAGGTTACAGCTGAAAATAAAATAAAAAAAACCAATGATTTATTCATGGAAAGAAAATTAGCCAAATGAAGAGCGTATTGAACAAAACTATTGTACAGAAGGGATTGTAGTTATCCCTAGATATAGGGATAAGCATTAATATAACTAGACGATTTTATTACGTAGGGCAACAGAGACTGCCTCACCAAGAGAATTAACACTAAGCTTTTCGTAGATTTTTTTTACGTGGGCATTCACTGTGTTATAGGTAATACCAAGTTTTGCTGCTACCATTTTATAACTCAGTCCTTGAGTCATTAATTGCAAGACCTCCGTTTCTCTGCCGGTAAGTCCATTTTCAACTGAAACTGCAAGTGGCTGAGTATTAAAATATCGGGTAACCCTTAGAGCAATAGATGGTGTAATAACTGCGCCTCCTCCATGAACTTCTTCTATACATTGGATGACTTTATCTCCAGGAGTGCTTTTTAGAATGTACCCCTCTGCACCTGCCTTTAAGCTGTTAAAGATGTTTTCATCATCGTCGTAAACAGTTTGAATAATTATCTTTGTAGCGGGGCTAATTTGCTTAACTAACTGAGTAGCTTGAATGCCATTTACACCTGGCATTCGAATATCCATTAAAATAATGTCTGGTGAATATTCATTTATTTGCGATTTTAATTGACTACAATCAGGGAAGGCCCCTAAGAAAGAAAAACCTGTAGCACAAGTAAACAACTCTTCTAGGCTTTCTCGTCTCTCACGGTGATCGTCATATAAAAGAATTTTGATCATATACAAATTAAAGGCTTATTCGTTTGTTCACTTCTCCCTAATTGTAGTAATAGGGAATACACATTCAACCAAAGTTCCTTGCCCATTTGCATTTCGAATGGTTATGACACCTCCAAGCTTTGAAGTGCGATTTCGCAAGCTAGAGAAGGCGTTTCCTGAACTGATAATTTTTTCATCAACCCCTTTTCCATCGTCCTCTACAGCAAGATGTAGAGATTCTCCAATAGTATTCAATTTTACTTTGATACAATTTGCCCCACTGTGCTTTATTGCATTATTTATTGCTTCTTTTACAATAAGCAATAAGTATTTTCTTGAAAGAATTCCCGTGATCGAATCTTCAGATGCTGAATCGATTTCATAAGTGCATTCGATACCACGCGCATCAAAAACATCGATGAAAAAATCTTTAATGCGGCTGCTGATTGACTTTTCATTGACTTGGTCGTTTCTCACAGCCCAAATAACATCCCCAATATTATCCATTGCCATTTTAATGCCACTAGAAATTTTTTGAAGATAGCGTTCTGTTTTATTTCCACCAGTAACAAAATCTTTTGAGGCCATATCTGCATAGACTTGAATACTACTCAAGACTGAACCTAAATCATCATGAAGGTCGTTGCTTATTTCGCTTCTTTGAATTTGAAGTGCTTCTGCTTTTTGTAAATCCAATTGTGGCTTTTGTTTTTCACTGCGTCTGAATTTATAAATCAACATAAAGTTGAAAAATAAAAAATTCACTACCAATCCAAATAAAATAAATGAAAGCTCTTTCCGAAAATCAACATTATTATTGGTGCTTAAAATAATAGGAATAAGTCCCACTTTAAAAAAGGCACTCATGAATAAACTTCCAAAAAACAACATGTAATTAAACAACGCTCTTGTCCAAAATAAATAAACAAGCAGAAACACTTGGACTGGCAGATTCAAAAAGAATATCAACTTTGCACCTGTTTCCATAAATCCAATTTCAGCGGTCAGGAAAACCTTTAATAACAGAGCAATGCCTGCTGCATAAGCCACAAACTCTGCAACTTTAATTACGGTGTTATAAAAATGGTGGAGAACTGGTGCTTCAATAAAAAATCTGGTAAATCGGTAATATAAACCCAAACACAAAAATAAAATCCCAAATCCTATGGGCTGCCGATTTTTATTTGCTATCAATTGTCCAAATGGATTAATGAGCGGATCCTTTACAACAAATACAAACAAAGTAACACCAACGGTAAAGATTAGGAAGTAGAGGAATTCTTGTTTACGAAATAAAACAAAATAACAAAAAAGGTATACCGCCTGCATACCAATCATGCCCAGTAAAAAATTAATTTCCCCCATAAACCATTGATAAAAAAAGTAATTACACAAATGTATCCTTAATCAATAAGGAATACAATCCAATATTTTTAGTTAAAAACCAGGGTTTTCTGTAAAACTGAAATGTAAATTTTACTTGGATTCGGCAATCTGTTTAAAAAAAATCGGTCAACCATTAAAGATTGACCGAAGTTCACATTTGGTAGCCCGTAGGGGAATCGAACCCCTCATTCCTCCGTGAAAGGGAGGCGTCTTAACCGATTGACCAACGGGCCATTCCGTTTAAGGTGTGCAAAGATAAGTTCTTATGGATTTATGACAAAAAAAAATGAATAGTTCTTACCTTTGCACCACGAAAAAAGACAAAAGCAATCAATTATGAGTACAGTTAAAGTAGCCATCAATGGATTTGGTAGAATAGGACGCCTAGTTTACCGTCAGATCTTCAATATGCAAGGAATTGATATTGTAGCCATTAACGACCTAACCAGTCCAGCAGTACTGGCCCACCTTCTCAAATACGATACCGCTCAGGGCCGTTTTGAACAAGATGTTAAGGCAACAGACAACTCAATTATCGTAAACGGACATGAAGTAAAAATATACGCTCAAAAAGACCCAGCTCAAATTCCGTGGGGTGCACATGAAGTTGATGTAGTATTAGAATGTACTGGTTTCTTTGCTGATAAAGACAAAGCATCTGGACATATTGCAGCTGGTGCCAAAAAAGTTGTTATTTCAGCTCCTGCTACCGGCGATCTTAAAACTGTTGTATTCAATACCAACCACGAAATCTTAGATGGTTCTGAGACTATTATCAGCTGCGCTTCTTGTACTACCAACTGCCTTGCTCCTATGGCTAAGGTATTGGAAGATCAATTCACTATCGTTGCTGGTTTGATGACAACTGTTCACGCTTATACAAACGACCAAAATACACAGGATGCTCCTCATCCGAAGGGCGACCTTCGCAGAGCTAGAGCAGCTGCACAAAATATTGTCCCTAACAGCACGGGTGCTGCAAAAGCAATTGGACTGGTACTTCCTTCATTGAAAGGTAAATTGGATGGTACCGCGCAGCGTGTTCCAACCCTAACTGGTTCTCTAACAGAACTGACTGTAGTGCTTGGTAAGAAAACTACTGTTGAAGAAATCAATGCTGCTATGAAAGCTGCTGCCAATGAAAGCTTTGGTTACACAGAAGATGAAATCGTTTCTGGTGATGTGATTGGCATTCGCTTTGGTTCTTTGTTTGATGCAACGCAAACCAAAGTATTGACTGTTGGCGACCAACAATTGGTAAAAACAGTTAGCTGGTACGACAATGAAATGAGCTATGTAAGTCAGCTCGTTCGCACAGTACACTACTTCGCACAATTGATTTCAAAATAATCAACAAAATACCCAAACCCGGCAGTCGACCACTGCCGGGTTTCTTTTTTAAAGCCCTACACTATGAGCAAATTCAACCAATACGATTTTAAAGGTAAAAAAGCCCTGGTACGCGTCGATTTCAATGTGCCTTTAAATGAAAATTTTGAGGTGACCGACGATACGCGCATGCGTGCGGCAATACCAACCATTCAAAAAATCATCCAAGATGGTGGTACCGTCATACTAATGAGCCATTTTGGTCGGCCAAAAGAGGGACCAACAAACAAGTATTCTCTATTCCATCTTGTTCCCCACCTACAGAAACTAATTGGTAACGATAACGAAGTATTTTTTGCATCTGACTGCATCGGAGAACCGGCAGAAAAAGCAACAGCACTTCTCGAAGCAGGTGATGTGCTTCTGCTTGAAAACCTCCGTTTCCATAAAGAAGAGGAAAAAGGTGATGCTGGTTTTGCAGAACAACTCAGCAAACTCGGTGATGTATATGTGAATGATGCATTTGGTACTGCACACAGAGCGCATGCCTCTACTGCGATCATTGCTGATTATTTCAGCAAAGAAGAAAAAATGTTTGGCTTGCTCATGGAAGGCGAAGTAAAGAGTGCAGAAAAAGTAATGCTTCAGTCGGAAAAGCCTTTCACAGCAATCATCGGCGGAGCAAAAGTTTCAGATAAGATATTGATCATTGAAAACTTGCTTGAAAAAGCAACAGACATCATCATCGGTGGTGGTATGGCCTATACTTTCTGGAAAGCACAGGGCAAAGAAATTGGAAATTCTCTTTGTGAAGAGGATCGTCTTCCACTCGCAGCAGAACTTTTACAAAAAGCGGAAGCAAAAGGCGTTAAAATACATTTACCGATTGACAGCACCATTGCTGACAAGTTTGCTGCCGATGCAAATACCAAGAACTGCGATAGTTATGCCATTCCTTCCGGTTGGATGGGACTGGATATTGGAACTCAGGCAAGAGCTGATTTCAGAAAAGTAATCCTTAGCAGCAAAACCATTTTGTGGAACGGACCTATGGGCGTTTTTGAAATGGAAAAATTCCAAGCTGGGACCAAAGCCATTGCGGAAGCTGTAGCTGAAGCAACTGAAAAAGGTGCCTTCTCTCTTGTGGGCGGTGGCGATAGTGTTGCAGCCGTTAACCAATTTGGCTTTAACGATAAGGTAAGCTATGTATCAACAGGCGGTGGCGCCATGCTGGAATTCTTCGAAGGGAAAGTACTTCCAGGCATAGCAGCCATCAATAAATAGCCGTTCATCCCAATTTGATTTGCATCATGCAACCTTTTGGGCAAATCTGCTATCTTTATTCATAAACCTAATTTTTTTAAAAATGAGCACACGTAATATTGTATTGCTTTCGGTACTCGGACTATTTCTACTTTTGGTGGGTTATGGCTGTAATGGCTATAACGGATTGGTTCAGAAAGACCAAAATGTAAAAGGCAAATGGGCTAATGTTGAAAGTGATTACCAACGCAGATCAGACCTTATTCCAAACTTGGTAAACACTGTAAAAGGTGCTGCTAATTTTGAGCAGGAAACCATTACCCAAGTGATTGAAGCAAGAGCAAAGGCAACTCAAACGACTGTTAACGCATCTGATTTGAGTCCAGAAAAAATTGCTTCTTTCCAGAAAGCACAGGGTGAATTGAGTGGTGCAATTGGAAGACTTTTAGTGTCTGTTGAGCGTTATCCTGAATTGAAAGCAACTGAAGCTTTTAGGGACCTACAAGCACAAATTGAAGGCACTGAAAACCGTATCAAGGTTTCAAGAAACGATTTCAATGCTGCTGTTCAAGATTACAACACCAGTGTAAAAAGATTTCCTATGGTACTTTTTTCAGGCATGTTTGGTTTCACAGAAAAAGGATTTTTCACAGCAGATGCTGGCGCTGAAAAAGCACCGACAGTCGATTTTAATAAATAAGCAGTGGGCATATTTGATTTTCTTTCAAATAAAAAACAGTCCTTCTTCACAAAGGAAGAAGAAGAGCGGATGGTGGAAGCCATCCGTTCTGCTGAAAAACAGACCAGTGGAGAGATTCGCATTTACATGGAACAACATTGTAAATTCATCAATCCACTCGATCGCGCAAAAGAAGTTTTTGTAGAATTGGAAATGTTCAAGACCCAAGATCGCAATGCTGTTTTGTTGTATATCGCTACAAAAGACCACCAACTGGCCCTCTTAGGTGATGAGGGCATTTATCAGAAAATGGGACAAGTATTCTGGGACAATGAAGTAAAACTCATGTTAGCTGAATTCAAACAACACCATTTCATAGATGGGGTTTGTCACATCATCGGCGATATAGGTGAAGCGCTTAAAACAAATTTTCCTTACGCATCAGATGATAAAAACGAATTGGAGGACGGTATCGTTTACGGAAAATGATTAAAAAAATATCCCTCATACTTTTGTTGTTTTCTTTTTCCTTTGTGCAAGCACAAATTGAAAAAGAATTACCTGCAAGACCCGCGCCTGCCAGACTTGTTGTTGACTACGCCAACACATTAGCACCTGATCAGAAAGAAGCGCTTGAAAATAAACTTGTTGCTTTTGACGACAGCACTTCTACCCAAATTGCTATTGTAATCATTGAAAGTACGGGTATCTATGAGATATCTGATTATGCTGTCGCCCTAGGTAGAGCCTGGGGAATTGGCAACAAAGAAACCAACAATGGTATCTTATTACTAGTAGCAAAAAATGATCGAAAGATGTGGATTGCTACTGGTTATGGTTTAGAAGGAGCACTCCCTGATGCAACGACCAAACAGATCATTGAAAATGAAATCAAACCCAATTTCCGTGAAAATGATTTTTACCGTGGATTGGATGAAGGAACAGATGCAATCATAGCTGCAACCAAAGGAGAATATACTGCACCAGAAAATTACAGAAACAAAAAAGACAAAGATGGCATACCTGCAATTGTCATCATCATCATTGTTTTCATCATCATCAGCATCATCAAAAAAGGTGGCGGTGGTGGTCACTACAATAGAAGAGGATACCGTAACTCTTCAAGTGCTCTTTGGTGGCTAGCAGCAGGCAGTGGATTTGGTGGTGGCCATAGCAGCGGTGGAAGCAGCAGTGGCGGATTTGGTGGATTCGGCGGAGGTAGTTTTGGTGGTGGTGGTTCCGGTGGTAGCTGGTAAACTAACCCAAGCCAATTTCCTGGTGCAATTCAGGCACCATCACATCTGGGAAACCCTTACGCAATAACCTTTCTTTAAAATCTTCCTGCACATTGTATTCCCCGTGTACAAGAAACATTTGTTTTACTTGCTTCGGATCCTGACAAGATAAATACTGTGAAAGATCTTCGTAGTCGCCATGCGCACTCATGCTTCTGATACCACCAATCTCAGCATGCACTTCATGTGGCACTCCATAAATATTAACTTCTGATCTACCAGATAATAATTTAGCACCCAATGAATGCGGTTCACAATAACCGGTCATCAAGATTGAGTTTCTTGAATTCTCAATGTTGTTACTGATGTGGTGTTTAACTCTTCCTGCATCAGCCATTCCACTTGCTGAAATAATTACGCAAGGTTCACTGCGGAAATTCAACAACTT
>JBKCGF010000059.1:0-9514 GCA_046303455.1 Chitinophagaceae bacterium | reverse complement strand
CCGATAGCTTTTTCTTCTAAGGCAGGGGCTGTAAAATTGCTAAAAATAAAAGGAGCTAGTGTATAGGTAGCCAGGATGCCCAGGCAGGCAATGAACATAGTTATGTAAATGCTCTGCATGAACAATGCTCCAATCTCTTTTATCCTGTCTTGCCCTGCTCTTCTAGATATCAATGCCTGTAGTCCGTTATTCAGGCCAAATCCAATAACAGAAAAAATCAAATAATAAACTCCTGTTATTCCAGAAGCACCAATAAACCCTTCACCGAGCTGAGCGAGAAATATACTGTTGATCAGGAAGTTGAATTGGGGAACCAAAATGGCAAAACTGATGGGTAAGGCCATTTGTAAAATTTGCTTGTAGCTGGTATCTAACTTTAAAACTTCCCCTGTACTCATTCATTCCTTTTTTGCAGTGCAAACCTACGGTTAATTGCAATGCGTGTAAAGCCTAAAATCATTAAATTTGTAAAAATGCACAACGCAACGGTACAACAGGTTTTTGGTATTATAGCATCTCCTTCTTCTTTTGAGGGAGTTGAAAAAAAATTGTGTATTGAAATCGGTCCAGACTTTTATTCGTTTTGCATCAGTGATTTATCAGGAAAACAAATCTATTCGTTTGGTTACTACCATTCAAATCAGCCCATTGAAGCCAGTCAGCTGCAAAGCTTATTTGATCATGAAAATATAAAAGGGTTTTCTTTTAGTGATGTTATTCTTGTACACAACCGAACAGAGATGGCCTTGGTTCCTTCAGCTTTTCATCAACCTGAAACAGCTGCTACTATTTTGCAAACTATTCATGGTGACTTGGAGGAATTGAAAGTAATGGAAGATGACGTTCATCAATGGGAGTTATTCAATGTCTATGGATGGAATCTTGAAATTTGTACAGCTGTTTCTGAGAAATTTCCTCAGGTCAGGTATGTGCAATTTGTAACCGCCTCATTAAGGTCTTTGTTCAAGTCTTTATCGATTGATAAAGAACAGTTATTAAAAGTATATTTCTATCAAAAATCTTTCACTGTCTTAGCCCTAAAAGATACACAACTTCAATTGGCGCAGTCATTTCACTTTGAAAATCCACAAGATGTGATTTATCATTTGTTAAATCTTGTCGATCGTTTAAAGTTGGATCTTGCTTCTTTAGCAGTTGAAGTAAGTGGTTTGCTGGATATTCATTCTGAAACCTGGAAAGAACTCAATAAATTTTTCATAGAAGTTGATATTGAAGCGTTTTCTGGTATTCATCAAGATGCCAATCAGACAAATGAGGTTCCTTTACATTTTTATACACCTTTTTTGATTTCACCGCGATGCGTATAATCAGTGGAGAACTAGGTGGACGAAGATTTAGTCCCCCTACAAACATGCCCTACACCAGACCCACAACAGACATTGCAAAAGAGGGTTTGTTCAGTATTATACAGCACAATCTCAATCTAGAAGAAATTAAATCACTCGATCTTTTTGGGGGCACTGGAAGTATCAGTTATGAATTGTATTCAAGAGGTGTTCAACAACTCACTATTGTTGAAAAAGATGCTGTAATGTATGAATTTATCAAGAAGACTGCTAAAGATTTAGGTATTGAAAAAATCCAGGTGGTAAGGAATGACGTTTTTAAGTACATGCGTGAAACCAAAGAAAAATATGATTTTATTTTTGCAGGTCCACCTTATGCGTTAGGTAATATTGAAGAACTGCCTGAAGTAATTTTCAAACAGGAATTACTGTTACCCAATGGCTGGTTCGTATTAGAACATACCCCAAGAAATGATTTTAAGAATACACCGTTTTATAAAACAGAAAGAAAATACGGGACTACTATTTTTTCTATTTTCATCAACAGACCAGATTAAATAGAAGTATGAAAAAAGTTGAAGCTAGAAGTTTCTTTAAAAAGCAAAGAATAGCTTTAACCACTTATCAGGTTAATGTTGCACAGGATTTGCTGTTGATCAGATTTCAGGAAATGGAATTGCCATATATGAATTTTGTCCATTCTTATTTACCACTTTATGCGCATAATGAACCAGATCCATCCCCTTTAATCGACTGGCTAAGGTTTTCAGATCCAGGAATTCAAGTTGTATATCCCAAAATAAATGAGGCTGATTTTTCCATGCAACATATCCTTCAGGATGACGAAACCAGCTTTTTGGTGAATCAGTATGGCATTCCAGAGCCTGTTGGTGGACAAGAAATTGCTGCAGAGCATATTGATTTGGTGATCGTGCCAATGCTTGGCTTCGATAAAATGGGAAATAGAGTAGGATATGGTAAAGGTTATTACGACCGTTTCCTTGCGAAATGTAAAGAGGATGTTATAAAAATTGGACTTTCATTTCTTTCTCCAATTGAATCTATCGAGGATGTAGATTTCTTCGATAAAAAGCTCGATTTTTGCATTACACCAGAAAGTGTATATGCTTTTTAAAAATGTCTACCTCAGGTCATTTAGATTATTCCTTTTTCCATTAGCAATAGTATATGGAAGAATACTTGCTTTTCGCAACTGGTTGTACGAAAAAAAGATCATTGGAGCAGTTACATTTAATTTGCCAATCATTTGTGTTGGTAATTTATCAGTAGGGGGAACAGGAAAATCACCTATGGTAGATTACCTCGTAACCTTCCTTAAAAATGATTATCCAATTGCAACATTGAGCCGTGGTTATAAAAGAAGGACTTCTGGATATGTATTGGCAAATGAAGGAACAACAGCTATCGAAATAGGAGATGAGCCCATGCAGTTTCATTTGTCGCATCCAGATATCGCTGTCTCAGTTTGTGAAAAAAGAATTGAGGCTATACCTCAACTTTTATATGACAAACCTGAAACCAAGCTGGTGATTTTGGATGATGCGTTTCAGCACCGAGAAATTGTAGCTGGGTTTAATATAGTGCTTACTGATTATTCAAATTTATATACACGTGATTATTTCTTGCCAACTGGTGATTTAAGAGATCAGAAACAGAGTGCAGAAAGAGCAGATGTGATTGTAGTAACAAAATGTCCGCCTAAATTGTCTCAGCAGGAAAGATTTGAGATCATGAAAGAAATTGGTCCTAACCCAAACCAGCATGTGTTCTTTACTGCTATTCAATATGAAACTCCTTACCACATATTGACAAAAGAAGAAAAGACTTTGTCGAAAAATGCTGAAATTTTATTGGTGTGTGGTATTGCTAATCCCCAGCCTCTTACTGATTATATCCATGAAGCTACCAAAACCTATGATGCACTTTTTTACAGTGATCATCATATCTATACAATTGAAAATTTAAATGAGATAGAAGATCGTTTTAGCCAGATTCGAGATGAACATAAAATAATTGTTACTACTGAAAAAGATGCTGTAAGATTAATCAAGTTTAAAGAGAAGATTGCTAATTGGCCTTTGTTTGTTTTGCCAATAACAGTAGGCTTTTTATTTGATCAAGAATCCCAATTCAAATCGCTTGTCAATACATATCCCAAATCTTTTTATGAACAACAGCATCTTGAATCATTAAATGAGTAAACAGCTGTAGAAAAAAATTAAACAATGGGAAGAAAAAATACTAAGCGGAAAAAGGAATACAAGAAAGAAGTCCAGTTGTACAAAGGACTATTTGAAATTACCCGTTCTGGAATGGGTTTTGTTATTGTTTCCGGGTTGGAAAGAGATATCATCATCAGGCCTAATGATTTCAATAAAGCATTTCATGGAGATTTGGTAAGGGTAGAAATTACCAAGGGTGATGTAAGGTCAGGTCGTTTACAGGGTAAAATTGTTCAGGTAGTTGAAAGAAAACAAAAACAATTTGTAGGGATTGTAGAGGTCAATAAAGATTTTGCTTTTTTTATTCCAACAACCGATAAGCCTATTCCAGATTTTTTTATCCCTGCACATGCTTTACATGGTGCAAAAGATGGACAAAAAGTTATTGTTCAAATTGTATCCTGGGACGAAAAAGATAAGCGTCCGAAAGGTGAAGTGATTGAAGTGGTTTCGCAGGAAATGGAAGGCGATTTGGCCATGAAAGAAATTCTGATTCAACAAGGTTTTTCAATTCAGTTTCAGGATGAGGTATTGGAAGCCTCTGAGAGAATACCTGATACAATTGGTAAAGATGAAATTCTGAAACGTAGAGATCTTCGTGAAATTTTAACTTTTACCATCGATCCTGATGATGCTAAAGATTTTGATGATGCCTTAAGTTTTCATCGAATTGATAAAGAACATATAGAAATTGGTGTTCATATTGCAGATGTTAGTCATTATATAGAAGCAGATGGTGTTTTAGATACGAGTGCCTACGAAAGAGCTACTTCAGTTTATATGCCAGATCGGGTAGTTCCGATGTTGCCTGAAAGGTTGTCAAATGGACTCTGTTCTCTAAGACCACACGAAGAAAAACTCACCTATTCTTGTATTTATAAAATGACCAATGATGGAAAGATACTCGATAAATGGTTGGGCAGAACAGTAATCAATTCCAATCACCGGTTTACTTATGAAGATGTTCAGCAAATCATAGATAAGGGAAGCGGGATTTATGATAAGGAAGTTTTGTTGTTGCATAACCTGGCTCAGAAAATGAGACAAGAAAGAATGAAAAACGGAGCAATCAATTTCTCCTCTCAAGAAGTTAGGTTCAAATTAGATGAACTTGGGCGACCAATAGGCATTGTTGTAAAAGAAAGTAAGTCTTCGCATCAATTGATTGAAGAGTTTATGTTGCTTGCAAATAGGACTGTTGCAGAGACAGTTTCAAAAATTAAAATAGCCAACAAACCTATCCCTTTTCCATATCGCGTGCATGATCAACCAGATGAAGATCGACTACTACCGTTTGTAGAATTTGCCAGAAAATATGGGTATCATTTTCAAACGAAAACTCCGGAGCAGATTGCTAATTCTTTTAATGAAATGCTTTCTAAAGTTCAGGGACTTCCTGAACAAAGAGTATTGGAGCAAATGGGAATACGAACAATGGCTAAAGCAATTTATACATCCAAAAATATAGGACATTATGGATTAGGATTTGAAGACTATTGCCATTTTACTTCACCCATTAGAAGATATCCTGATATTTTGGTGCACCGTGTATTGACAAGTGTACTTGATGGTGATCCAATTGTTGATAAAAAAATGGAACAAAAATGTCTTCACTGTAGCGAAAGAGAAAGGGCCGCAATGGAAACTGAACGTGCGTCAAACAAGTATAAGCAAGTTCAATTCATGAAACAATTCCTTGGTGATGAATTTGATGCTGTAATTTCCGGTGTAGCCAGTTTTGGGTTTTGGGCAGAAACAGTCGATCACAAGTGCGAAGGTTTTGTATCTGCAACATCATTATTGGATTATGATGACTTCATTTATTATGAGTCGGAATATGCACTGATAGGAAAAAGAAGCAACTGGGCTTTTAGGATAGGCGATCCGGTTACGATAAAGGTTATCTCTGCCAATCTTTCAAAAAGGCAGCTGGATTATGAATGGATTTTGGACCTGGATTTTACACCTGCTCAAAACAAAAAAAAGAAAAAGTAAACATCTTGTCTTCATTTGTTATCTTAGAGCATAGCTTAATTCTATGTCTGGTTTAGAACATCTACAAAAATCTTTTGAGTCCTATTTCGCTCACAGGCATTTTCCTGATGAGCCATCAACTTTATATGATCCTCTTGAAGAATTTCTATTAAATAGTGGAAAGCGGATCAGGCCTGTAATGTGCTTGATGGGCAATGAGTTATTTGGTGAGGTTCATCAGGACGCTTATCATATTGCAGCTGCAATCGAGCTTTTTCACAATTTTACGCTTGTTCATGATGACATTATGGACAAAGCACCTCTAAGGAGAGGTAAACCTACGGTACATGCAGTACATGGAGAGCCTACTGCTTTATTAGGTGGAGATGTAATGATGGTAGTAGCCTATGATTATCTGAGTAAAATTGAGCCTCATTATTTGAAAAAAGTAATTGCGCTCTTCAATAAAACTGCAAAAGAGGTTTGTGAAGGTCAGCAATATGACATGGATTTTGAAAAAAATCAACATGTAAGTTTGAGTGATTATATCAAAATGATAGAACTCAAAACTTCAGTCCTTTTAGCAGCAAGTTTACAATTGGGTTCAATTGTTGGTGGAGCCAGTGAGGGGAATCAGCAACATATTTATGAATTTGGGCGAAACCTTGGTATTGCCTTTCAAATTCAAGATGATTACCTGGATGCATTTGGAGATCCTGAAAAATTTGGAAAACAAGTGGGTGGCGATATCCAAAGCAATAAAAAAACCTTTCTCATGATTCATGCACTGGAGACAGCGCAAGGAGAATTGCGAACGGCACTGATAAAAGCCATGGAAGAGAATCCTGCAGATAAGGTAGAAATTATACTGAATATTTTCAAAGCCTGCGGGATAGACTCATGGGCATCAGCCTTAAAGGAGCAATATCTGCAGACGGCATTAACACATTTGGAAGAAATCGCTGTTTCAAAATCAAGAAAAGCTCCATTACATGCGCTCGCTCATTATTTAATTTCAAGAGACAAATAAATCAAAGTGGGAAACTTCTTCAGAAAAAAAAATATCAATGCACTTGCATCTGCTAACAAAATTGATCATGATGAAAGTGGAGGATTAAAACGAGTATTAACCGTAAAGGATTTAACCCTAATGGGTGTGGCTGCGGTAATTGGAGGGGGTATTTTTTCAACAATTGGATCAGCTGCCTTTAATGGTGGACCAGGAGTTATCTTTTTATTTATCATTACTGCAGTTACCTGTGGCTTTACTGCTTTATGCTATGCAGAATTTGCTTCTCGTTTTCCAGTTGCTGGAAGTGCTTATACTTATTCCTACATCAGCTTTGGTGAAATCGTTGCATGGATTATAGGATGGGCGCTTATATTAGAATATGCAATTGGAAATATTGTTGTGGCCATATCCTGGAGTGCCTATTTTAACAATATACTTAGAGCTATTGGTATTCATTTACCTGACTGGCTCAGCGTAGGATATCAAACTGCCTATAAATTAAATGAATCAACTGTTTCAGCTGGAGGAGATACAAGCACATTGGTTTATAATACAGCTCCTAAAATTGCGGGCATTCCCTTTATTATCAATTTACCAGCTTTTATAATTGTTGCATTGGTTACCTTACTTGCTTATGTTGGAATAAAAGAAAGTAAGAAAACAGCCAATGTTATGGTGATTCTAAAAATTGTCGTTTTATTACTCGTTGCCCTGATTGGTTTCTGGTATATTTTTTCTAATGATACAACAAGCAATTGGACACCATTCCTGCCAAATGGAATGTCTGGTGTATTAAAAGGAGTTTCTGCTGTATTCTTTGCCTATATTGGTTTTGATGCAATTTCAACGACTGCCGAAGAATGTGCTAACCCACAAAGAGATTTACCTCGGGGGATGATTTATTCCTTGATAATATGCACGATTATTTATATCGTTACAGCCTTGGTAATAACAGGACTTGTACGCTCATCTGAATTTGAAAATGTTACAGATCCACTGGCTTTTGTATTTGATAAAATCAATATGCAAAAAGTAGGTTTCTTTATATCAGTGAGCGCTGTAGTTGCAGCAACGAGTGTGTTGCTGGTTTTTCAATTAGGCCAACCCAGAATTTGGATGTCTATGAGTAGAGATGGCTTATTACCAAAATCATTTTCAAAAGTAAATCCTAAATACCAAACACCAGGTTTTGCAACAATTGTTGCAGGTGTTCTTGTAGCGGGACTAGTTCTTTTCATAGATGATAAATTGATAACTGATCTTACAAGTATTGGTACTTTATTTGCTTTTGTACTTGTAAGTGGTGGGGTTCTGTATTTGCCTAGAATTCAAAAAGAAAAGGGGAAATTTTCAATACCCTATATCAATGCTCAGTTTATTTATCCGATTATCTATCTTTTTGGAGCTTATTTATTTTATGATAGAACTCTAGCTGCTTTTGAAAATCTTGGAAATGAAGGTTATCAGGAAGTCCTTTTTATCATTTTCATGATCCTTGCAGGTATTCTTGCAGTCTTTTCTTATTTAAGGAAATATTCACTCGTTCCAGTGCTGGGCGTTGTTTGTTGCCTTTATTTAATGGTAGAAATACCAGCTAACAGCTGGATTGTATTCTTTGGATGGATGGGATTAGGATTGATGATCTATTTTCTATACGGTAATAAAAATAGCAAGCTAAATATTGGCCATGAAGTTTCAGGAAGGGGATAAGATAGTCGTTTTGGCTACAGGTGAAAAGGGAGAAGTGGTAGAATGGATCAATAAAAAAATGCTCACTATCCGGGTAGATGGTGTTGATTTCCCTGTTTATGCCGATCAGATAGATTTTCCTTATTATAATGATTTCTCTAAACCAAAGGAAATAACTACTAAAAAATCCGCTGTCGGAACTATACTTCCTAATCGTGAAAAAAAGCCAGAAAAAATTATTGAAAAAGATGGAGTATGGCTGTCTTTTTTCCCAGTACTTGATAAAGATGTATTTGATGATGACTTGATTTCTCATTTCAAGATTTATTTACTAAACCATACGGATGAAGCACTGGAATGTAGTTTTTCGATTTTTTTGGGACAAATCAAAGATCTTGAGCTGAAGAGTGTGGTTAGAGCATTAGATGAATTGTACTTGATCGACCTTTCCCTCGATAAATTAAGCGATCATCCAAAATTTGTTTTCGAATTTAAATTAATTGAAAAGGTAGCCAACAAGGCAAGCAGATTTGTAGTTGAATATAAACCTAAGGGCAAACAAATGTTTAAACTTGCAACACAAGTAATACAACAACAACAAGCTTCTTTTAAACATCATTTATTCGATCAATTTCCTTTAAAAGGGGATGAGATTTTGCAAGAAAACCCCAATAATAAGGAAGAAGCAGAACAAGATGGAATTGATCTGAAAAAACTCATGCTTGCAGGGTTTAAAGTCAAGAAAAGATAAACAGGATTAATTTCAAGTCCGCTTTCATTCAAATCTGCTAATTTTGATATGCCGTAATACGCTATCGCGTTGGGAAACCAGCGAGGAAAGTCCGGACAGCTCAGAGCGTCGCACCGGTGAATAGCCGGGTTCCGATTCATCGGAAACAGAAAGTGCCACAGAAAATAACCGTCCGCCTTTGGTGGATAAGGGTGAAAACGGGAGGTAAGAGCTCCCGACAGTCATTAGTAATATTGATTGTGGGTAAACCTTGCGTGCTGAAATGCCACATAGGTCGGGGTAAACTTTGTTTGGAGAGTGACTCGCTCTCCCTCTATGAGGCCTCGATGGGTAGGCAGCTTGATTCCTTTTGGTAACGAAAGGGACAGATAAATGATAGCCTTGTACAGAATCCGGCTTATTACTTACGGTAATCGAATTAAAAAAGCCCTCATGACTGAGGGCTTTTTCTTTACCAAACTAAACCAACTTGAAAAAGTAACTATTTATTTACTTGAGTAAAAGTCTTTATTTATTTGTAAATCAGCTATTTGTATAG
>JBKCGF010000058.1:0-3514 GCA_046303455.1 Chitinophagaceae bacterium | reverse complement strand
AATGCCAGGTTTCGTCCTGGGTTAATTTATGAAAGCTGGAAAAACTCAAAGGTGAATTACAGTACATCCCAATCATTGCCGTACCAAGTGGCGCACCTTCTTCATTCAAGATAGAAGAGCGATAGGTCTGTTTAAAGAAGGAGCCTTCTACTGGAAGTATTTCAAACTTGAAATGATCAATGATATCTTTAATTCGCTTTTCCATTTTCTTATCCTTTTGAATAATATGCGCAATCTAAACAATCAAATTCGGATTGATGAATACTATCAACCTAAGAACAATGATTTATCCTAAATATGATTTAAATTGATAATTGAGAATTAGCCAAAATGAAAAGATTACTTACACTTTTGTTTGTCATGCTTTGTTTTCATGGGTTTACACAAATGAAGAAAAGCAAGCAGCCCAATATTATTTGGATAACCTGCGAAGATATTTCCCCTTATATTGGAGCTTATGGTGCAAGTCAGGTTCGTACTCCCAATATTGATCAGCTTGCTCAGGAAGGCGTAAAGTTTAACCGTGTGTACACAACTGCCGGAGTTTGTGCTCCAAGTCGATCTGCTATAATTACTGGCATGTATCAAACTTCTATTGGTACGCACCACATGAGAACGATTGGTGATCCTAAGTATCAACCAGTGCCATCTTATTCAGCTGTAATTCCTGCTTATGTTAGATGTTTTCCTGAGTACCTTAGAAAGCAAGGGTACTATTGTACAAACAATGAGAAGCAAGATTATCAATTTGAAACACCTGTAACGGTTTGGGATGAAAGCAGTTCAGCTGCGTCACACACTAACAGAGCAGTGGGACAACCATTTTTTGCGGTCTATAATTTTTTCATCACACATGAGTCGCAGCAATTTGCCAGAAAAGACAGTCTTCTGGTAGATCCGCAATCAGTCGATGTACCGGCTCTTTATCCCAATACCAATAATGTAAGAAAAGATCTTGCTAGAATGTATACCAACATTGAGCGAATGGACCAACAGGTTGGTGAATTACTTGATCGTTTAAAAAAAGAAGGTGAATATGAGAATACCTATATTTTCTTTTTTAGTGACCATGGAGGTGTACTTCCATGGATGAAGAGAGAGGTATTGGAGCGTGGTACTCATATTCCGTTTATTGTTAGGTTTCCAAAGGGAGATTTTGCAGGAAGTGAAAACAATGATTTGATTAGTGCTGTAGATCTCGCACCTACCATCCTCTCATTAGCGAAAATCAAAGTGCCGGCTTACATGCAAGGCCAGGCTTTTTTAGGTAAACAAAAATCAAAGCAAAAAAGAAATTATGTTTTTGCTGCGCGCGACAGAATGGATACAGAATACGATCGTGTAAGAATGGTAAGAGATACTGCTTTCAGGTATGTATATAATTATATGCCGGATAAAATAAATTATCAGGCAATTGAATTCAGGTTGAGTATTCCAATGATGAACGATATTTTGAAATATAAGGAAGAGGGTAAGCTTACGACCGAGCAAATGAATTGGTTTAAGACCAAGCCCTTGGAAGAACTTTATCATGTTAAAAGCGATCCTTATGAATTTAAAAATCTGGGTAATGATATTTTATATGCTGATAAATTAAATGAATTAAGATCGGCGTTAAATACATGGATTGCAGAAGTAGGCGATATGGCTGAAGTACCAGAGAAAGAGATGATAAAGCAGATGTGGAATGGACAGGATAGTGTGCCACATACTGAAAAAGTAACAGTTACAGTTCGAGGTAAAAATGTAACGCTTTCTTGTCGCACTCAAGGTGCATCAATAGGTTATCAGCTTTTAAAACAAGGAGCCAACTATGCTACCGAAATGCATGAAATTAAAACCTGGGATTTTGGTTTGGTTTATGGCAACAGAAATGGAGTGAAAGTCCCAGCACCAAAAACATGGAAAGTATACAATGGTGAAAAAATTCAAATGCAGAAGGGCGATAGTTTGATTGTCAATACCATGCGAATTGGTTATAAACCCGCCATAACAAAATTTGAAATGGAATGAAGTCGTTTTTGATAATCTGTTTTGTTGGTTTCACCAGTATTACTGTTTTACCCAAACAAGCCGTTGATGTACACCGTTCTCCAACAAATGCGCAGCACGATGGCATGGTATTTATTAAAGGGGGCAAATTCAGTATGGGCTGTGCAGATAAAACAGGCCGGCCAGACGAATACCCATTGCATACAGTGAAAGTTGATGGATTTTGGATGGATGAAACCGAAGTGACCAACAAGCAATTCAAATTGTTTGTCGATGCCACTGGATATGTTACTACAGCTGAGCAACAACCCGATTGGGAGGTTTTAAAAAAACAGTTGCCGCCTGGGGCGATAAAACCGCTGGATAATAATTTCCAACCCTCCTCTCTTGTATTTTTTCAGCCAATAAATAAAGTAAATCTAGCTGATCCATCTGCATGGTGGAAATGGACAAAAGGGGCTAACTGGAAACATCCGCAAGGTCCAAATAGTACTATTGAAGGGAAGGAAAATTATCCAGTCGTCCAGGTCTCATGGGAAGACGCAATGGCCTATGCTGTATGGGCAGGTAAAAGATTACCTACCGAGGCCGAATGGGAGTTTGCAGCCAGAGGAGGTAAAGAGAAAAAGCCGTTTAGTTGGGGTGGAGAATCAATTACAGTTAACCAGCCAAAAGCAAATACATGGCCAGGTGAATTCCCCATGAAGAATACAGGTTGGGATGGCTATTTAGGTGTTGCTCCCGTAAAGTCATTTGAAGCAAATAGTTATGGGTTACATGATATGGCAGGTAATGTTTGGGAGTGGTGCAGTGATTGGTATCAATCGGATTATTATCAATTTCAATCATCAACAATTAATACCAATCCAAAAGGTCCAGTTAAAGGATTTGACCCTGATGAACCTATGGTTCCCAAAAAAGTAGTAAGGGGTGGTTCTTTTTTATGTGATGTTTCTTATTGTTGCAGTTATCGTGTATCGGCCAGGATGAAGACATCGCCTGATACAGGTTTGGAGCATACTGGGTTCAGGTGTGTCAGTTTAAAATAATTTTTCATTTTTATAATCGTATTTTTAACGCACAAATATTTAATTATGTCAGAACAGAATTTCAGCAACCACGGTAGAATGCATCCCTTGTATCATTATGTAACTGCACCGTTGGTGGTTGCGGGATTAATTGGTAGTATTGTCAATCTTTTCAAAAGCACTCCTGCTACCCATTACAGTGCTGCATTGTTGGTGATTGTGTTTTTAATTTTGTTGTTTCTGGGCG
Source organism: Chitinophagaceae bacterium (assembly GCA_046303455.1). Taxonomy (GTDB): domain Bacteria; phylum Bacteroidota; class Bacteroidia; order Chitinophagales; family Chitinophagaceae; genus Pollutibacter. Next base: position 247 of record JBKCGF010000058.1, on the reverse strand, counting down.
CCATGTTGAGGACATATTCATTAAAGGCGCAAGACAGAGGAATAAGAGCTGAAGAGGCTTTGCGTCATTTTATGTTGACAGGCAAACCGTTGGATGCCCGTTTGCGTATGGGGCAGGTTGTTGCACTACGTTTTGCATCGGATGCAGAGTTTCCAGCTCTGGCACAAAAGGCAGCAGACGAAAATTTGTCTGGTAAGCAAATCAAGCAAGCAATTCAAAATTGGAGAGCAGACTTCTACAGGGTTTA
>JBKCGF010000057.1:0-1153 GCA_046303455.1 Chitinophagaceae bacterium | reverse complement strand
TTTATTCGAGAATGATCGAAGAGAAGATGATTGTGTTGTTGCGTCAGGGTAAGGTTTCTAAATGGTTCAGTGGAATTGGACAGGAAGCAATTTCGGTCGGTGCTACTATGGCCATGCAGAAAGATGAATGGATCATGCCGCTTCATCGCAACCTGGGTGTATTTACGGCGAGAGGGATGTCGCTTGAAAAATTATTTCTGCAATGGCAGGGCAGCAAGCAAGGGTTTAGCAAGGGAAGGGAAAGAAGCTTTCATTTTGGATCGAAAGAACACCATATAGCTGGGATGATTTCCCATTTGGGTCCGCAATTGGCATTGGCCGATGGTGCTGCACTTGCCTATAAATTAAAAAACGAGAAGAAAGTCGCTCTCACATTTTCTGGAGATGGCGGGACATCTGAAGGTGATTTTCATGAAGCATTGAATGTTGCAGCGGTTTGGGATCTGCCTGTCATCTTTATCATTGAGAACAATGGTTATGGTTTAAGTACTCCAACCAGTGAGCAATACCGTTGTGAGTCGTTGGTCGATAAAGCCTATGGGTATGGCATTGAAGGCATCAAGATTGATGGTAACAACGTGCTTGAAGTATTTGATACCATCAGAGGAGTTAGAAATTATTGCATAGATGAGCAGAAGCCCTATTTAATAGAGTGCATGACTTTTAGGATGCGTGGTCATGAGGAAGCAAGTGGCGTGAAGTATGTGCCTAAGGAACTTATTGAAGAATGGGAGAAGAAAGATCCAGTTCGGACTTACGAAGAATGGTTGTTATCAGCCGATATCATTGATGTAGATGAGTTATGTGCAATTAATGATGAGCTTAGATTAAAGATTGAGCAGGAATTAAAAGCAGGATTGTCATTTGAGAAAAATAAGGTTGATTTACAAGAGGAGATCAATGATGTTTATGCACCATATGATTCCAAATCAATAAGGTTGGAATTACCATCAGTTCATTTGCCTGAAAGAAATGAACCCATAAGAATGATCAATGCCATATCAGAAGCATTGGATCAGTCGCTTGCTATCCATGAAAATTTGGTGGTAATGGGACAAGACATAGCTGAGTATGGTGGAGCATTTAAAGTAACTGAAGGATTGTTGGAAAAATATGGTAAAGCCCGAATACGCAATACACCACTTTGTGAAAG
>JBKCGF010000056.1:0-1862 GCA_046303455.1 Chitinophagaceae bacterium | reverse complement strand
GAACACGAGGATTGTTCAACCAGGCATCAGCAGCCTGTTTTAATCTTTTACTTAATCCCAATTCATATCCTGTACAAACCGCCATGTTGCTATAGCTCTTGCTCAAATGTACCAGGTGATTAAATTCAGAAATAGCTGGATAATCAACAGGATAAGGTTTTCCCGCCCAAATCATTTGAACAGGATATTTCTTATTACTGAGCAATGCTTCAAATCTTTCACGATCTCTTGTAAGCATATCTGCTCTCTTATAACCTGCAAAACGACGTGCCCAAACAATAGTGAAAACATCTGGATCCATTAATTTACCTGTCTGGTCTGCAACCAAGTCAAAAGCACGTTTCTTCAGGTAGCGCTTGCGGTCGATGAATCTTTCATCGTTTTGCTCATCCATAGAAAAATACAATTGCTTATCGGCCCAGTATCTCCAATTTTGAGAATTGGTAATATGAATGATGGGACAAACACCTTCGTGCTTGTTCCACATTTTGCGACTAACATGCCCGTGTAATTCTGATACAGCATTTGACAGACGTGCAAAACGCAATGCCACCAAAGAATGATTAAACTGATCGTCTTCCATTCCGGTAATCTCTCTCACTTTTTCCAAAGGCATTCCACAGAAATAAGACATTTTATTACACAAATAGATATCATGCTTTTCATTACCTGCTTCTTCAGGTGTATGTGTAGTAAACACAAGCTTCTTTTTCAAATCAGCCAAGCCACCTCCATTCTTGTTCAACAAATAGAAAGCCGATGATATGGCATGCGCTTCATTTAAATGATAAACATCTGGCCTGAAACCCAATTCCTCAACAAGCTTAGCACCACCAACTCCTAACAATATAAACTGTGCAACTTTAGTCGCCACATTTGCATCATAAAGACGATGGGTGATGGTTTGAGATACATAATCATTTTCTGGGCAATCTGTACTCAATAAGAAAAGAGGAGCTGAATTAAAAGTTGATGGGTTGAGATAGAAAGCTTTTATCCATACAGGTGCATCATGAATCATTATCTGAAACTTGATACCAGTATCTTCCAGGAAATTATAGATTTTCTCATTCCACTGTACTTGCAAGGTTTGGTCTTGGTTTCTTGCTTGATCATAATAGCCATACTTCCAAAGGATGCCCACACCAATTAAATTCTGACGCAACTCATACGCACTGCGTAAATGAGAGCCAGATAGGAAACCCAATCCACCACTATATATTTTTAAAGGTTGATGAATAGCAAACTCCATAGAGAAGTAGGCTACTTTTTTATTGTATTTAGAATCAATAGCGTAAGGGAGCGTGTAATTTCTAAAATCTGTCATGCCTAAGAACATTTTATGAATCTGCAAGATACCCCAAATTTTTGCATAAACACTGATTTAAAGTGTATTTTATACACATCTATAGATAGGAAATCCACTTTTGTCACCAAGAAATTCGATTACTTTGTAAAAAACATGCTATGCGCAGATTCGCAATATTGATATCCATTTCCTGGCTTTTTTTTGCTTGTAATCAAGCAGAAAAAGATATCAACACTGCTGAAGATCTTGAAGCCACTGACTTCATTTTTTCCTTTCCAGAAAAGTCTTTACCTATCCAATACAATTCAAAGGAGCTGAGCAAAAAAGAATCAGACAGCTTTTTTATCAAATCATCGGTTATTTCAAAATTCATCCCTGACTCAGTCTTTAAAGAAGATTTTCCACAATTAAAGAAAACTCGTTTTTTTAGAAAAGCAAGATACAAGGCAGAAGAAACAAATGAGACCTACCTTTTTTTGACTGCGGAAGAAAAAAACAACAAGAAGTTGTATCTGTTATGCTTTAATGAAAAAAATGAATTTGCAACCGCAAT
>JBKCGF010000055.1:0-1662 GCA_046303455.1 Chitinophagaceae bacterium | reverse complement strand
AGAATGGGAAGAAGAATGTAAAATATGACCATTGTCAATTTTGATTTGTCGCGTTTTGTAGTATATTTGCAGTCCGAAATTGAAACCCTATTATTCACCACCCAATAAAAATTTTTATTTTTTATGGCTGTTAAAATTCGACTCCAGCGTCACGGAAGCAAGAAAAGACCATTTTATTTCATCGTTGTTGCTGACGCACGTGCTCCTCGCGATGGTAAATTCATTCAAAAGATTGGTACTTACAATCCGTTGACTCACCCTGCAACTGTCTTAATTGATCGTCAAAAATCATTAGAGTGGTTAGGCAATGGTGCACAACCAACTGATACTGTTCGTAAAATCCTTTCTTCAAAAGGCGTATTGTTCCTGAAGCACCTTTTACGTGGTGTTGACTTGGGCTTGTTTGATCATGCAACTGCAATGAACAAGTTCGAAGCATGGCATCAGGAGCAAGAAGCTAAAAGCAAGGCACGCCAGGAAGCTGCTATGCGTGAGCGCCGTCAAAGACGAAATGCTCCAAGACCAGCTAGACCTGCTGCGCAACCGGCACAAACTGAAGAACCTTCAGCTGAGTAAGATCATTTAAAATGAATATATAAAGCCTCGTATCTTACGGGGCTTTTTTTTACATGGAAAATTACCTGACGATAGGAAAAATTGCAGCCACTTTTGGTGTTAAAGGTGAGCTGGTACTTGCCCATCATCTTGGAGAAGATGCTTCTCTTGATGGGGTATCTGCTTTATTTATTGAAGAATCAATGGGTAAATTCATTCCTTATTTTCTGGTATCAGCTAAACCACGTACTGATGAAGAAATGTTGGTTGTATTAGAAGGATTTGACACACCAGAAAGGGCCAAGAAATTTGTAAAAAAGAAAGTATGGCTCAGAGAAGCTGATGTAAAAAAATCAGCATCTACTTCTGCCCCAATTTCTTTGTTGGGATTTTCAATGTTTGAAAAGAAAAAGCTATTGGGAAAAGTAGTGGAAGTAATTGAACAGCCTACTCAATTGTTATTGAGTATCATGATCAATGATAAGGAAGTCCTGGTCCCCATCAACGAAACCACATTGGAAAAGATTGATCATAAAAATCAGAAAATATTTGTTGTCTTACCCGAAGGGCTGCTTGATATTTATCTAACTTGATGTTGCCTTTACTGCAACATGACAGCACATCAACACTATATAGCGCACTTTGACCTGGATGCATTTTTCGTTTCTGTAGAACGCATACTGGATCCTTCACTTGTTGGAAAACCACTGATTCTTGGTGGATCCAAAGAAAGAGGGGTGGTAAGTACATGCAGTTATGAAACCCGAAAATATGGAGTGCATTCTGCAATGCCGATGGCAAGAGCAGTTGCACTTTGTCCACATGCTATCGTCATGAAAGGCTCAAAGGGACAATACAGTAAGTTATCACAATGGGTAACTGATATCATTGCTGCAAAAGCTCCTTTATATGAGAAAGCTTCAATAGATGAATTTTATATCGACCTGACAGGTATGGATAAATTTTTTGATCCATTGCAATGGACTGTTGACTTGAGAAATGAGATCATTGAAACAACTAAACTACCTATTTCATTCGGGCTCGCTTCAAATAAGATGGTGGCAAAAATGGCTACCAATGCTGCAAAACCCAATGGATATTTACAAG
>JBKCGF010000054.1:0-5439 GCA_046303455.1 Chitinophagaceae bacterium | reverse complement strand
TCACGTTCAAAAACAGTACAATGAATATTGAAAATACACAGAGTCAGATGAGGAAAGGGGTGCTTGAATTCTGCATCCTGTCCATCATTCAGCGTGGCGAGGCCTATCCCAGTGATATCATCGAAGAGATGAAGAAGGCCAAACTCAACATTCTCGAGGGCACGCTTTATCCATTGCTTACAAGATTGAAGAATGCGGACTTGCTGAACTACCGTTGGGTGGAAAGTTCAGGTGGGCCGCCCAGGAAATACTTTTCCCTAACGGAGAAGGGTGCAGCTTTTTACAAAGACCTGGAAAATACATGGAGGGAGATGGCTGATGGTGTGGAGAGGGTGATTGAAAATGAGGGAATAGAGATTAGGGAACAGGGAGAAGGGAGCAGCGAACAGTTAAATGAAAACTCAGAACTCACAACCCATAACCCACAACTCACAACTGATAACCCACAACCATCAACCGACAACTAATCAATTTCAAAACATCGCTATGAACAAGGTAATAAACATCAACTTTCAAGGTAGGGTGATTCCGATTGAGGAGCCGGCTTATGAAGAGTTAAAAAAATACATCGAAAGTCTACGTGCTTATTTTGCTAATGAAGAAGGCAAAGAAGAAATCATCAATGACATTGAAAACAGAATTGCTGAGCTGTTTAGTGAGAAACTAAAAGCTGGACAATCTTTTATCAGTGGGGCACATGTAGAAGCAATCATTGCAAGCATGGGCCGTCCAGAACAGTTTGATGAATTGGCTTTCGAAGCACAAGGCAGTGAAACATCTTCATCTTCTGAAAAAGAGCAGTCGCAACAATTCAAATACGATCCTTCTCCAAAAGGCTCATTGTTTAGAAATGCAAACGATAAGATTTTGGGTGGTGTGTGCAGTGGTATTGGTGCATATTTAAAAATTGATACCACATTAGTTAGGGTATTATTTGCAATGCTTGCCTTTGGTGCTTTTGGTACTGGTTTGGTATTGTACATCATCTTATGGGCTATTCTACCATCAAAGTATTTGAGTCCTGTTGCTGTTACAAGAAAACTCTACCGTGATGCCGATCAGAAGGTTATTGGTGGTGTATGTAGTGGTATAGCACAATATTTCAATATAGCAGTGTGGATTCCCAGGTTGATTTTTGCAGTTCCATTAATTGTTGGACTTTTTAAAATTCCATTTACCATTTTATTCTTCCCAGTAGCCGCATCCTTTTCTGGTACCATGTTTATCATATACATTATCCTTTGGATTGTTGTACCCAAAGCAGTTACGGCTTCTGAGAAATTAGAAATGAAGGGACAACGTGTAGACTTGGAATCCATTAAACACAAAGTACAGGATGAATTGCATGGTGTAAAGAAGAATGTTACAGAAAATGCAACTGCATGGAAGAATAATATTTCTACAAAAGTGGACGAATGGGGCAAAGAAGTAAATGAATCTGCAAAAAACTTTGCAGGAGAAACAGGACCCGTTAGAAAAACAGGAAATAAGCTTCTTCGTTTAATAGTTACCTTATTTAAAATTTTCTTCCTATTTATTTTCAGTATCGTTGCTATTGCTTTAGTTGCTGCAACATTTGGAATTGGTGCCACAGCAAATGCCTTGATGCCTTTGAAAGATTTCATTGCAGATGGTAATGCAATTCAGTGGTATGCATGGGGAACGTTGGTACTATTTATCCTAGTTCCTGTTGTTGCTTTGGTACAATGGTTGATTCGTGCAATCATTGGACATAAATCGAAGTCCAATGCAATAGGTATCACTTTCGGTGCATTATGGGCATTGGGTTGGGTAGCACTTGTGATGTTAGTGGCAACAGTCTCCAAGCAATTGAAACGCCCGGGTTCTGTCAAAGAAGAAGTGGCAATTGTTCAGCCTTCAACTGGAAAATTAAAAATTGAATTCAAAGAGGCGGATGGTAATTATTATCCACTAGACTTTGATTTTGATAATGATTTTGATATCAGACGTGATAATGATGGTATATTTTTATCACGCAATGAAGATTCTTTGTTGATGTCAAATATTCGTGTAGCGATTGAAAAGAGTCCCGATTCATTGTTTCATGTAACCTTGATCAAACGCGCAAGATCTTCATCTCCAGTTCAAGCTGAAGGTTATGCAGAATTGATAAGTTATAAGGTTAGTCAGCTTGACAGTGTTCTTCAATTGCCATTATCATTCCCGATTACAACTTCAACTAAATTTAGAAATCAACAAGTTTTAGTTGAGGTAAAAGTTCCTGTCGGCAAGGAAGTATATATTGATAAGCGGGCTGATGAATTAAGCTGGTATTCTGTAAGAGCGGGACAACGTGGTTTAAATATCAATATTGATAACGATTATGAAGAATCCAACTGGAGAACAGGTGTTTGGTACATCATGCAGCCAGATGGTATCGAACGAAAGAATAAAGATGAATTAAGCGATGATGAGCGTTTAGATAAAATGATGAAGAAATTTGAAAAAGAGATTGAGGATAATGGGATTGATGTTGAAGAAATGGATATTAAGATTAAGGATGGCGATACTTCAATCAATGTTAACCTAAATACATTTTTGCCTAAACCCCCTACACCACCTACACCTCCTGACCGTCCAACAATTGAAGAGGGTGTAGAAGAAGAAATTGTTTTTTCTTCCCCCAGCAGGAGTAGGCGAATTTTCTTCGGGGCAATGAATTTGCTGAAATTAGGAAGGTAATCAAAGGGGCTTGGCCCCTTTTTTTTATATTTGCATTCATGAAATCAACTCCATTTACCCATTTACATCTTGCACTTGGTGCCAAGATGGCTGAATTTGCAGGATATAACATGCCTATTTCTTATACGGGCATAAACGATGAACACCATACTGTAAGAAACAATGTGGGTGTTTTTGATGTAAGCCACATGGGTGAATTCATCTTAAAAGGTGAAAATGCCTTGGGTCTGATTCAAAGAGTTGGGTCCAATGATGCTTCCAAGCTGACAAACGGACAAGCTCAGTACAGCTGTTTGACAAACGAGAATGGTGGTATTGTTGATGATATGCTTGTGTATTGTGTCGAACAAAATAAAGTATACATGTTGGTAGTGAATGCATCCAACATTGAAAAAGATTGGGAGTGGATCATGCAATTCAATGATGGTAGTGTTGAGATGCACAACATTTCAGACAAAACTTGTCTATTGGCGGTACAAGGTCCGAATGCTACCAAGGCATTGCAGTCGTTAACCGACATGGATATTCTCAACATGAAGTATTATACTTTTTCTAAAGGCAAGTTTGCTGGAGTTGAGAATGTGCTGGTGAGCGCAACGGGTTACACTGGTGCTGGTGGTGTGGAAATTTATTTTGAAAACGAAGGTGATAATGCTGTCAAAATATGGAATGCCATTTTTGAAGCTGGTGCATCCTTTGGCATCAAGCCTGTGGGCTTAGGTGCAAGAGATACCTTGCGTTTAGAGAAAGGCTATTGTTTATATGGCAATGATATTGATGATTATTCAACACCTTACGAAGCAGGATTGGGTTGGATTACAAAGTTGAACAAGACGTTTACTGCTTCTGAGTTTTTGAAGAAACAAAAAGAAACCGGGACTGAAAAGAAGTTGGTTGGTTTTGAAATGACTGATCGCGCTATTCCTCGTCATGATTATATCATCCGCGATGCTGAAGGTAATTTGATTGGTCGCGTTACTTCCGGAACACAATCCCCTACCCTCAACAAAGGAATTGGTATGGGATATGTGTTGAGTGATTTTGCAGCTGTTGGCTCAGAAATTTTTATAGATATACGCGACAAACAAATGAAGGCTGTCGTTGTACAATTCCCATTTGTAAAATAATGATGTGATGAGTGCAAAGGAACGCAGTCTTTTTACATGTCTCTCCCCTGCTTTATTGAACTTATACGATATCACCAACAGTGTGGTGGTAATCATTGATGTGTTACGCGCAACATCAACAATAGCAACTGCTCTTTATAATGGCGCATCATGTGTTATACCCGTTTCATCTGTTCAGAGATGTATTGAACTCGGCAATGAAATGGGCGGTATTACTGCTGGTGAGCGAGATGGAAAAGTAGCAGATGGATTGAGTTACGGCAATTCCCCCTTTGAATATCCACGTTCCTTTGTTGAAAATAAAATTTTGGTGCTGACTACCACAAATGGTACGAAGTTGTTGCACATGGCACTCGACAGCGGAGCACCGGAAATCATTACCGGTTCTTTTCCCAATCTTTCAGCAGTCTGCGAGCATTTAATCAAAACAGATAAAAATGTTTTACTCGGTTGCGCAGCCTGGAAGGACCGTATAAACATGGAGGATACTTTATTTGCTGGAGCTGTGATCAATAGAATCAAAGACCATTTTACCATGCATTGTGATTCTTCCAAGATGGCGGAGAATTTATTTCTTGAAGCAGGTGAAGACCGGTTTGCTTTCATGCGCGACCGTGGCGCAACACATTATCATCGCTTAACCAACTATGGTTTAGAAAAAGACATTCGTTATTGTCTGACTGCAGATGGTGCAAACGTATTGCCTATCTTCAAAGGTGATCGATTGGTGGTAGGTTAAATACCCAAGGCTTTCTTACCGTTTTCTTCACGGATAATATAGCGATAGAATCTTTTGTCTTCGTTAGAACGAATACGTTCGATTAAATCTTCATCCGTTTCGTGCTTCAACTTAAATCTGTGATTGATTTTATTTAGGGTTTCCGTCCGGATTTTCTTTTGAATCTCCAATGATTTCTTACTCAATCCAAGCACTTGATTAACATCATCTACTGAGTAGCTCTTACCTGATAAACTAATTTGGTAAATTTTTTCAATTAACTCTAATTCATGGGCTTTGAATTCATTTTCATTCCCGTCGCTTAGTGTGTATTCTTGTTGGTTAATATTTTGATTCTTGTATTTTCTATTATTACGATAAATGAAAAATCCGAATAGTGAAATAAACACAATACCAATTCCTATATAGATGTATGTATAGTTATTTACTGGTAAATAAAGCGGATAATCTTGTTTAGTAAAATCTTTGATGCTGATGGGCATAGAATCAAGTTGATGAAATGGGTCATTGGATCTGGAGAAAAAAAGTTTTCCATTTTGTTCAAATGCCAAATCAATAAAAGCACCAGCAGAACTTGAAAAAATTGTTTTTACAATAGTAGTATTAATAAGTTTATATACTTCGTTGTTTTTGAAATCATATAAATATATATCTCTTCCATTTAGAATTATTAATTCTCCTCCAAGAGAGGGAAGTTCAACAGATGTATACTGAACACCAATAGGAAACTTTGAGTATACTTCGGGACTTGCTTCTCCAAGTAAAATATTCTTTTTGTTTACAAGATCTAATTTGTAAACATATTGTTGTTTATACTCTTTATTTATTACAGGATCTGCATATTGCATTTGTAAAAAATAAATCTGATTG
>JBKCGF010000053.1:0-10096 GCA_046303455.1 Chitinophagaceae bacterium | reverse complement strand
AGTTCTGGTTTGTTTATTACTTAGCCCCTTTGGCCATTTTAGGGAAAATATGCTGGTGGATCCCAGGTAAGTTATCAATTTGGATTGCAGATAAAACGGTAACACGTATTGATTTTTATACCAGCGTGCTTTCAGGTATATTGGGTTTTATGGGCTTCTTTTGGTGGACATTAATTATGGTAGTCGCGTATTTTTCTTTTGCTAATCTTGGACTGTATCTAGCATTTCTGTTGCCATTATTTGGTTACATCTATATGCAATGGGAAGAGCGACAAATTAATTGGTTTGCATTCATTAGACTGAAGCGATTAAAGAAAAAACAAACAGTTGTTGTAGAACAATTAATTGCCCAACGCAGCAAGATAGTGGCCTATTGATTTTTTAGAAGATCAGGTCTTTTTTGTTCGGTTCTCTTCAGAGCTTCTTCGTAGCGCCACTCTTCAATTTTTTTGTGATTTCCACTCATCAGGACAGCCGGAACTTTCCAGCCTCTGTATTCTTCTGGCCTTGTATATACAGGAGGAGCAAGCAGGTTATCTTGAAATGAATCAAACAAAGCCGAGGTTTCATCATTCAATACTCCCGGTATAATCCTTCCAATCGCATCTACAACGACGGCAGCAGCAAGTTCTCCGCCACTCAATACAAAATCACCAATGGAGATTTCTTTGGTAATGAAATGATCCCTAACACGTTGATCAATTCCTTTATAATGACCACAAATAAATAAAAGCGATTTTTTTAGCGATAGCGCGTTGGCAATGCCCTGATTAAATGTTTCACCATCAGGTGTCATATAAATAATCTCATCAAAATGATGTACCGCATTCAGTTCTTCAATGGCATTGACCAACGGTTCACACATCATTACCATACCTGCGCCACCGCCAAATTGATAGTCGTCTACCATCCCGTGTTCATTTACTGCCCATTTCCTTAAATGGTGAACAGTAACTTGGAGCAGTCCCTTATCTGCAGCTCTTTTCATGATAGAGTGACTAAACGGACTCTCCAGTAATTCTGGTACAATACTTAATATGTGAATATTCATGATCATTCAGTTCCTTCCATAAAATCATCAATGTCTCTTCTCTCTTTTTTGGTGGGTCTGCCAATTTTTGAAAGGCGTTTGCCTGAATAAAAACTTGCAGTTTGAAATGCAATTCTTTCTTTCTCTTCAATAGGCGTCTGGTCCTCGTAAAATTTGATGGCCTCACTGTATTGCACTCTTTTTGGTAAGAGTCCAGTTACTTTAATCACCCAACGCTTTTCATCTGTCTTCACTTCATAGGTATCATCAATTTTTACTACTCGAGAAGCCTTAACAGACTCCCCATCTATTTTTACCCTTCCTTTATCACAGGCAGTTGCTGCAGCTGTCCGGGTTTTAAATAACCGGATGGCCCACAAATATTTATCCAGCCTGAGCTTTTCCTTTTCCATTTATCATTTAAATACGTCGGTTACAAAATTAGACAATTGACTATTAACGAAGTTTCTTAATTTGAACTTTCAAGTAAATCACATGAAAAAGAACTCTTTTTGTCTGTTTGTCTTTTGTTTTCTCCTGTCTTCATTTGTAACCGGACAATCCAAGTTGCAATGGACGGAAGACGGACTTTCGCTCATCCGTTTAAAGAAAAATCAGTTGGTGGAAGAAGCTGTGGAGACTGAAAAAGACAGGGCGGTAATTGTTTCTGAAAAAGACTTCGGAAATACCGAACCATTTAAATCGATGGATGATTATTCCTGGCATGCTTCATCAAAGCAGCTCTTGGTTTTCAATAATACAGCTCGCGTATGGAGATACAATACAAAAGGTGATTATTGGGTATATAATGTAAATGCTAAAAAATGGTTTCAATTGGGTAAGGGCTTACCTGCTCAATCGCTCATGTTTGCCAAACTTTCTCCAGATGGGAAACAAGCTGCATATGTTTCGCAGTATAATTTGTATGTGGAAGACATTTTAACCGGAAAGCGAAAAGCGTTGACAAAGAATGGTAATCGCAGACTGATCTATGGCACATTTGATTGGGTATATGAAGAAGAGTTTGCCTGTAGAGATGGTTTCAGGTGGAGCCCCGATGGTAAAAAAATTGCATTCTGGCAAGTGGATGCAGAAGGAACAAAAGACTTTATGATGATGGATAACCTCGCTGGTATTTATTCAAAACCTATTCCTGTTGAATATCCCAAAGTAGGGGAGTCACCTTCCGCTGTTCGCATTGGTGTTGTTGATCTAGCATCTACTCAAATCAAATGGATGAACATACCAGGGGACAATCGACAACATTATCTTCCAAGGATGGAATGGGCTGGTAGTCAGGAGTTAATTGTTCAACAACTCAACAGAAAACAAAATCAAAGCATTTTGCACATGACCAATGCCTCAACAGGAACAAGCCAAATTATCTATAAAGAGGTTGATGAAGCATGGATTGATATTTTGCCTTCAATAGACGACGACTACAGTTATGGGGGATGGGATTGGTTAAATAATGGCAAGTCATTTTTGTGGATGTCTGAAAAAGATGGTTGGCGTCATTTATACAGGGTTTCACGAAATGGGAAAGAAGAAGTATTGCTTACAAAAGGAGATTTCGATGTGATTGAAATTGCTGTTGTGAAAGAATTTGAAGGCTATGTTTATTATTATGCTTCACCAGGCAATGCAACCCAAAAATATTTATTTCGTTCTAAATTGAATGGAGAAGGCTTGGCAGAGCGGTTAACACCAGTCGATCAACCTGGAACACATAGTTATACGATATCACCTAAAGCTGATTTTGCATATCATAGTTTTTCAAATCACAAGGTTCCATTTCTGACTGAATCCATTCAATTGTCAACTCACAAAAATGCAGCAGGTCAAAGTAAGATTGCAGATGTAGTTGTACAATCAGCATCAAAAAAATCTGTACTGGAATTTTTCAAAGTAAAAACAGAGCAGGGAGTTGAAATGGATGGCTGGATGGTAAAGCCAGATAATTTTGATCCCAGTAAAAAATATCCGGTTGTATTTTTTGTGTATACAGAACCAGCTGGGGCAAATGTTGTCGACCGCTTTGGAGTAGGAAACAATCGCTTGTATGCAGGCGATATGAAAAAGGATGGATATGTTTATGTTTCAATTGACAACCGTGGAACACCTGCGCCAAAAGGAAGACAATGGCGAAAATCTATTTACAGGAAAATAGGAATCGTCAATATTGATGATCAAGCCAGTGCAGCAAAAGAAGTATTTAAGATGGGTTTCATTGATACTGCTCGTGTTGCCGTTTGGGGATGGAGTGGTGGTGGATCTGCGACTTTGAATTTGTTGTTCAGGTATCCTGAAATTTACAAGACAGGTATTTCTATTGCTGCTGTTGCAAACCAACTTACTTACGATAATATTTACCAGGAAAGATATATGGGGCTCCCCCAGGAAAATCGTGAAGATTTTATCAATGGATCACCCATGACCCATGCGAAAAATCTCCGCGGTAATCTATTGTATATTCATGGTACAGGGGATGATAACGTCCATTATCAGAATGCAGAAATATTACAAAATGAATTGATCAAATACAATAAGCAATTTCAATTCATGTCTTATCCCAACCGAAGCCATGGTATCTATGAAGGAGAGGGTACAACCAAACACTTGATGACATTATACACCAACTATCTCAAGCAGTATTGCCCTCCAGGAGCAAAATAGGGAATAGGCAACAGGGAATAGGGAAAAGTGAATATTTGTTCTAATCTCTATTCCCTAATCCCTGTTGCCTGTTGCCTAATCCCTATTCCCTACTCTGCAAAGTATTGATGGAAATAAGGTATGGTCTCAATGCCTTTATAATAGTTGAATATATCGTACTTCTCGTTTGGCGAATGAAGGTTATCGCTATCCAATCCGAATCCCATAAAGACAATCTTTACACCAAGTTCTTTTTCAAATAAAGAACAAATGGGGATGCTTCCGCCGCCTCTGACCGGGACTGGCATCTTACCAAACGATTTTTCAATAGCCTTAGCAGCAGCCTGATATGCTTTGGAATCTATTGGTGTTAAATAAGGCTCTCCACCATGGTGTTCAGTCGCTTTAACAGTAACACCCACTGGCGCAATTGATTTAAAATAATTCAACAACAATGAGGTGATTTTTGCAGATGATTGGTTAGGTACCAATCGAGCTGAAATTTTTGCAGTTGCTTTTGAAGGTAAAACAGTCTTAGAACCTTCTCCAGTATAACCTCCCCAAATACCATTGACTTCAAGAGTGGGACGAATGCCTGTTCTTTCATTGGTTGTATATCCTTTCTCTCCGTAAACAGCATCAATGCCTAAATCATCTGCATAAGCCTTCTCATCAAATGGTGCTTTTCCCAATAAAGTTCTTTCTTCTGCACTTGCTTCTAAAACATCATCATAAAATCCTGGAATGGTGATATGGTTATTTTCGTCATGACAAGAAGCAATCATTTTAGCAAGTACAGTAGCTGGATTGGCAACTGCACCTCCATATACACCGCTGTGTAAATCACGGTTAGGGCCCGTAACTTCAACTTCGATGTAACTCAAACCTCGAACTCCTGTATCTATTGAAGGGGTATCCATACTGATCATTGCAGTGTCACTGATGAGGATGACGTCACATTTTAAAAGTGCTTTATTGGCTTCAACAAATTTTGCCAGGTTAGGGGATCCGATTTCTTCCTCTCCTTCGATGCAAAATTTAATATTCGTTTTGAGCATGTTGTTGTTAACCATCAATTCCAACGCTTTTACATGCATGTAAAATTGTCCCTTATCATCGCAGGCTCCTCTGGCATAAATTTTCCCGTCTTTGATCGTGGGTTCAAATGGGCCACTGTGCCAAAGTTCAAGGGGGTCGGCTGGTTGAACATCGTAATGTCCATATACCAAAACAGTTGGAAGACCGGGGTCAGTAATTTTTTCTCCATAGACAATTGGATGGCCCTCTGTTTCAAAAATTTCCGCTTTATCGGCCCCTGCTTTGAGCAAAGATTGCTTCACTGCTTCAGCGCAGGTGATCATATCGGCTTTGTGTTCTGTTTTTGCACTGATAGAAGGAATCCTTAATAAATCAAGTAATTCATTCAAAAAACGTTCTTGATTTGCTTCGATATAGGCTTTCATATGCTTTATTTAATGTGTTTAAAATACACAGTAGGCTTTAAAAATTCTTAATAAAAAAATAAAATGAATCAATTCCCTCCCTATATTTGACTCACGATTGCGTGTCATTTTTCAGCCTTTGCGAATTCTATTGTCTTGTATAATAGTTTTTTCAAAGGCTGAACCTATTTTAGGACTTGTTCATTTCACCGCTAAAAATCGATCTTCTACAAATTTCCAGTCAACAAGATTGAACCAATTGTTCACGTATTCAGCTCTTCTGTTTTGGTACTTTAAATAGTAAGCATGTTCCCAAATATCTAAACCTAACAATGGAGTTCCTTTGATTGGTGAAATATCCATTAACGGATTATCTTGGTTTGGTGTTGATCCAATTTGTAAAGTTTTTTTCTCATCTATATAAAGCCATGCCCATCCACTTCCAAATCTACCCATCGCAGCTTCACTCAATTTATTTTTGAAATTTTCAAAGCTGTTGAAAGTTGACTGTATCGCATCTTTCAGATTTCCCTGATGTAAAGGGCTTGCATTTGGTTGCATACATTTCCAGAACAATTCATGGTTGTAGTGGCCACCTCCATTGTTTCTGAGTTTAGCAGAATATATTGAGATATTTTTCAATACATCTTCAATACTGACTGATTTACCAGCCAACTCAACAGTTGCTGCATCATTAAGGTTTTTGGTATATGCTGAAGCATGTTTTGAATAATGTATTTCCATTGTCATTGCATCCACATGCGGTTCCAGTGCATTGTAGCTGTAAGGAAGTGGCGTTTGTTTAAAGACAATGGGTTGATTCTGGTTGGCCCATAGAGTTGTATTGTCTAGACCAATTGTTGAAGCCACCATTCCTGCTTTGAGGGTAGTGCCAATAAATTTTCTTCTGCTGTTGTTATTTTTCATATGGTCTATTTTTTCTATTGATGAACGCTTTGGCTTTTTTAAAGGCCCTGAAGTAATATTCATTGTTAAAGAGCTGTGAGTCATTCATGGCTTTGAACACCAGAAAACAACCGACTGGAAATAGCACAAGGCTAGGTAACCAAATGCCCCAGAAAGGAGGCATGATACCTTGTCTTACAAATTTTTCTCCAAACATATTCAAGAGATGGAAAATCAAAAAGAAAACTACTGCCACAACCAATGGCATACCCAGTCCACCTTTTCTGATGATTGATCCCAGTGGAGCACCTATAATAAACAAAACGATACATGCAAATGAGAGTGCGAATTTTTTGTGCCATTCAATTTTAAATAACCTCAGGTCAAATGCTCTTTGAATATAATCTTCAACAATCAGCTGTGTTGAGTTTTTCAAAATATTTGTTTTGTCAGCGGCTTTGGAAAAAACAATATTAATCACAGAGTCTGGGAGCAAGTCGCCATAATTGGAAACTTTTTTGACTTTAATTTTTGGGTTTTGTTCCCACCCTTTCTCCATGTATTTATTGAAAAGAAAATACGAGGTGACCTCTTTTGTTAAACGTTCGTTTTCAATTTTTGTCATGTCTCTGTTGATGGAGTCGCTTGCTTTTTGCAGTTGTTTGATGTTTAGCATTTGATAGCTGCGTTTGAATAAACTATCAGGTGTTTTGAGGACATCAAATGAACTTAGATCAAAAGCTTTTTTGTACTTCTTAAAACCTAATCTGTAATAATCAGTTTGAACTGTATTGTAAGGGCCATTTTCCTGGTACCTCCATCCGTTTTCAAGATCAAACTCTAGAAACTTTTTATCATCACTGATACGCATCACACCTTTTTCTGCAATGATAATATTGTCTTGAAGTGAGTATTGATTTTCATAGATGATAACATCTTTAATGGTATTACCATCATCCTCTTTTTGTCCCACTTTAATTGCAAATCCAGGAAGCTTGTCATAAAAAATACCCTCCTTGATATCAAATGCTGGTTTAGCAACCCTGATATCGTACAACATGGTAGTGAATTTCAAATTGGCTACTGGCATCACATAATTTGAAATGGTAAATGCAACGCCTGCAATTATAATGGCTACCACCAGTAAAGGACGCATGAAACGAAGCAGTGGAATTCCTGCAGATTTAATGGCCACCAATTCAAAGCTTTCTCCTAGATTTCCGAAAGTCATGATGGACGAAATCAAAATAGCCAGTGGTAATGCAAGTGGGATGGCAGTAACTGTAACGTAGGAAGTAAGTTCTAAGATGCTTAGAATGTCTAATCCTTTTCCAACCAAATCATCAATGTATTTCCAAAAAAATTGCATCACCAGCACAAATAGTGTGATGAAGAAGGTCGCGATAAAAGGACCTATAAAAGCCTTTAAAATAAGTTTGTCGAGTTTCTTGATCATGCTCAATTGCCGAGTCTATGGAAGAGGTCATGCACTTGAACATCCCAAAGTCTGGTTTGATCTGCAATCTCTCTTTTCTCTGCAAAATCTTTAATGATGAGAATAGTTTGGCTGCTTACTTCAGATTTCTCAATGGAAAATTCAAAGTATTCATTTTTAGGTGCGTGCAGCCAATGGTAACGAATGGATTTGCCTTCGACTACTTCAACTACTTCAGCTTTTTCTGTAGAACCATTCCAGGAGAAACTGAATACAAGATCACGCTCATCTACCTTATCGGCGAACCATTCCTGCAGGCCTGCAGGTGTTGAAAGGAATTCAAAAAGGATATTCGGTGAACACCTCACAGGGTACTCTATAGAAAACAATTGTTTACTCATGACTTAAGTTTATCTCTTTGCGCGCAAAAGTTCTAATGCACCTTGCAATGATAGAAAAATATCAGTACTGAAAAAATATAATTTGGTGTTTATTTCCAACTTTTTCCACGTGATTTTCCCCATTGTGGATTTATTTGTCCAAATATATGGATATCAGTCATTTACAGCTATTGTTGAAGGGGTATTAAGTATTACTACTTAGGATTTAACAATATTTTCTTAAATCCGGCGTTTCTATGGAACACCAATCAAAAAAGGTTGGTCAATAAATCCTACCCCATGAGTATGCGTCAATTACGAATCAGCAAATCTATTACAACGCGCGAGGCACCTAGCCTTGAGAAATATTTTAGCGATATCAGTAAAGTGGATATGGTTAATGCAGAGGAAGAAGCAGTATTGGCGCAACGCATCAAAAGGGGAGATCAATTGGCAGTTGAACGTCTTACCAAAGCTAATCTGCGCTTTGTTGTTTCTGTAGCAAAACAATATCAGTTTCAAGGGTTATCCTTATCAGACTTGATCAATGAAGGCAATATGGGTTTGATTCGGGCTGCTAAAAAGTTTGATGAAACCAAGGGTTTTAGGTTTATTTCTTATGCTGTATGGTGGATTCGTCAGAGTATCATGCAGGCATTGGCTGATCAATCGAGGATCGTTCGTATTCCACTGAATAAGGTAGGGTTAAACAGCAAAGTAACCAAGGCTTCACAGCAATTGGAACAAAATTTTGAGCGTGAACCAACTGCAGAGGAAATTTCAGAATACCTGGATATGGATTTGGATGAGGTTTCATCTTCCATCAATTTCAACAGTCGCCACCTGAGTATTGATTCACCTATTGGAGAGGATGGTGATGGCACGATGATTGATGTTTTGGAAAATGAAAATGTTGATGCAGTTGATGGTGAAAGTCAGAAGGAGTCTATGACGTATGAAATTGAATTGGCCCTCAATAGTCTACCACTCAAGCAACAAATGGTTTTGAAATCTTTATATGGAATTGGAATGGACAGGCCATTGGGTATGGAAGATATAGGAGAGGAAATGGGACTTACCCGCGAACGTGTACGTCAAATAAGGGATCAGGCTTTGATAACCCTAAGAAGGCATGCTACAGCAACGCGACTAAAGACTTATCTATAGCCTTTTCAGACTTCGACTACTTACTCAGTGTCTAATCAGTATATTAATTAACTTTGCTTCCCCAAGCAAAGTTTTTTTATGTTTGAAAATTTAAGTGAAAAGATTACCTCGGCCTTTAAGCAGATTAAAGGGGAAGGTAGAATTACAGATCTCAATGTTGCCAATACGGTCAAAGACATCCGTAAAGCCTTGCTGGATGCCGACGTAAACTTTAAAATTGCCAAGGAATTTACTGATCGGGTAAAGGAAAAGGCATTAGGTGAAAAAGTTATCAATGCTATCAGTCCTGGTCAACTCATGGTCAAAATTGTTCAGGACGAACTCACCGAACTTATGGGTGGTTCCGCCAGTGAATTTGACACATCAGGCAATCCATCTATTATTCTAATTGCTGGTTTACAAGGATCGGGTAAGACAACCTTTAGTGGTAAACTTGCTAATTACCTGAAAACCCAAAAAGGGAAGTCCCCTTTACTTGTAGCAGGTGACGTATATCGTCCAGCTGCAATTGACCAGTTAAAAGTGCTTGGTGCTCAAATTGGAGTGGATGTATATGCAGAACCAGAAAACAAAGACCCGCGTGCAATTGCAGAAAATGCACTCAAGCATGCAAAATCAACCAATAAGAATGTAATCATTGTTGATACTGCTGGTCGCTTGGCCATTGATGAAGTGATGATGCAGGAAGTGGCTAGTTTGAAGACTTTTTTAAAGCCTAAGGAGATCCTGTTTGTTGTGGACGCCATGACTGGTCAGGACGCAGTCAATACAGCAAAAGCATTCAATGAAAGGCTTGATTTCACCGGCGTGGTGCTCACCAAAATGGATGGTGATACAAGAGGTGGTGCTGCACTTTCTGTAAAATACACGGTGCAAAAACCCATCAAGTTTGTAAGTAGTGGGGAAAAAATGGAAACCCTGGATGTGTTCTATCCTGAAAGGATGGCACAAAGAATCCTAGGGATGGGTGATATTGCTTCACTTGTTGAAAAAGCCCAAGCCCAATTTGATGAGGAACAAGCCAAAAAACTGGAAAAAAAGATCAGGAAAAACCAATTTGATTTTCAGGATTTCATGGACC
>JBKCGF010000052.1:0-1083 GCA_046303455.1 Chitinophagaceae bacterium | reverse complement strand
CTCTGATTTCAATGGGGTAGGTGCGCATGTTGTAACCCTCGCCAGTTATATTGTAACCGTTCTTTAAAGAGAACTTGTACTTGTGCAATGGACAAACAGCGTTTCCTTGTGCATCTAGATAGCCGTTGACCATCTTGGCGCCGGCATGGGGACAAATAGCTTGAAAGGCGAAAAGAGTTTCTTTGTGAAGAGCAAGACAAATGGTTTTTTCTGCAATTGCTAATTCTATAATGGGAAAATTTCCAAAGCCCAAGCTTTGTATATCTGCAGCAACGAAATGCCAATTGTAAATTTTATTGCTCATAGTCGAACGACTGATAACCGGTCTTGTAAGGATAACGTTTGGTGTACATTTCTCTTACCTGATTCAATATACTAATCCTGAGTTTATCAATTTCTCTTCTTTCAGTAGCCGACACAAATACACAACGGGATTGCGTTTCGTTCTGCCACCTTTTCATCAATTCCTCCAATAAATTTTCTCTCACTTCCGGATCGAGCCACTCATCAAATGTGCGCTCCTCATACAAATCCATTTTATTGAACACAGTAATCATGGGCTTATCACTACATCCCAATTCATTCAAAGTATTGTTCACCACTTTCATCTGATCTTCATACTGTGGATGTGAAATGTCTACCACATGCAATAGGATATCACTCTCTTTTACTTCGTCCAACGTGCTCTTGAAACTTTCAATCAAATGGTGAGGAAGTTTGCGAATGAATCCTACCGTATCACTCAATAAAAACGGTGTATTCTCAAAAACTATCTTACGCGTAGTAGTATCCAGCGTTGCAAAAAGTTTGTTCTCTGCCAACACATCACTCTTACTCAATAAATTCATCAGTGTAGATTTTCCAACGTTGGTATATCCAACCAAGGCAACACGAATAAATTCACCCCTGTCTTTCCTCTGCGTATAAGCCTGTTTTTCTATTTCAGAAAGTTTTCTGCGAAGCAGTGAAATTTTCTCTCTAACAATACGACGGTCGGTTTCGATTTCAGATTCACCAGGACCTCTTGTTCCGATACCACCACCCAAACGTTCAAGGTGTTTCCACATACCACGAAGACGTGGT
>JBKCGF010000051.1:0-4639 GCA_046303455.1 Chitinophagaceae bacterium | reverse complement strand
AATGGCAAGCGTAAAAATTTAAGTTCATTGTTGTTTTTGCAACCGACTATTGGAAGAGGTGAAACAGGTGCCGACTTAACAGCGATACCCACATCTGCAATTGGTAAAGTCGAGATACTTAGAGATGGCGCATCAGCACAGTATGGATCAGATGCAGTAGCTGGTGTAATTAATATAGTGTTGAAGAAAGATACGGTGAGCAATAGTGTGGAATTACATTCGGGGATTACGAATAAGGGGGATGGATTTTATACGGGACTGACCTATTCTGGCGCGAGTGGATTGTTTGGTAAGGGAAGTATTAATTATGTGGTGGAATTGGACAAACGTTCCAATGCCGAAAGAAATGGTATTGTAGATCCAGTTACTGAGAAGGCAACATTTGGCGGGACACCTGCAACAGATGCAGCTATTGATGCGTATTTGAAAAGATTTCCAACGGCAAATAACAGGGCGACTATCGTAGGTGGAACAATTGGAAAATGGTTGGTGAATTTCAGTTATCCTATTTCTTCATCGACTGAACTTTATGGATTTGCTGCGCAAGCGTTAAGAAGAAGTGTCAGCAATGCCAATTACAGAACGCCGTATTGGCGTTTGGATAATGGGGTGCTGCATACGGCGCAACCGGGTCAGCCTAATTATACTGGAACGACCAACCCATTGTACGATGGGTACTTGGGATATATGCCAACGTTTGAAGGCGACCTCAATGATTACAATGCAACGGTTGGTGTAAAGCAACACAAAAATGGCTGGGTGCATGATTTGAGTTGGACCATTGGTGGTAACCGTCAAACCTATACCATAGAAAATACAGTGAATGCATCGCTTGGTGCTGCGAGTCCCTCTCGTTTTAAACCAGGAGGATTTTCTTTTTCCAATGCTGTAGGTAATTATGATGCAACAACCAGTTTATCCGACAAAGTAAAAATTGGTTTTGGTTCTGAGTTTCGCAACGAGACGTATAGTGTGATTGCAGGTGATACTGCGTCTTCTTTTGGTGAAGGCTCCAACTCCTATCCTGGTATTGGGCAGAATAGTCAGTCGACCAACTCCCGCTACAACATCGGTGCTTATGGCGATGTTACATGGGAGCCTAGTTCGATGTTGTTGGTGAATGGTACTGCAAGAATCGAGAACTATTCTGATTTTGGAAATGCTTTCATCTGGAAAGTATCATCGCGTTATTTGAGTAAAGACAACCGATTGGTCTTGCGTGCAGGGGTATCGACAAGTTTCAAGGCGCCTGCTTTGCACCAGATTTATACAGAGTTGATCAACTCCAATTATTTTCAAGGTGATGTAAAGTTGTTTGGGTTGTACAGCAACCGCAGCAAAGAAGTGCGACAACTCGGTGTGCCTTTGTTGAAACCAGAAAAATCTTTTCATTTTACTACCGGCTTCTCGTTTAGGCCCATACAGAATTTCAGTATTACAGTGGATTACTACGATATCACTTTACGCGATCGAATTTTATACAGTGCCAGCATTACTTCTAATGATCCTTCAACGCAGCTCTATGGTGTATTACAAGCTGCAGGTATTGCCAGTGCACAGTTTTTTGTGAATGGCATCAATACCCATACTGCTGGTTTTGATTTTGTTGCGCAATACAGTTTGCTTCGTGTGGGCAAGGGTAAAATGAATTTGAATTTGGCTGCGAATCTTGTCACCGACAACCGAATCATTGGTAAGGTCTTGGACCCTGGGCCGATTGCCAATTCCGGAGCAACCATTACCGATGCCTTGATAAAATCGATTATTGAAAGCAGCAGGCCACGTTACAAAGTGGTAGCTGGTGCTTCGTATAGAATCAACAAGATGTCTTATCACCTCAACAATACATTGTTTGGAAGTACCGCATATCAGGATATCAACAATGGTGGATTGATTATGGAGCATGTGCAGCAAGTTTTTTCTCCGGCGATGACGACTGATTTGCACATAGCCCGTCAGCTCAGAAAAAATATGCAGTTGTCGTTTACCGTCAACAACATCTTCAATGTATTGCCAAAATGGAAGTTGGAAGGATTGGATCCTGTTGGAGAAACTTATTTATCTGATCCATTGAGAAGGCAGTTGTTGGAAGGCGGTATAACATTCAATGGACGATACCGCATACTTGGCTATTACGGTTCACAGTTTAGTCAGCTTGGAACAACGTTTGCAACGTCTTTGAAAATTGATCTTTAAATCAACTTTTACAGTTGTTGATTAAAACGATAGCTGAGCGAAAAACTCAAATAGTTGATTTTGTTTGCTGTGCCATCTTTTACTTGAAAGACCTTGTTGGTGGCATTGAGATTTCTCCATTCACCTCTTATTAATAATGATGGAGTTGGTGCATAATCCATGTTAAAGGATATGCCGTTTGCATTGACCGTTTGGTTGTTGGCTCCACGTGATATTACACTCGAAGGATCGTTGTATTTTTCAATTCGACCTGCGAGTTTTAGTTTATCGTGCAAAGCATATTGTGCTATCAGTAAAGGCGATAGCCAGTAATTGTAATTGGAAGCACCTTTTGTTTTTTGTTCGAAGCCTAGATCGAAACCGAGTGTATAGGCGAATTTATTTTTGGTTCTTTGGTAGTAGAAATTATTGAAATACCTCATTTTTCTGTTTGCATCTGGTTGATCCGTTCCTGCAAAAAAGCTCCAGTTGAATTTTGTGTTTTCATTGAACAAATGCAGCCACTGAAAACCTATTGAAGGAAGTGAATTTCCTTTCAGCATGGTTATTCTTTGCCATCCTGTGAGCAAGTAAGTATTGAGGTCATTGTTCTCGTTTATTTTTTGGTGGAGGCGAATGCCTGAAAAAAAGTATGGAGAGTTTTCGGCGAGCAGTGAACGTGTGAGGGTTGCATTATCAAAAGACACCGCACTTTCAAAACCAATATGGGAAGGGAAGGTGCCGGCGTCGAGCCACATGCTTCTTTTTTTATTCAACAGCACACCCACATAAGCTTTGTTAATGTTTCTGTAGAACCCAGGTTCGCCGGCATAGTTATCTTTAACATAGGTGCCGGTGTGGACAGCCATTTCCATTCTGAAGGATTTGCTTTCGTGAGCGATGCCAAGGTAAGCGAGGTTCAGTGCAGGCTGGTTATAGCGGTTGTGGTTGAATTGAAAATTGGATATTTTTTGTTTGTTGTTGGCCGATGCATTTCCTGTAAAATAGACATCTGCATAACCGGAGATTGTCCAGTTGCTTTTTGCAGAATCTATGTTGTCTTGTGCAAACAGGTTAGCATGGAAGCAGGCCAGCAGAAGAAAGAAGATGTTGATGCGGTGACTCATGCTTCTGTTTGCTGGTAGCGTTCATATACTTCTTGTCTTTCTGCTTTCATCATGCCTTTGGTTTCTTCAACGAAGGCGTTGCGCAGTTCGCGGGTTTTGAACAGAAAAAAGCAGATGCTGTCTTTGCTGTGGTAGATGGCTTTGCATTCATCATCGATGGCGCTGAGTTCTTCGGGGATGTCGACTTTAAGACAGATCATGGTTGAAAGATTTGTCACACAAATTTAAGCGATTACGGTTGACTAGATTTTTGATGTTTAGTCCGATGATTTTAGAAACCTTGCTTTCAGATCAGGGTCTGCCATGTCTTTGTCTAGTGGATACATTGGTCGCATAATGCGTTTATGTCCCAAACGTTCCAAGTCTTGGTCCACTCCACCAGGCGTTTGTGCCATGATCCAACCACCACGCATGTCGTATAGTTCCGGAACGAGGTAACCAATTTTTACTACCACGATATCAGCTTCGCGTGGCTTCAATCCCAAGTTGGTAAAATCTTTTTCGTAGTGGTAGGGTTTTCTTTTTTTGGTAATGATAACATGGATGGAACCTACGAGGAGAACCACTTCGGTTTCGGCATCTACATCGCCGTGGTGAATGGCTTCTACTATACCCGTGAGTTGGATGGGTGGAGCATAACGGTTGTCGACAGCAGCGCCTGCAAGTCCATTTACGTTTGCACCTACACCAGCAGCTACCGCTTTTGCAACCAATTCTGGTGCGGGTAAGGATGCATAGATAAGTGTTGGTCCTGTTGCCGATTTGAATTCAGGTCGATCAAGGAGTTTACTGAGCGTCCAGGTAACATCCCCTGCACCACCTGCAGTGGGATTGTCTCCCATGTCGCTGATCATGAAAGGTTTTTTCTTGCTTGCCAACGCCATGTTTAGGCTTTCGTCGAGGTTAGCAACGGGTGCGACAAATTCAAATTTGGAACGGTAATTCCAGAAGCTTGCAGCGAGACTTTCTGCCGCTTTTCCAACTTCTGTTTGGTCGTCTCCAGTAACCATCACAACCGCATGGTTCCGAGGTTCATCAGCCCAGGCATAGCCAATCCAAATTGCAGCATCAATGATACCAGGTCGTTTGGTGATGGGGTCTACTTGTGCGTAGAGACTTTTCCCAGGTTCTATACGTGTACTTGTTTTTTCTCCGGGAAGCAAGATGGGCACAGGTATCCATGCTTTGAATGCAGGTTTGCCTTTGCCTGATTCGAGGCGGTCTAAGAGATTTTGTACGGTCCTTCGTTTTGATTCTATTGCATCTTCGTGCGGCGCCATGCGGAAGCAGGTAATGAGGTCTGTGTTTTCAGCAAGACGTCTTGAAACATTACCATG
>JBKCGF010000050.1:0-17242 GCA_046303455.1 Chitinophagaceae bacterium | reverse complement strand
GGTAAAAGGCATAGATAACTCCTATCCACTAGAGAAAATCGACCAATTTCTGGTGAAAGGGAAATGGCCTTCTTTAATAAGCAATGACACTGCTAACGAAATTGCACTTTCTTCATTTACTGCTAACCAGTTAAATATTGAGGTTGGAGAATCGATTCTCATTTACTTTATACAAGAAAACGGGGAACTTCCAAAAACACGAAAACTCACTATCAGTGGGATATACAAAACAGGTATAGACGTATACGATAAAGTCTATGCGATTGGCAATTTGAGGATGATTCAAAAATTGAACGATTGGGATTCAAGTACGGTTGGAGGCTACGAAATTGACTTGGTTGATGTGACGCAGATGGAAAAAAATGCGGAAGAAATTTACAATCAACTTCCTGCTGGTTGGAACGCCATTTCTCTCAAACAACTTTCTCCTGAAATTTTCGACTGGCTAGAACTTCAAAATACCAATAAAGCCATCCTGATCATTGTGATGATTATCATAGCCAGCATCAACCTTATTACTTGTTTGTTGATTTTAATCCTGGAACGAACAAATATGATTGCCATGCTCAAGGCCATGGGAGCGAAAGAAAATGCCATACAGCAAATATTCATCTATTATGGAACATGGATTTCATTTAGGGGTATTGGATTTGGAACAATCCTGGGGCTTGGTATTTGTTATTTGCAGCAGTACACCAAATTCATCAAATTAAATGAAGAAGCATATTATATAGATGCCGCCCCTGTTGCCGTTGATTATACACAAGTAATTCTAATAGCCTTATTTACACTTTCACTTTCTATGCTGATTTTAGTAGTACCATCCATCATCAGTAGAAAAATAAATCCATCAAAAGCTTTACAGTTCAGGTAAGCTATTTAACCATGTTAGAAAGAATGATGGCAGTCGCAATAGCCGCATTCAAAGATTCTGCCTTTCCTATTTTGGGTATTGTAATTTTATCAGTAGTAATCTTGATCACTTCATTAGAAATACCATTTGCTTCATTACCAATGACAAGTATAGCAGGTTGTTGAAAACTAACTTCATGTATTGAACGACCACCTAAAACTGCTGCATAGATAGGTAGATGTTCCTGATTCGATAAAAAAGCACACAAATCAGTATATTTAATATTTAGTCTAAGTAAGCTGCCTTTTGCAGATTGTACAGTTTTATGATTAAACGCATCAACTGTATCAGTGGAACAAACAATATTTGTCACTCCGAACCAATCACAGGTCCTGATGATGGTTCCAAGATTTCCAGGATCCTGCAACTGATCCAATACTACAGTTACTCCATTTTTCACTACTCCAATATCCATCTGTTGAGGTATCTTAACCAAAGCCAATACCTCATTAGGGGTTTTCAATTGCGAAATCCTGTTCAATATTTTAACATCAATTACTGAAACTGGACATTGTAAAGCGGGAAACTGGCTTAAACGATCAGCCCATGGTTGGGTTGCATAAAGGTGAAAGATTTTTTCTGGATACTCAATAAGCATCTCTTCTACCATTTTAACACCTTCAACAACAAAAAGCCTCTCCTCCTCCCTAAATTTTTTATGGGCTAAACTTTGAATATATTTGACATCTGATTTAGAAATCAAAGTTTTACATTTTTAAGTTGAAACAATTGCACAAAACAATTTCACATAGAACAACTATACTTTTTGTATTTCTTCTATCTGTTGTTTCGTGCACGGTAGTTAGAAAGTATCCCAAAGACACCCCATTTCATTTCGAAAATAACATAAAAATCGTTGGAGAAGAGAATAAAGAGAAATTGTCTTTCATCAAATCCAATCTTTTTGCGCAGATAGAGGACAGTGCCCAAATAAGGGTGGCATCAAAAATACCCTGGCCTTCATTTCCCTGGTTTATCCCATCTTCTGTAATGGAGTATCCAACTGTTTACAATTCCCAGCCAATTGAGCAGTCGATTGTGAATATGAGGAATATGTTGAGCAGCTTGGGGTATAGAAAAAGTGAAATTCGATATGATACTGCAGTTCAAGTAAAAAAAGAACAACAAAGGGTGAAAGTCAATTTCCTGATCAATACAGGCCCTTTGTACAAAATTGACACCGTAATCTATTTATTTTCAGATAGCGTGTTACAATCAATTGTAACTGCTTCTACAACAAAATCTTTGCTTTCTGAACACGCCCCTTTCAGTTATGAAATAATTGATCAGGAAATCAATAGAATAACGGACCTCTACCAAAACAATGGATATGTAAAAATTTCCAAGGAAGATATTATTGCTGAAGTCGATACAGTAAATACAACATTACTGAATGGGAAAGTCAACCCATTTCAATTCTCATCAACTTTAGCTGAAGCGCAGTCAAAAGAAAAACAAGCTACTGTAAAACTTTATTTCAGACTTAGAGCCTATAGAGATAGTACACATGTGCAGCAATACACAATTGGTCGGCTAACTGTTTATGCAGATCTTAAAGCGGAAGACAGAGACACATTAATTAAATTAGGTGAGTCAGATACCTCAAAAGTCATTATCCATTCTTTGTATAACACCTTTAATTCAAAATTCATTAAGGATAATATACAACTTCAGCCAGGGAGTTTGTTTAAACGAGACGACTACAATAGAACCCTGAATAATTTCAACAAGTTAGGTACCTGGCAGAGTATCAACATGATTTCAGAGACGAACGACAAAGAAAAAAAAATCGACTATGTGCTAAAACTACAGCCAGCAAAGAGACAGTATTTTAGTATAGATCTTGAAGGCAGTAGTATTCTTAATACGTCTCAATTGGTTCAAGTAGGCAGTGGCAGGGTTGGTATTGCCAACAACTTCACACTCAGGAACAGAAATATTGGAAAACGAGGCATTCAGCTGGAAAACAGTTTGAGAACTGGTATTGAATTCAATAATTTTCAGAAAATATTGTCGGGTGAAATCACATTAACCAATCGACTCACTTTCCCACGAATGGTGGCACCGGTTAGTGATAAATTCAAAACTAAGTTTCAGCAAGCCAAAACAGTTTTTTCTGCTGATGTCTCCTATATTGATCGTTTCCGCTTCTTTAGGCTCAACACATTCAACACATTTGTTGGCTACGAATGGAAACCCAATGCCAATACTACCTGGCAATTCAAACCTTTAAATTTAGAATTTACTCAATTCAGGCCAGATAGCCTATTTATAGAATCGATCAGAAACTTTCCTTTGTTGTTGTACACTTACAACAATGGACTGATCATTGGAATGAACGCTTTGTACAATAAGAATTTAACCCCCAACAGTACAAAAAACTTAAGCCTTTTAAAAATTTATGCAGAAGAAAGTGGCTTGGTCACAGGTGCTTTATTTTATGAACAAACCAGGAACGGGAAATACCTCAGTAACCTTTATCGCTTTGTTAAACTGGATGCAGAATTTAAGCATATCGCAAATTTCAAAAAGAGCAGCTTACACTTCAGGGCATTTGCTGGTGTTGGCCTTGCACTTTCTACCGCTTCAAGAAGAGGACAAGTAACCCTGCCTTTTTTCAAAAGCTATATGGCAGGTGGTCCAAACAGCATGAGAGGATGGCCATTGAGAAAACTTGGTATCGGTTCAAATATTTTTTATGACACCGTTGCTGCAGGAACTTTTAACGACAAATATGCTGACATGCAGCTGGAAGGAAATTTAGAGTACCGTTTCAATCTCTTTCAATTCTATGGCTTTTGGATGAGAGGTGCTGTATTTACAGATGTTGGAAACATTTGGTTCAGGAATGATTTGGATGGCACATTAAAAAATGCAGGATTTAAATTCAATAGATTGGGCAGGGACCTGGCCATTGCAAGTGGATTTGGAGCAAGAGTAGACTTTAATTATTTCTTGCTAAGATTTGATCTTGGATTTCCAATTAAAGACCCCAGGTACGGCCCCTCAAACATAGGCAACAGCAATATTGAACGTTTTTATTCACCCAGTTCAGGAGGATGGTTTGTAGATAACCATTGGTCAAAACCAGTTTTCCAATTTGCGATTGGCTATCCTTTCTAAGAATTCGCTTTAAATAGCAATTGATCAAACTTTTCTACCATTGCGTAGGTAGCAGGACAGTACTCAATATTTTGCTTGTGTACATGAATGTAATCAACCATTTTCTTTTTCGCTAAATGAGGAAATCCACTGCAATCAGATGGACGGATTTCATATATCTTACACATGTTTGTCTTGAGGTCTAAAAACTGACATGGATTAATCTTATTGGTCCAGTCTTCGTTCTTGTCTTTACTCAACCACTGGTCTCTGAACTCTTTGGGTGTTTGTCCAAAATGTGGTGCAATTCTTTTAATATCTTCAGTTGTAAATGTAGGCGTCATTACTTTGCAGCAATTGGCACAGCTCAAACAACCTACTTCCTTCCACACTTCCTGATCTATTTTTACGGCAAGTTGGTCCAATCCACGCGGAGGTTTTTTTTCAATCTTGGTCAACACCATCCTCAATCTCCTTTTATTTTTATCGACCTTCTTCTTAAAATTCTTAAGATTTATTCTCTCCATTATATTAAGTAAATAACTTTAATTATCACTAATTTGAGTTACGAATTTAACGGAATAAATCATTCATAACCGAATGAGCTGAAAATAAACATTCATGTGGGAACCCTATAAAAAAGGCTTTTTGATGTATCTCCAGTTGGAGAAATCAGTTTCCCCTAATACTATTGAGGCCTATACACTTGATTTAGATAAACTCATTCAATTCCTTCAGCTCAAAGATTTGAAATATAGCCCAAATGATGTCAATTTAATACTGCTTCAAGATTATATTAAATGGATTACTGAATTGGGTATGAGTGAACGCTCGCAGGCTAGAATTATATCAGGCATAAAAGCATTTTACAAATATTGCATGCAAGAGCAAATCAGTCAAGTAGATCCTACTGAATTGCTTGTTGCACCAAAACTAAAGAAAAAACTACCCGATACACTGACATTTGAAGAAATAGAACTATTGATCGGACAAATTGATTTGAGTACACCAGAAGGTACAAGAAATAAAGCAATGCTTGAGACTTTATACAGTTGTGGTTTACGCGTTACTGAGCTCATCAATATCAGACGCTCACATCTCTACCTGGATATCGGATTCATCAGGGTTATAGGAAAGGGTGATAAAGAAAGGCTGATCCCAATTGGCACTGAAGCCATTAAACATCTTCAAATTTATTTACAGGAAATAAGAATTAAAATGAACGAAAAGAAAGGCAATGAAGACATTGCTTTTCTGAACAGAAGAGGTGGAAAGCTATCTAGGACGATGGTGTTCTACATCATTAAAGAACTTGCTCAAGAAGCTAACCTCAAAAAAAACATATCCCCCCATACCTTTAGGCATTCTTTTGCCACTCACTTGGTAGAAGGTGGAGCCGACCTCAGGGCAGTACAGGAAATGCTTGGACACGAAAGCATAACAACAACAGAGATATACACCCATCTGGATAGAAATTTTTTAAGAGATACCCTAAACAGATACCATCCAGGATTCAAAAACAAATAACTTCACATTTCGAAATACAAGCAAATGAATACATCTACATTGAGTCTATTGAGAAAAGTTGGTATTGCAGAGGGTGTTTCTTTCCTTATTCTCCTGCTTATTGCCATGCCCTTGAAATACATGATGGGAATGCCTTTGGCAGTCAAAATAACAGGCTCCGCTCATGGTGCGCTATTTGTACTTTATGTTGGATTGGCCTACTATGCAAAGGAAGTATACCAATGGCCGTTCAAAAAGTTCTTGATGGCCTTTATGGCAGCATGGCTTCCGTTGGGCACTTTTTTCTTTGATGCCAGACTCAAAAATGACCAGGAAATATTATCTCGCAAATAATTCTCTCAATTTAAAGACTTCAAAAAACACAAAAATGAAAAAAATTTTACTCGGTCTTGCAACAATGGCAATGATCAGCTTCACTCAAGCGCAGGGATTAAAAACACCTTCTGCTTCTACATCTCAAACAGTTAAACAGGAATTTGGACTTGGCAGTATTGAACTTTCATACTCAAGACCCAATACAAAAGGTAGAACCATATTTGGAGATTTAGTGCCTTTTGGTGCAGTTTGGCGCACAGGTGCCAACAATGCCACAACACTTGCTTTTTCTGAAGAAGTTATTATTGGTGGTAAAAAAATACCTGCCGGTAAATATGGATTATTGTCGATCCCAGGAGCAGCTGAGTGGACCCTCATCATTACAAAACAACTCGATGTAACATCTCCCTCAGCATATAAGCAGGATATGGATGTTGTTAGGGTAACAGTTCCTACAGTCGCGCTCCCCTTCTCTATTGAGTCATTTATGATCCTTTTTGACAAAGTAACCAGTAATTCACTTGAGTTGATGATTGTATGGGAACAGACTTCAGTTAGCCTTCCAATTAAAGCGGATATTGAATCTAAGATCATGGCGCAGATTGATAATCTGATGAATACAGACAACAAACCTTATTTCAATGCTGCTATGTATTACATGGACAATAACAAGGATTTGAACAAGGCAGCTGAATGGCTTGAAAAAGCTACATCACAATCACCAAACGCATACTGGGTATGGTACCAAAAAGCAAGATGTCTTTCACTCTTGGGCAAGAAATCTGAAGCAATGTCAGCTTCAAAGAAATCACTGGAACTAGCCATTGCAGGTAAAAATCCTGATTATGTAACACTCAATGAAAAACTTCAGGCAAGTTTAAAATAAAATCAACCGCATATTTTTCAAACGCTCACTCTCACCCAGTGGGCGTTTTTATTTAACCAAATATGTAATCCAATGTTGGTCAAGCTGAACACTTGATACGTTCAAAATCTCACCCGTTTGAGCAAATCGCACAGTTGTGTTTTCTAAAGTCAGATTTGAAGGCTCAATTAAAATATCATTGGCGAAATCAATAGCACCCCTTCCCCACCATTTGTAAACCGCTTCTTTGATTGTCCAATATAAAGTCAGCCTGGATATTTTTTCAATTTCTGTCAATGATGTTAAAGATTTCCTTTCCTCACTATTTAAAAATTTATGCTCAATTTTTAAAACACGCTGATCAATTTTTTCAGCATCAATTCCCACGGCTTTTAAATCACTGATTATTGCTGCAGCCAAATCAGTTGTATGCGTTAAATTAAATTGCAATTCTTGCCCTGGAAGAAAAGGCTTTCCTGATTCATTGATTACTATAGTATCAATTGGGAAGTCATGATTGAGTTGTTTTAACAAAAATCTAGTTGCAAGTTGTTGCAATCTTCTTCCAGGATGCACTGATTGTGGTGCGTATGCTATGGCATCCTCAAAAAAACTGGCTTGTTCCTCAATTTTCCATACTGCCAACTTGAATGCAGTTGTTTCATTTAACATCAACAATCCCATTGTGTAAAGTTAAGGTAATGGCCAAATCTCCCCCTTGTTCACAGTTTGTTGAAAAAAATTATTTCTCAACTAACAAGCTATAACGAATTTACACCCGCAAAACAATTGTGATGATTCTATCTGATAAACGTATTCTGGAAGAAATGGAAAAAGGGAGTATTAAAATCACTCCATTCGATAAATCTTGTTTGGGTAGCAATTCCTATGATGTGCATTTAGGAAAATGTCTTGCTACATACAAAAACCATATTCTGGATGCCAAAGAACACAATCAAATTGAATATTTTGACATCCCAGATGAGGGGTTTGTACTCTACCCGCATATCTTTTATTTGGGTGTAACTTTAGAATATACTGAAACACATGAACATGTTCCCTTTTTGGAGGGAAAATCTTCTACCGGCAGATTAGGGATTGATATTCATGCAACAGCAGGTAAAGGCGATGTGGGTTTTTGTGGCAACTGGACACTGGAGATTTCGGTTAAGCAACCTGTCAGAATTTATCATGGTATGCCCATTGGACAGTTGATTTATTTTCCTGTTGAGGGTGAGATAGAAGTAAAATATAACCAGAAATCAAATGCGAAGTACAGTGGACAACCTGATCGTCCAATTGAAAGCATGATGTGGAAAAACAAATTCTAAACACAAACGCCCCCCACCAATCTCCGGATATTTCCTACAGAAGTTTCCTGGTTGTTATTCGTTATCCCAAGCTGTTTTCGTTTTTTGGGTTTTTATCGATGGCTCTATTTCACCTGCCTTTGGCTATGAACAAGGATATTGCCTTCTATAAATTAATGGGAACTGGCAAAAATGGAAGTTTTGATATCTGGCCAGACTTATCACAATGGTCGGTTATGGTTTTCTACAAAAAAGAAAAATACTCAACAACCGACTTCCAAAAGCTAACCCAAAAACTACTTGGCGGATTTATTTTTAACTGGCTTAGGTTATTTAAAGCCGAAACTAGGTTTTTTCACCTGGAACCCTATGCTGGTCATGGCACATGGGATAACCGCAGCTTTATTGCACAGCGAAAAACAACAGAAGAATCTGTTGGGAAAATAGCTGTTTTAACTAGAGCAACCATCAGCATTAAAGGCTTAATCCCCTTTTGGAAAGCAGTCCCTTCAACCTCTCTTCACCTGAATCAACAACCAGGATTTATCTATTCCATCGGAATTGGGGAAGTCCCGTTGATCAAGCAAGCCACTTTCAGCATCTGGTCTGCTGAGTCCGACATGAAAGCCTATGCCTATCAGATGAGGGCTCACCAGGAAGTTATAAGAAGAACCAGGACAGAAAAATGGTATGCCGAGGAAATGTTTTTACGCTTCAAATTACTAGAGGAATATTCAAATCAAAAAGTCTCTCCTAAATGAAAATCCTACTCACAGGCTGCAACGGTATGCTGGGTTCCAGTTTGTCTGAAAAGCTGTCAAGCACTAATCATACAACTTGGGCTACCGGAAAAACAACATGTAGACTTCCTTCCTCTTTGTTCCATGATCATTTCATCTATCATAGCCTAGATATAACCAACTCAGAAAAGACTTCTGAATTAATTACTTTACTAAAACCAGATCTCATAATTCATGCTGCTGCAATTACACAAGTAGATGATTGTGAGCAAAATAAAAGCTTTTGCTATAGTGTTAATGTAGGTGCTACAAAACACTTAATTGCTGCCGCAAAAGAGGTAAATGCAAGTTTTTGCCTGATTTCAACTGATTTTGTTTTCAGTGGAAAAGAGGGTCCTTATAGTGAAAACGATCTCACCGATCCAGTCAATTATTATGGAGAGACCAAAGTACTGGCAGAGCAGCTGGTCATGTCTAGCGGATTAAATTGGAGCATTGTAAGGACAATTCTATTGTATGGAAAAGCTGATCCCTGCAAAAGATCTAACTTCATTTATTGGGTTAAAAACAACCTAGAAGCTGGTGTAAAAATAAAGGTTGTAAATGATCAGATTCGGACCCCAACTTTTATTCCTGATCTAGTGGAAGGAATTTGCCTTATTGCAGAAAAAGGCGCCAAAGGTATTTTTCATATTTCAGGGAATGATATTATGACTCCTTATCAAATGGCACTTGAGGTAGCTGATTATTTAAAGCTGGACAAAAATCTTTTGGAACCAGTTGATGCTTCAACTTTTACACAAATTGGAAAGAGACCCCAAAAAACTGGATTCAAAATTGAAAAGGCAGTTAGGGAATTGGGATATCATCCAACTTCTTTTAAAAATGCCCTGTCGCTGATTTTCTAAACCATTGAAAATCACACCCCTTATAATGTGGATAAGACTTCTCAAATCATGGCCCAATTTACACTTCATATAACATTAAATTATTAAATTTGCGACCGCCGCCCTATGGAATTCCTCAACGAAAGACTGCACATTATTAACCAGACCAACAACCCCCTATGCCAAAAAAAGTAACAAAAATTGGTGTAATGACCTCGGGTGGAGATGCCCCTGGCATGAATGCCTGCATTAGAGCCGTTGTAAGAACAGGAATCTTTCACAATCTTGAAGTTTATGGTATCACCAGAGGATATTCAGGACTGATTGATAATGACATCCAGAAAATGGATTCCAGAAGTGTGGCTAACATCATACAAAGAGGTGGCACCATTTTAAAAACAGCAAGATGTAAGGAATTCCTAACCCCTGAAGGAAGAAAGAAGGCTTACAATAACCTCAAGAAACTTGGCATCAACGGATTGGTAATCATTGGCGGTGATGGATCTTTTAAAGGTGCGCAAATTTTCTCTAACGAATTTGATATCCCCTGCATTGGAATTCCGGGAACAATTGATAAAGATATTGCAGGCACTGATTTTACAATTGGTTTTGATACAGCAGTCAATACAGCGATTGAAGCTATAGATAAAATAAGAGATACAGCAGATGCACACGACAGGTTGTTCATTGTAGAAGTCATGGGAAGAGATGCAGGATATATCGCCTTGCACTCTGGAATTGGAACAGGAGCTGAACACATTTTGATTCCTGAACGCAAAACCGACGTTGAAGCTGTGTTGGCTTCACTTCAGGAAAAAGAAAAAAGAAAAAAACTGGTCAACATCGTCGTCGTTGCCGAAGGTGATGATTTTGGAGGAGGAACGGATCTGGCAAATTTGATTAAAGAAAGAATTCCAAATTTTGATATTAGAGTAGCTATTCTTGGCCATATTCAACGAGGTGGATCTCCCAGCAGTATGGACAGGTTAATCGCAAGTAGAATGGGATATTCTGCAGTTGAATGTCTTATAGAAGGAAGGTACAACCAAATGGTTGGCATCATGAACAACAAGATGCATTTCACACCATTGGACAAGGCAGTTAAAGCAAAACAAAAAATCAGTGATGAATGGCTAAAAATTGTAAAAATTTTAGCCAGCTAATTTAATCATCCAGCAGAGTTAGACCTGTTTTTTAAAAAATTAATTTTCGAAAATGAGTAATAAATTAGATAAATATCTGCATCAGCAAATGGATAATCATGCTGGACATGAACATGCAATCCATAGAACCAAAATTGTGGCCACTGTAGGACCAGCATGTGATACTTATGAAAAACTTTTAGAACTGGTTAAAGCTGGTGTAAATGTTTTCAGGCTAAACTTTTCTCATGGTTCACATGAGGACAAAAAAAGAATAATTGATCACATCAGAAAAATAAATTCATCAGAACCTTATAATATTGCTATCCTTGGAGATTTACAGGGTCCAAAGCTCAGGGTTGGTGAAATAGAAAACAATGCTTTACATGTGAAGGAAGGAGATATTCTCACCCTGACCAATGAGAAAGTAATTGGCACAATGGAGAAAATTTATGTCTCCTACCCCAATCTTGCAGGAGATGTTGTGGTTGGTAATACCATCATGATAGACGACGGAAAGATTGAAGTTATGGTTGATGAAATCACACCAACCAAAGACGTGAAAGTAAAAGTTAAACTTGGAGGCATCATTTCATCAAAAAAAGGACTCAACCTTCCTGATACTAAAATATCACTTCCAGCACTGACTGAAAAAGATTTGCAAGATCTTGATTTCATCATGAAAGAAAAGCTGGACTGGGTTGCCTTATCATTTGTTAGGAGAGTTGCAGACATCATTGGAATCAAACAAATTTTACAAGACAATCATAGTACTTCAAAGGTCATCGCCAAAATTGAAATGCCAGAAGCATTAGATAATCTTCAGGAAATTATTGCTGCTTCACATGCGGTAATGGTTGCAAGAGGTGATTTGGGTGTTGAAGTACCTATTGAAAGAGTTCCCTTGATTCAAAGAAGAATCATCAGAGAGTGTATGAAGAGAGGAAAGCCTGTTATCGTAGCCACTCAAATGATGGAAAGCATGATTGACAAAGTAAAACCCAACAGGAGCGAAAGTACAGACGTAGCAAACGCTGTATTGGAAGGAACTGATGCCGTGATGCTCAGTGGTGAAACTGCTACTGGCAATCACCCTGCATTGGTTGTTGAAACCATGCGTAAGATTATCATGGAAGCAGAGCGTACAGAGTACCGTTACAATAGAGAGGAAGACATCAGGCCTTTACCTGAATCAGCAACCTATATCAGTGATGCAGTTTGTTTAACTGCTTGCCGACTAGCTGACAGCACAAATGCAAACGCACTAATAGGAATGACACAATCTGGTTATACAGGTTTTGTACTGAGCAGTTATCGTCCCAAATCCAATTTATTTGTCTTCACAAAAGAGAAGAGTCTTGTTAACCAGCTCAGTTTAAGCTGGGGTGTTAGAGCATTCTACTATGATGAAGAAGAAGGATATGATCAAATCATTGCAGATCAGATTAAGATTTTGAAAGAGAGAGGATTTATTAAAAAGGGACAAGTAGTTGTAAATACCGGTAGTACACCTGTTGAACTCCATTTACCAACCAATACCATAAAGGTTTCAGTAGTTGAATGATCAACACCAAGGGATTAACCATCTATACCGACGGCTCTTCCAGAGGCAACCCTGGCAGAGGAGGTTATGGTGCAATTCTCATGTGGAAAGGTGAAGCCAAGGAAATCTCTCAAGGCTATAAACACACTACCAATAACAGAATGGAACTCATGTCTGTGCTGGCAGCTCTTGCACAGCTCAAAAGACCTGGACTATACATAGAAATTTATTCCGACAGTAAATATGTGGTTCAGGCAGTAATGGAAAAATGGCTGGACAAATGGATTGCTACTGATTTCAAGGGGGGCAAAAAAAACAGCGACCTTTGGAAAAAGTATTATGAGTTAGCTAAGCTCCACCAAATAAAATTCATATGGGTTAAAGGGCATGCAAGCAATCCTTATAACCAAAGATGTGATGAATTAGCCACTGCAGCAGCAGACGGAAGCAATCTAATTGAAGATACCGGGTTTATGCCTTAGCTTTTGCCAGCTTACTTACCAATATATTGTAAGTACCAAACAAGAATAAACTAAATACTGCAGTCGCAACTAAACTGTTGTTGTAAAAAGGAATACCATCGATATAGGTTTGCATTAAACCACTGAAAGACATTCCACGCTGATATCCTCCATTACCTGCCCAAGTAATAAAGTTTGAAGTCAGAAAAAACAAAGTAGGCGCAGCAATTACTCCTTTAGCAATAGATGAAATTTTTCCTGGTTGAATATAAAAACCAATGATGGTAAGTGAACCAAACAACAAATAATTCACCCACATACCATCATAAAAACCTTTTATTTCAAAAACACCATTGATGTACAACAATTCATAGATAACATCAGAAATCAACAGTGAAAGTAATGGTAAAATAAATGATAGTTTTTTATCAGCAATTACTGCACCACCAAATATGGCCATTGCAAATTGAGGAGCAAAACCCCATGGTCGACCCGGTATTGCCCTATACAATGCTGCGAGAAGGACTAACATGAAAAATGAGAGCAAAGTATATTTATTCAACTTCATAATCAGAATTTGGACAAAAATAGGTATTTATAACAGTTCAAATCATGATTCAACCAGAACAGTTTTCCTCATGATGTGCATAGCTTCATTTATACTGGTACAGTTGCAATAAATACTTCAATTGTGGTCTTCGCTTTGATCAAAACTTCCTCCATTGGATCAATAAAAACTGATTCCAATCCAGCAGAATGAAACTTGGTAGCGCCCACCCAATCAGCCTCTCCTGTTAAAACAAGTGCAATGGCAGGACCTTTGTAGCTCAACACTTTCTCTTCTCCTGCCCGAATGATCATTTTTTGAATTTGGAAGTCACTTGTATCACAGGGATAATCGCAGAAATTACTGTTTAATTTTTCCTGAATAATTACAGGATTTGTTATAACAAAAACAGTTTGATCAAGCAGTTCCGGAATATCAATGTGCTTATTTGTCAATCCTGCCCTTAAGACATTATCAGAATTGGCCATCAATTCTATATTCTGACCTTCCAGGTAGGCATGAAGAATGCCAGCTCCTTGAAAAATTCCATCCCCTGTTTTCAACTTAAGAATATTCATCAGGTAGATGGAAAAAATACCTTTATCATACTGGCCATCATTACATATGTTTAAAATGGCTCTGGCTGCCCAGAAATCGGGGCTATCTTTTTCAAGTTGACCTGCATGATACAATGGAACAATTTGTTTGGCCTGAACACCAATGATTTCATTTACCTTTTCTTGTGGCATTGACAATAAAAACTCAAATAAGCCTTTTATACCTCCACTTTGAAATTGGGGAAGAAAAGCGTTCAAAAATGAAAATCGATTTAATCGCTCTTCAATATCTGCTGAAAACCCATGAAGCAACCAAAAATCACTCAAAGCAATCATTATTTCTGGCTTATGATTTTGATCCTTGTAATTTCTATTGGGAGCGGACAATGAGATACCTTTTTGCTCTTCTGCTTCGTATCCCAGTTTAGCCATTGCTTTGGTAGGATGCACTTGGATACTCAGCATATCCTTAACATCAAGAATTTTAAGCAAAAAAGGCAACTCATTAAATGCTCTAATGGTATCAGATCCAAGATGCTTGAATTTATCTGAACCAATAAGATTAAGCAATGTAGTTGACGAACCATTACCTAAATGCACTAATCCTGGTCCGCCCGGATGAACTCCCAACCAATATTCAGCAAAAGGATTCCCATCAGTATTAAGCTGGTTCAATAACCCAGGAAGAAAAGTTTTTCCTCCCCATGAATAGTGTTGAATTCGCCCTTGTAATCTGTACATTTCACATGTGTTTATGTTAGCTCATGAATATTTTCAAAGTTAAATATTTGATTGATCATGGCAAGACATAATGAAACTGGAAAACTTGGAGAATTTCTGGCAAAAGAATGGTTTATTAAAAATGACTATGCCATTATTGAAACCAACTGGCGTTTTGGAAAATGGGAAATTGATATCATCGCTTTGAAAGAGGATAGACTTCATTTCATTGAAGTAAAAACAAGGAGAAATTGCCACTTTGGTTACCCAGAAGATTTAGTAGATAAAAACAAATTACGTTATTTTATATCTGCCGGAACTGCTTATATAAGGAGAAATAAAGGTTTCAGATGGATTAGATTTGACATATTAGCCATCACACTTGATGAATATGATAACCCACGCTTTTTTCTTATCGAGGATATATATTTTTAAACTACTTGGACAATAAAGCAGCTAATCGAGTTTGCAAATCTTCCCCACGAAGATTTTTAGCTACGATTATGCCATTGGGGTCAATCAGGAAGTTTTGAGGAATACTTTGAATTTTATATTGAACTGCAACTGCGTTGTTCCAAAACTTTAAATCACTCACTTGCGCCCAGTTTAAATTATCATCTTTAATAGCTTTCAACCAAGGGTCTTTTGCTCTATCCAATGAGACACCAAAAACGGTAAAGTTCTTATCCTTGTATTTATTGTAAGCATTTACAACATTAGGATTCTCCTGGCGGCAAGGACCACACCAGCTTGCCCAAAAATCAACCAAAACATATTTACCACGAAAAGATGACAATTTTACATCTTTCCCATTTTGATCCTGTTGCACAAAATCTGGTGCCTCAGTTCCAATTGCTGCAAACTTTGCATCTTCAACAAGTTTCAGAGCGGTTTTACCAAAGTAATTGGCTTTTGCCTGATCAGTCATTTTTGACAAACGCTTTTCCATTACAGCAGGATCATCATTCAATTGCATCATTACCAGCAATACAAAAGGAGCAACCGGAGAGTTTGAATGACTGGAGATAAACTCGTCTGTCTTCATATTAACATCTGCTACAACTTCGGCATATGCTTTACGAATAGAGCCGTCTGCATCTTTATCACCTCCATTTAATTTTTGTGCAAAAGTTGAAAGTTTTGCAAAAAGAGGATTAAAGGTTGTATTAAAGCCTACAAAATCATCATGAGATTTGGATCCTGACACTTTTGCATTTTGCAATGTTTGTAAATCACCTTCAATTGTAATAGCTGAGGCATCTAAAAAAATCATCAACCTCTGTTGAGATCCTTTTACAGTTAGCTGATACAAACCTGGTTCAGTAATTTCTCCTTTGGTTTCAAATTTATCACCGACAGAACTGAAGGTAGCCAATGGTTCTGGATTGACTTCTTCATTCTTTAATACCAACTCCGTCTTGTCTTTCAATCCTTTGAGACTACCCTTCAAACTAAAATTTTGCACTTGTGAAAAGGCCAAAACCGGAAAGGCGAATAATATTCCGAGTAAATATTTCATTTTTGATGTCTTTGTTTTAAAATCGCAATAACCTCTTCTAAAGTATAGTCTTTACTGTTAAGTAAAAGCAAATAATGAAAGAGAAGGTCAGCTGCTTCGTTTAAAAATTTATCCTTGTCGTTGTCTTTAGCTTCAATAATCAATTCAACTGCCTCTTCTCCTACTTTTTGTGCTATCTTATTGATTCCCTTATCAAATAAAGATCTTACATATGAATTGCCATCCTGAAGAGATTTTCTCGACTCAATGATACCTTCCAAATATGCAAGAAAGTTTTCTGTTTTATTGATCTCGTTCCAACATGTGTCCGAACCTGTATGACAAACAGGTCCAACAGGATTTACTTTGAACAAAATAGCGTCACTATCACAATCCAATGAATATGACACAAGATTCAAATAGTTACCACTCTCCTCTCCTTTGGTCCACAGTCTTGCTTTAGACCTGCTGTAAAAAGTCACTTTTCCTGTTTCAAGGGTTTGATCAAAGGCCATTTGATTCATGTACCCCAACATCAATACTTTCTGCGTCAAGTGATCTTGAATAATAGCCGGAACCAGCCCATCTGCAAACTTATCAAATGCAATTTTCATTGATGTAAAATTAGTGATTTCTAACGGACAGGAATATGCTTGTCACGCAAATACGTTTTTAAATCCGGTATTTTGATCTCTCCAAAATGAAAAACACTGGCCGCAAGAGCTGCATCGGCACAGCCATTTAGAACTTCGTAAAAATGTTCTGGCAAGCCCCCACCACCAGAGGCGATTACTGGAACAGAAACTGCATTCGTAATTTGTTTTGTTATTTCTAATGCAAAACCTTCTTTTGTTCCATCGTTATCCATTGAGGTAAGTAGAATTTCACCTGCGCCTCTATTTACGACTTCTGTTGCCCAATCCTGTGCTTTTGTACTTGTGGCCGTCCTGCCACCATTTAAGTAAACATACCATTCTCCATCTTCATGTTGCTTTATATCAATTGCAACAACAATACATTGGCTACCAAACTCCGCAGCCAATTGATCAATTAGCTGAGGAGTTTTCAATGCAGCTGTATTGATTGATATTTTATCAGCTCCACAATCAAGCAAA
>JBKCGF010000049.1:0-2222 GCA_046303455.1 Chitinophagaceae bacterium | reverse complement strand
CAAAATTTTTCTTCCTATTCTCAAGTAATCCTTACTCAGTCGAGTTTGTCATTTGATAAAGCTAACCTTACAATTGCAACAACACTTGATGTAAGTGCGCCTTCAGCAAATATCCTGAACTATGCTTTTAGCCAAAGGCCTGAAATCATCTTGATAGTATATCCTGGAAACAAGCAGCAACCTATACTAATCAATACAGGTAAGTTTTTGGACAATATAAGTGGATCTGCGATTGGAGTAAAAGTGAGCCTTCCTGTTATAGATGGTAAGGTTTATCAGTTTAGATGGGGACTTAAAGGCAGTTATGCAGAGCCGACCATCAATAGCAGTGTAAGTAAGTTGTCTATCGATTAGGGTTGATGATTTGTTGAACATCTGGATCCGCTCCAAGATTATTCATTTGTCGCATTACCCATGGATATTTTCTGGTAACATAACGTGATGGAGGCTTCACAGTATAACGAATGGGGTTGGGCAAAGATGAAGCAATCATGGCGGCTTCCACTTTGGTTAATTTCTTTGCACTGTGATTGAAATATTTTTGTGATGCTGCTTCAATACCAAAGATTCCTTTTCCCATTTCAGCTTCATTCAAATACATTTCTAGTATTCTTTTCTTACCCCAAATCAATTCAATCATAAAAGTGAAATATACTTCTAACCCTTTTCTGATCCAGCTTCTGCCTTGCCATAAGAAAAT
This sequence comes from Chitinophagaceae bacterium, assembly GCA_046303455.1. Classification (GTDB taxonomy): domain Bacteria; phylum Bacteroidota; class Bacteroidia; order Chitinophagales; family Chitinophagaceae; genus Pollutibacter. The sequence goes on along the minus strand of JBKCGF010000049.1, from coordinate 1,522 downwards.
GTTTTTTGCTACTTGCTGACTAATAGTAGATGCCCCTCTAACTCTTCCAGGTTTGCGTTTGTTGTAGGCAAGTGCTTTTTTTATGCTTTTGATATCAAAACCATTATGGTCTGGAAACAATTGATCTTCTGATGCTATCACAGCTAGTTTTCCATGTATTGAAATCTCATTCAAATTCACATGAGACCTGTTGAAGCCATCTCCATTGATGATGCTGTTGATTTGTGTAATTGTAATAGGGGCATCTACAAATTTCAATAACACCAAGTAGAGCAGGTGTGAAATAAATATACCAAGGATTATCTTTTTGATGAGATTGAACAAGCGTTTCTATTTTAATGGAATGTATTGCAAATAGTGGTTCTTGCCTAATCTAACTGTATTCTTATGAACTCTGTTTAAAACAATACCAGTAGCAGTAATTCCTCCAGCAACTGCAAGTTGTCCAGGTATGATTGGTTGATTTAAGATGGGTGCATTAACTACATGAAGTATAGCATAGGAGATACCTGCAATCATAAAGAGGTAGCCGTTTTTGATGAAACCAAAACCAGACTTCGGTTTTATGATTTCTCTGATTTCAGAGATATGATAACGTGAAAGGCTTACGGATACTGTATCCCAGAAACTGGTTCCCCACATGGTATAAGCAGCCCTCGAATCATAAGTATGTATGAAAATACTATCACGTTCTATTTTTTTGATATTGCCTTCTACTTCATTTCCAGCGATGCTGATGAAATGAATTTGAGATCCTGCAATATAGGTTTTGAGGGTTTTGTTTGCTCCTTTTTTCAAAACAACCATATCAGATCCCTGAGCAAAGCCCATAGAGCTGGCCGACACCAATAATGCCATTGTTAAAAAAAAGGCAATTGATTTATTCATGAGTTAGTGATTGAGGAATTTGATTCCGTAAATAATTGCAAGTCCAAATCCAATGAGGATAGTCCCTGAAACTTTGTTGATGATATTGATATTGTGCGGTGTAAGGCTGTGTCGCACTTTTGCTGCAAGTACTACTTTCAAAATATCTGCAAGAATATTTACACCCAGGCATACACTAAAAATAACGAATCTTTCAGTAGTTGTATTAGATGCTGCAAATGCAGTGGCATTGATGAGCCAGAACAACATCACACTTGGATTGAGTGTGTTGATCAGGAAGCCCGACATAAAAGCTTTTGTAAATGCTTTTTTTCCAAACTGGACCAAGATTACATTTTTGTCATCGGCAAAATAAACTTTCTTAAAAAAGAGGTAATAGATTCCCATCGATATTACAAACGCTGCTCCAATGTAGGCAATCGTCGATTGAAATGCCAATGCACTAACCACCAGGTTGGAAAACATATTGCTGATGATGACCAAAAGGATATCGCTGAACCAAACTCCTGCAACAAAACTAAATCCACCTTTTTGTCCGTTGTTTAGACTTTGTTTGAGTATAGTAAAAATGACGGGTCCCACTGAAATAGCAAGAATCATACCCAGTCCAAAGCCTTTGATTACCGACTCAAGC
>JBKCGF010000048.1:0-5604 GCA_046303455.1 Chitinophagaceae bacterium | reverse complement strand
ATCAACGTCGTCATAGGAAACATGTCATATCCCATTACATAGGGTAGTGGTACATGCATTGACGATGGAATCAAATCTGCCATGTAGCAAATAGTTTTTTCTTTGTATTTGATCAGCGGCAACATCATGGATTGTGTATGGCCATGTGCAAAGAGAATATCAATGTTATTCGAAAATGGAGTAAGTTCTCCGTCTTTTTCTTCAATAAACTGTAGTTGACCATACTCTTGAAGAGGCACAAAATTTTCTTTCAGGAAAGAAGCTTTTTCTCTGCTGTTGGGGTTGATGGCCCATTCCCAATGTTTTGTTGTGCTCCAATATATGGCGTTTTGGAAAGCGGGCGTTAGTTTTTCGTTTGTCAGTTTGACTGCTCCTCCGCAATGATCAAAATGTAAGTGAGTAAGAATAACATCAGTGATATCATCTGCTGAAAACCCCAATTGATTCAATGATTTCATCAATTCACCTTCTCCATGGAGGTGGTAGTGGCTGAAGAATTTTTCAGATTGTTTGGTGCCCATACCAGTATCAATCAAAATCCTTCTTTCACCATCAACTACTAGCATACAACGCATCGACCAGGAACAAAGATTGTTTTCGTCAGCCGGATTGAGTTTGTTCCAAATAACTTTTGGTACAACTCCAAACATGGCACCGCCGTCTAACTTGAAAAAACCTGTATCAACTGAATAGACTTGCATAATTATCTTTTGTAACAACTTTTTTAGTGTAGAGTAAAGAGAATAAGCTCAAGATGAAAAATACCATCAATACTAAAATTGAGTTTCTCATACTTCCGGTTAATTCTTCATTGTATGCGAAAAGGAATAAACCTATGGTAAGTGCAATTTTTTCAGTTACATCATAGAAGCTAAAAAAAGCAGTCGTATCCTGTGTCTCTGGAAGTAGTTTAGCGTAGGTGCTTCTGCTCATAGATTGAATTCCGCCCATTACCAATCCAACGCATGCTGCAAGAATGTAAAACTCTGTCTGTGATTTGATGAAGTATCCCCAAATACAAATGACGATCCAAATAGAAATGCCAATAATCATGGTAGCGATATTACCAATCAGTTTTGAAATTCTGCTAAGTGCAATCGCACCAAAGATGGCAACAATTTGAATCAATAAAATGGTGACCAATAATTTGGGTTCATCTTCTGGTTTGGGAAAAATTTCTTTCTTGCTGTAGCCTGCAGCTACAAGCATTACCGTCTGTACACCAACACTGAGCAAGAAAAAGGTACCCAAGAATCTTTTTAATGCAGCAATTTGTTTTGCTTGGTTCCAGACCAATTTTAGTTCATGAAAGCCATTCACCAAAAGATGCTTTTTTAGTTTTTTATTGGATTCTGTATTATTTGGAAGATGGCGAAATGCAATTTGCGCGAAACCCAGCCACCAGCATCCAACCAGCAAAAATGAAATTCTTGGTCCTAGTGTTTTATCAGTCGTGTCCAGTCCAAATAATTCTGGTTTCAAAATGATGGCAAAGCAAATGAGTTGAAGTATGACACTGCCAATGTATCCCATGGCATAACCCCTTGCACTCAAGCGGTCTCTGTCTTCAGGGGCAGCAATATCCGGCAGATAAGAATTGTAGAACACCCAGCTGTTCCAAAAACCCAAAGCAGCAATTGAGAAGAAAATGATGCCATACTCTATCTTATCTGGAGTAAAAAAGAACAAGGCAGCACAGGACAAAGAACCCATCAGTGTAAATGCACGCATAAATGCCTTTTTATTGCCTCTGTAATCGGCAATAGAAGACATAATTGGAGAGGTAATTGCAACGATTAGAAATACAAATGCTAGAGCATAATTCTGTAAAGCTGTATTGATGATTTTTAATCCAAAAAAATCGACGTAAGAAAGTGAATTGGGATCACTGCTGGTAGTGATTGCTACATAATATGCAGGAAAAATAGTCGAAGTTATAACCAGGTTATACGTACTGTTTGCCCAATCGTACATCGTCCAGGCATTCTGTATCTTTTTATTATTTTTCATATGCTAAAGCTTACCCATCAAGATAAGCATTATTAGGACAGACCCAACAATAATTCTGTACCAGCCAAACAGTCTAAAGCCATTTTTCTGTAGAAAGGAAATAAGGAATTTGATGGCAATCAGTGCTACAATAAAAGCAATTAAAGAACCTATTAGAATCAATTCTATACCTGAGTTATTGAGTAATGCAGGCTCTTCTTTCCAGATGTCGTATACACTTTTTGCTGTAGCAGCACACATGGTTGGGATAGCAAGGAAAAAAGAGAATTCGGCAGCAAGTGATCTCGTCAGCTTTTGTTGCATTCCTCCAATAATGGTAGCAGCTGAACGGCTCAGCCCAGGGAATGCAACTGCCAAAACCTGGTAAACACCAATCATAAATGCATGTTTATTGGTGATTTCGCTCTCTTCCTTTACTGTACCATCTTTGAACCATTTATCAACGCCCAGTAAAAGAATTCCACCAGCAACCATAATTATGGAAATCATCAACGTATTACCTAAAGCATCTTTGATGAAGTCTATCAGGCCCACGCCAGCAACAAGTGCTGGTATCATGGCAATAATCAGTTTCAGGTAAAATTTATAATTGATAAAGTTGAAAAGCTTGCGCCAGTAAATTACTGTTACAGCAAGAATGGCTCCCAATTGAATAACGACCAGATAAAGTTTGGTAAATGAATCATCTTCAATATTGAAAAACGCTGATGCAATGGCCATGTGGCCAGTTGAAGAGATAGGCAGAAATTCGGTAATGCCCTCAATGATGGCCAGGATAATGGCTTGAAATGTGTTCATGTGATGGGTTAATGAAAAGAGGCTAAAGCGATTATTTCCCTTTTTTCATGATGGCATAAATCTCTATGATGAGTCCAGCTACAATAAGCAAGGGTGCAATTGTAATTCTAGTAGTGCTGTACACTTCTGCTTCATTGAAAATGTTGGGGTCTTCAGTTTTCCCACCAGCCATTAAAAAAAAGCCAAGAATGATTACTATTGCGCCAATGAGCATCCACATCAAATTCTGTTTTCCGAAAAGCGTATTCTTATTTGCTTCCATGCCAATTCATTTTTAATAAAGGTCGTCAAGTTTCATTTTGAGATACTTAATGACACTTCTATGTGTACTGATAAATGTTATACTGATGCCGATGATAATGAGCCCCAAAAATAGGAGAAACAACATTGTATTGTCGTGCAAGGCTTTTATTTCTGGTAGCCACCAATTTTCAACGCCATAAACGATCACCAGTATGGCGAAAATAGCCAAAACTGCACTGACTAAACCGTTTAAAATTGCTTTTTGATCGAATGGCTTTGAAATGAACCACCTGGTTGCGCCAACCATTTGCATGGTTTTGATCAGAAAACGGTTAGAAAACATAGCCAGTTTAATGGTATTATCAATCAGAATAATCACAATTAGTGCTAAAACTCCTGCTAAAGCCAGCAGAAAATATCCTGTTTTCTTTACGATGTTATTGAGGTTACTTACAACAGCGTCAGGGTACTTGACTTCACTGATGATGAAATTCTTGGTTATTTCAGCAGTAATTTTTTTAAGGCTGTCTTTGTTCACGTATTCTGGTTCAAGGTAGAAGTCAATACTGGCTGGTAATGGATTATAATCTAAAACCTTGTTCCAGTCTTCATTTCCGTCTCCTATGAATTTGGTCCTTGCTGCTTCCTTAGTGGTATATTCCACATTCCTGGCATAAGGTTTAGCGGTGATGGCTTTTTTCACAAGATCGACCTCTTTTTGAGGCGAACCATCTCTTACAAAGGCATTCACTTGTACGCTGCCCTTGAAATAACTTTCTAATTTACTTGCATTGATTACCAGCCAGCCGAGCATTCCCAAAATGAAAAGTACAAGTGCAACTCCCAGAATGGCCATAAAATAGGAGGGTTTACTGCGTTTCATTGAAGATTTGCTTTGTGCTGCCATGTTTGACTTGAATTTATTTTGGGTTTGGGCGTTGGTTCAGATTTCAAAAATAGCAATTTTAAAGCGTTTGTGTATTTTTGCGCTTCCCAATAAAGGTTTAATTTTCAACAGAGTCAACAAAGGAATTTAAGATGGAATACGCATTTAAGGATATAGAGAAAAAATGGCAGGAAGCATGGATTAAGGAAAATGCGTACAAAGTGTCAAATAACAGTGACAAGCCTAAGTATTATGTACTGGATATGTTCCCCTATCCAAGTGGAGCTGGGCTCCATGTTGGGCATCCGTTGGGTTATATAGCGAGTGATGTATTTAGTCGCTACAAAAGAACCAAAGGTTTCAATGTGTTGCATCCTATGGGTTACGATTCATTTGGTTTACCTGCTGAGCAGTATGCGATAGAGCATGGAATTGCTCCGTCTATTTCTACAAATAAAAATATTGATACGTTTCGTTCGCAGTTGAATAAAATTGGATTTTGTTACGATTGGGATCGAGAAGTAAGGACTTCCAATGCAGATTATTACAAATGGACACAGTGGATTTTTCTTCAATTATTTGATAGCTGGTTTGATCGTGCTATCCAAAAAGCCAGGAAAGTTGAGGACTTGATTTCAGTTTTTGAAAAAGAAGGAAACCGAAATCATGTTTGTCCCGGAAACCGCAAACTGAACTTTACCCATACGGAATGGCAGGGTTATACAGATAAGGAAAGATCTGATATCCTCATGAATTATCGATTGGCATATTGCGGTGTTGGAGAAGTGAATTGGTGTGAGGCTTTAGGCACTGTACTAGCCAATGATGAGGTGATCAATGGCGTTAGTGAAAGAGGCGGACATCCTGTAGTCAAAAAGAAATTACGTCAGTGGTATTTGCGTATAACAGATTATGCAGAGCGTTTACTGAAAGGTTTGGAAACAGTTGATTTCAGTGATAGTATGAAAGAAATGCAATCCAATTGGATTGGGAAAAGTTTTGGTGCTGAAATTGACTTTGATATTGTTGGTCAAGCACACAAGCTGAAAGTATATACTACAAGACCTGATACTATTTTTGGTATTGACTTCATGGTTATTGCACCTGAACATGAGTTGGTTGCTTCTATCACTTCAGCTGCTCAACAGCAGGATGTTGATGATTATTTGTCGTACGTGAACAGCAGAAGTGAGCGTGAGCGTATGGCAGAGAAAAAAATAACTGGTGTGTTTAGTGGTGCTTATTGTCAGCACCCATTTGAAGACCGCAAAGTGCCCGTTTGGATCAGTGAGTATGTTCTTGCTGGCTATGGTACTGGTGCAATCATGGCCGTCCCTTGTGGCGATGAACGTGATTTTAAATTTGCTACTCATTTTGATATTCCTGTTACGAATATCATTGGCGATTATTTCGACGGACAGGCAGCGAATCCAACCAAAGATGCAAAACTGCAAAACAGTGGCTTCTTAAATGGTTTACTGATGTCTGATGCAATAGGGGTTGCTATTGATAAACTGGAGGAATTGGGGATTGGTAAGCGACAAACCAATTATAAAATGAGGGATGCTGCTTTTAGTCGCCAACGTTATTGGGGTGAGCCTTTTCCGATAGTTTGGAAAGATGAGGTTGCAGTCCCTTTACCAGAATCTGCCTTACCAGTATTGTTG
>JBKCGF010000047.1:0-5852 GCA_046303455.1 Chitinophagaceae bacterium | reverse complement strand
TTCTCCATCTACCTCTTCTTTCAGCAATCTTGTTTCTGTATTGCTTTCAAGTTCTTTTGAGAGAGTGGCAATTGTTGCTTCCTTTTCTTTTATCTTACCATAACGGATTTCAGCAACAGTGCCATAGTCGCCTTCACGCTCAGCTTTTTCAGCCTGCAATTTCAATTTCTCAATTTCAGATTTCGCTTGTTGCACTTTCTCTACCCACTCTTTCTCTTCTTTCCATTTGGATTTTAAAGTATCGCGTTGAACTGCCAGGTTAGCAATTTCTGTATTCAATTCTTTCATTTTCACTTCATCATTCTCACGCTTGATCGCTTCCCTTTCAATTTCAAGTTGTCTGATTTGTCGCTCCAGCTTATCCAGCTCTTCCGGCATGGAATTCATTTCAAGTCTGAGCTTAGCTGCACTTTCATCGATCAGATCAATTGCTTTATCGGGAAGAAATCTATCACTGATGTATCGATGTGATAATTCAACTGCAGCAATAATTGCCTCATCCTTTATGCGCACATGGTGATGTGTTTCATATCGATCTTTGATTCCTCTCAAAATTGAAATGGCATCTTCAACAGTCGGTTCATCTATCACAACTTTCTGGAATCTTCTTTCAAGTGCTTTATCCTTTTCAAAATATTTTTGATACTCATTTAAAGTGGTTGCACCAATTGCTCTGAGTTCTCCTCTTGCCAATGCTGGTTTCAGAATATTTGCAGCGTCCATTGCACCTTCACCGCCTCCTGCACCAACCAAGGTGTGAATTTCATCTATAAACAAGATAATCTCCCCATCACTGGCTGCTACCTCTTTTACAACACCTTTGAGTCTTTCTTCAAATTCACCTTTGTATTTTGCGCCAGCAATGAGCTGCCCCATATCAAGCGCATAAATCAATTTCGACTTCAAATTTTCTGGAACGTCTCCATTTACTATGCGCATAGCCAATCCTTCAGCAATTGCTGTTTTACCTACACCAGGCTCACCAACGAGAATTGGATTGTTTTTGGACCTTCTAGTTAAAATATGAAGTGTACGACGAATCTCTTCATCTCTTCCTATAACTGGGTCAAGCTTTCCTTGACGAGCCATATCAATTAGATTCTTGGCATATTTATTTAAAGTATCATACTGTGTTTCTTGCGTCTGGCTTTTCACTTTCTCACCTTTACGCAACTCTTGTATAGCTTGTAACAATCCTTTTTCAGTCAGCCCTGCCTCCTTGATTAGCTTGGCCACAGAATCTGAACCAGTGATCAATGACAGTAACAAATGTTCTGGTGTTACAAATTCATCTCCGAATTTGGAGAGTGATGCAACTGCCCTCAGAAAAGTATTGTTTGCTTCTCTGGACAAAGCCTGAGCAGGTTCTGCATCGGTTTTGGGGAGTTTATCTAAAGCTTCTTTTAACTTTGCATTGAGCACCTGAATAGAAACATTATTTTTCTTCAGCAGATAGTCGACTGGAGAGCTCTTTTGATCCAATAGACTTTGAAGTACATGTTCTGTCTCTATGTTGGGATTCTTTCCATTAAAAGCAGCTTGCTGAGCTGATTGAACCACTTCTGCGGCTTGAATGGTAAAGTTGTTTAAATTCATGTGATAAGATTTACATTGCAACCACAAATAATTAACCATAGAAGAAATCAGGAAATTATGGCAGCAAATAATTACAAAACATGTCTAAAGTTCAGTCTGGGATTGATTTTCATGCTATTCTTGCAGTCCACTTTAGCCCAACCTGATTTTAGTCAGCTCGAAAGAACCCTCAAACAAAATGACAAAATACTTGGCAAAGACCTTGTAGTAGTTGTACAAAAAGAAGGGAAAAATATTTTTCTTCGAGAGTCTGAAGACTTCAAATTAAAAATTCCAGCACCTATTGGTAACAGCAGTAAATGGCTGACTGCCGCCTTGGTAATGATTTTTGTAGATGAAGGAAAGCTAAAATTAGATGACCCAGTAAGTAAGTATGTACCAGTATTTGGGAAATACATGAAAGGATATATCACCATCAGGCATTGTTTATCTCAAACAACTGGCTTGGATACAGATGCTACCGGGATAGTAAAGTTTACCCAAAAAAGCAAGTTCAATACGCTTGAAGAAGAGATGGAATTCTTTGCATCCAAAAAATTGATTGTTGACAACCCAGGTGAAGCTTTTTCAGATGGAAGCGTTGGAATGAATATGGCTGGAAGGGTGATCGAAGTCATAACAAAAAAGACTTTTGATAGAGTGGCACAAGAAAAATTATTCAGACCACTGGGTATGAGAACCGCCTCTTTTTATGATGAAGGAGGAAAGGCACCAAATCCATCATCTGGTGCAAGTTGTTCTGCTTTTGATTACATGAACTTTTTGCAAATGATCATGAACAAAGGCATGTTCAATGGTAAAAAAGTTTTGTCGGAGTCATCTGTCAACTATTTGCTTCAACATCAATTTCCAGAAGCCCGTATACGGTATAACCCAGAACTTACAAAAGGTTGGAATTATGCAAATGGCAGCTGGATAGAAGAAGACAATGGAACTACCTGGAGCAATATTTATTCAGGAGCATCTGCACAAGGCGTTTGGCCCTGGATTGATTTGAAAAGAAAATACATTGCAATTGTACTACCGTCATCTCCACTGAATATCCAGAAAAGGGATTTGTTTACGCAAATTAGGTCTGGAGTTGAAGCTGCTTTAGATTAATTGTGAACTCATGTTAAACTTATCTGAGCAACACACAAAGATTGTAAAAGATATTGCCCAGTCGATGGGATTTGATTCCTGCGGCATTGCAGAGGCAAGAAGATTAGATGACGATGCCAGGCGTTTAGAAAAATGGTTAAATAAGGGGTCCCATGGTGAAATGAAATACATGGAAAACCATTTTGACATGAGGGTTGACCCAACGCTTTTGGTACCCGGTGCAAAATCTGTGATTACGCTTTTGTACAATTATTTTCCTGAACAAGAACAAGCCCAACATTTACCCAAGATTGCAAAATATGCTTATGGCAAAGACTATCACTTTGTGATCAGAGAAAAACTTACTGATTTTTTAAAAAAGATCAGGGAAAAAATTGGACAAATTGAAGGAAGAGGATTTGTTGATTCAGCGCCAGTATTAGAAAGGGCCTGGGCCGTACAAAGTGGTCTAGGCTGGGTTGGTAAAAATGGCAATCTGATCAATAAAAAAAAGGGATCATTCTTTTTTATTGCCACTCTGATTACAGACTTAAAACTTAATGCTGATGTGCCCTATGTGCAGGATTTCTGCGGAACTTGTAACAGGTGTATCGATGCTTGTCCCACTAACGCCATTCTCCCCAACAAAGAAATACAGGCCAGTCAATGTATTTCTTATTTCACGATTGAATTAAAACAATCTCAACTGCCAGATCAGTATAAAGGAAAATCTGACGAATGGATTTTTGGTTGCGATATCTGCCAGGATGTTTGTCCCTGGAACAGGTTCAGCCAGCCACATCAGGAGCCATCATTTGAACCGCTAAACTCAATACTAAGTTTTACCATTCAAGACTGGATCAATACAGATCAATACACCTTCAATCAATTGTTCAAAGATTCGCCAATCAAGCGATCTAAATGGGAAGGCATACAGCGCAATTTAAAAAACTATCAACTGAGCATTACTCCCAGCGAAAAACACGGATAGCGACTGCATACAATACAATTCCCCAAATCAGGAGGTATTGCAACTGGGGACCACAATCGGTTAAATGAGCTCCTTCAAAAGCTACATTTCTCATCGCCTGGTTCAAATGTGTTAATGGTAATATGTTGCATAATGGCTGCAGCCAGGAAGGAAAATTTTCAACTGGGAAAAAAGTTCCAGCCAATAAAAACTGAGGCAGCGTTACGAGATTGGCAAATGGCGGTATGGTACTTTCACTTGAAGCCAATCCACTAACGATAAATCCGAAACCCATAAATACAATCAATCCAATCAGACTTAACACCATTAATTCAATGAAAGTGACCCACTGGTTGACCAAGGTGAACTTAAATGCAAAATGTCCAATAGATAGAATAACTACTGCAGTAATCATTTGAAAAGCAATTCTTCCCAAACCTTCCCCAAACACGATATAGGTCCTTTTGATAGGTGTTGCAAAAAACCTTTTTAATACCAGTGTTTGCCTTAAGTTGAAAAAAATAAAAGCTACACCAAATACTCCTGCACTCAATAAAGAAAATCCTAATTGTCCTGGTAAAATGAAATCAATTGTTCTGTACTCCCTACCTGGCAAAGTCTCTTTTTGCATAAAAGCATAAGTAGGACGTTTAGGGAAATTAACAAGATCCAATTCCGCAATTGCCTGCTGAATTATTGATTGCAGCAATCCTATACGATCTGCAGCCGCAGTTGAAGTAGTGATTTCAATTACGTACTTAGGATATGCTGCAGGTGCCACTTCTTTAATGTTCAGAATTGCAGTAATATGTCCCTTTTCCAATTCTTGCATTGATATCTTTTCTGGCTGTGCTTTAATCTTCAGGTTGCTTTTTTCAAGCAACTTTGAGTACAATTCATTTTGATTAGAAGATTGCTCAGCAAAAGCCACTTTAATAACAGGGGTAGTGGAACTCAAGAAACCAAATACAAGTATAAAAATAATAGGAAACAAAAAACTGAATATAACTGCAGATGGGCTTCGAAAAATAGATTTTAGACTTGCTTTGGCAATTGCCAACATGGCCACAAACTGACGATACTGATGGGGATTTTCAGACATGCAGCAAAATTAGTGAATTGAGAGCTCGAATGGCATTCTAGCCTTCACTTCTCCTCTATCATTTTTCAATTCTTTTAAGCGGAGGTATATTTCATATTCTTCCGCACCTAGCTCTTTTTTCAAAGAAGATCTACTGAACTGGTCAGGGTAGGTATTCATGATGTACTCAAAAAAAGATTTAGGCTCTGGATAAGACTTTAATCGGTAATCCTTTACTCCAGTCAACTTTACTGCTTCAGCAACAGCATCTTCGAGTCCACCCAACTGATCAGCTAATTTCAATTCAATCGCTCTTTTACCAGTCCAAACCCTTCCTTGAGCAATACTATCTACATAGTCCATTTTCAATTTTCTACCCTCAGCCACCCTTGATTTAAAAGTCAAATAAATCTTATCGACTTCATTCTGGATGATTTTCTTCTCTTCCTCCGTCATTGCTCTGGTCACACTGGGCGCATCTGCATATTTAGAAGTGGATACACCATCAAAAGTGATCCCTAGTTTATTTTTCATAAAGGAAGAAAAATCAGGAACCACTGAAAAAACACCAATTGAACCAGTAATTGTATTGGGCTGAACAAATATTTTATCAGCATTGCAAGCAATATAGTATCCTCCACTTGCAGCAACATTCCCCATAGATACGACTACCTTCTTTCCCTCTTTCTTTATCATTTCAATTTCACGCCATATGATTTCACTTGCCAAACTGCTTCCACCAGGTGAATTTACACGAAGTACAACCGCTTTAATTGATTTATCATTTCTGATGGTCCTTAACAAAGACAGGTACTCGTCAGAGGTAATTGTTTCAGGAGAAGGCTTACCATACATGATATCTCCTTCTGCAAAAACCACAGCTATTTTATCTTTTGCATAACCTTCTGAGATATCAGCTCCTTTTTCATAATCGGGAAGACTGATAAAATTAATTTTATCTGATTGAGCAATTTTCAATAAAGATTTAATCTCTTGCTTCAATTCATCATCATATTTTAACCCATCGATTAACTTGTATTTCACTGCCTTTTCTGGATCATCAATTGCAAATTGTTCTGCATACATCCTGAGGGAATCAATTGATATTTTGCGGTGTTTTGATAC
>JBKCGF010000046.1:0-2430 GCA_046303455.1 Chitinophagaceae bacterium | reverse complement strand
TTGTAGAAAAACAAACCAAAGAAACCGAAACGTTTGCGTATTTAACACTACCGTAAAAGAAAACCCAATGTAATGCTACTATTGCACCAATTCCAATAAGAGGAAGTGCCTGGCGCCATGGAAGAAATTTGATTTTCTTGGAAAAAAAAGACAATGCCAATAAAAAAACTGCAGAAAAAAACATTCTGTACCAAACCAGCAAACCTTCATTGATTGTAATCAGTCGACCTAAAACCCCTGTAAATCCTGCTAGGAATATAGCAGCATGTAGTTGAAGGAAGGCTTTTTTCATGATTAAAATTAAGTACTTACTTGTTCTTTACCCGCTTAACATATCTACCCAAGAGAAACTCTTTTTGTAAAGCAAGAACACCCCGAATTCCCTCTTTGATTATTCCCTTTGTCATTTTAGAAGAACCAAAAGCCCTGTCTTTAAAAACTATTGGAACTTCAGCAATTTTGAATCCAAGTTTCCAGGCTGCAAACTTCATTTCAATTTGGAAGGCATAGCCAATCGACTTAATTTCCAATAAGTTCATTGCCGCTAATACTTCTTTTTTATAACAGACAAAACCTGCGGTAGGATCATGCACTGGAATCCAAGTAATTAATCTGCTGTACAATGCCCCACCCATTGAAATGATTTTTCGAGATAAGGGCCAATTCTCAAATTCACCGCCATTAACATATCTCGAACCGACTGCAACATCAGCCCGGCTCTGAGAACATGCAAGAAATAAGCGATTTAAATCGTTGGGGTCATGAGAGAAATCTGCATCCATCTCAAAAATAAAATCATAGTTGTGTGCTAAGGCCCACTGAAAACCTGTAATGTATGCGGTTCCAAGACCTAACTTACCAGGACGTTCAATTAAAAAGAGTCGATCTTGATTTTCTTGTTGAATGGTCTTCACGATGTCAGCTGTCCCATCCGGTGAATTATCATCAATTATCAATACATGAAAATCCTGCTCTAAATCATAGATCGCTTTGAGAATTTGCTGAGCATTTTCTCTTTCCTTGTAAGTTGGTATAATGACGAGCTTTTTCAATAAATAGACTGACCGAAATTGAATTATTTCTTGTTTTTTAACATTGTTCGGTTGAAGATTTCGGTCAGCTTTAACTTTGTATGCAAAGCAAATTCACTTTTCATAACCCAGTCATAATAAGTCGGCTCTGCTTTCAGCACATCTTCAACAGCTTTGCCCTTGTGTTTTCCGAAATTAAAAACTTCTCTTCCATTTTCCATAGAAAATCTTCTGGCAAAATCCACAATTTCCTCTACTCCTATGAATTTTGTTACAGTATCCAAGTTATTGCCCAATTGAGGATAGCGGTCTACTTGTGCGGAAAAAACTTCCCAGGTTGCAGTAATATCCGCTTCGGCACTGTGTGCATTTGAAAGATCTTTGTCGCAATAGAACTTATAGGCAGCTGATAAAGTCCTTGGTTCCAGTTGATGATAAATCCTTTGTACGTCAACCAGTTTTTTCCCGTCAACATCAAAATCTAGTCCCGCTCTCAAAAACTCTTCTGCCAGAAGTGGCCAGTCGAATTTATTTGAATTGTACCCACCTAAATCAGCACCATCTAAAAACTGCCTTATTTCATTGGCAATTTCCCTAAACTTAGGAGCATCTTTAACCATTTCGTTGGTAATGCCGTGTATTTCAGCAACTTCTGCTGGAATAGGCATTTCTGGATTAACCAGTTTCCTTTTCATAATGCGACTGCCATCGGGTTGAATTTTCAACATGGCTATCTCAACAACACGATCTGTTACTAGATTCAAACCAGTCGTCTCAAGGTCTAAAAATACAATGGGTCTTTTAAGCTGAATATTCATAATCTCATTTCTCTAGGCACAAGATAAGCTGAAATTGAATAATGTATGCCCCGTTTTTTACACTTGAAAAGGGGGTTTAAAATGTGATAATAGCGTTAAAATCCCGTTTTGATTTAAAAAAAGCTTCTACTCAATACTAAATTCCAATGTTTTAGGTTTTATATTTGAGTATCAAACCAATCCAATGATAAAGAAACTTTTTTTCATTCTCTTTTTAGCTGTAATTGTATTTGCATCCTCATGCACAACTAGTCGCAGTTCAGCGGGCGGAGGTTGTTCAATGAATAGAAACTTAGTGGGTTATAATTAATCGGAATAAATTCAACTAAAAAGGGGCCTAGCCCCTTTTTTTATTTAATTACATTCTGATCTTGTTCGTTAATATATTTGTGAATATTCAAATCATATTTATTTATGAAAAAACTTAGCACAAACCCAATTTCAAACATCTTACTTGCAAAGAAGTTTTTACTTTTTGCTTTATCCGGAATAGTTATTCTTTTATCAACAAGTTCATTTCATTTCAAAGAAGACAATCCTGATGCAATCGTTGGTGTATGGAAAACTGGTGAAGGAAATGC
>JBKCGF010000045.1:0-6305 GCA_046303455.1 Chitinophagaceae bacterium | reverse complement strand
AGATTTCAACCCACCAGTAAGGTTGCTATCTACTATATCCCTGTTGGCATTGTAGTAGATGGTCCAGCCACTTGGAGGAAGTATTGATTTTTTACTGGTGTTGGTCAGTGTGATAGTAAAGAGGTATTTGTCCTCTCCTTTGTGGTTGTTGGCGACAAGCTTCCAATCAATTTGAAGGTCTGCAGCGTTGAAAATCGAATTTTTCTGGGCGTTTACAGAAAAACTGATCACTAAAAAGAGAAGAGATAATACTCGCATAGCTAATCGTTTAGTGGTGTAATTTAATCAATAATCAGAGAAGCTGTATTTGTTTAAAGGCTGTAAACATTGCGACTCAACCATTTATCAATAACTTTTTATGGCGATTGTAAATTCCTTACTTTAGATACTCCAAAAAACTGTTTATGAAATCAATAAGGATCAGTCTGATCGCACTTGCCTGTTTGGCAATCGTCGATCAAGCATTTGCACAAAAAGACACAGCGTTTACACGTTACAAAAACCTGCCGTTGAAGGCCAGCAGGATGTTCGACCTCAACACTTCTGAGGGTACATGGACTTCCGTCGATATCAGTCCCGATGGCAAGACCATCATTTTCGATATGATGGGAGATCTGTATACCATGCCAGCTGAAGGTGGCAGGGCCACGCAAATCACTCGCGGCCTAGCCTTCGATCAGCATCCAAGGTATAGTCCCGATGGCAAAAAGATTCTTTTTGTATCCGACAAAAGCGGAGCTGAAAACCTCTGGTACATCGATACAGAAAAAAAAGATACTGTGCAGTTGACAAAAGAAACCAACCAGAACTTTCCTTCTGCTGATTGGACTCCCGATGGAAATTATATTGTTTATGCCAAAGGCAGACGTGTCAACAAATTATACATGATCCACAAAGACGGAGGAAGTGGAACACAACTGATTGATGAACCTGCATCATTAAAGACCATTGATCCAGCTGTTAGTCCAGATGGACAACATATTTATTATTCCTATCGAAATGGTTCTTGGAACTACAATGCACAACTACCGCAATATCAAATTGGAGTATACGATAGAAAGACTGCACGCACCAGTAGTCTTACAACCCGCTATGGATCTGCATTTACGCCAGTGTTGTCTAAAGATGGCAAATGGTTGGTGTACGGTACACGTTATGAAGACAAAACCGGCTTGGTCATTCGTGATTTGAAAACAGGCAACGAAAGATGGTTGGCATATCCTGTACAACGTGATGATCAGGAATCAATCGCTGTTTCAGGAGTATTACCTGCAATGGCCTTCACTCCAGATAGCAAACATTTATTGGCTTCATTTGGCGGTAAGATCAATAAGATTGATATCGGCAGTGGTGCATATACAGAGATTGCATATCAAGTAGATGCAAAATTGGAATTGGGTCCGGAAGTATTGTTCAAATATCCAATCAAGGATACCACTGCAGTGATGGCTTCTCAAATCAGAGACGCAGTTCCTTCTCCCAATGAGAAGCAATTGGTTTTCACTGTTCTGAATCGCATCTATGTAATGGACTATCCAAATGGTACACCCAAGAGATTAACGACTAATGATTTTACTGAAGCACAGCCAATATGGAGCCCGGATGGCAAACAAATTGTTTTCTCTACCTGGAATGCATCAGGAGGTGCATTGCACAGTATTAATGCTGATGGTTCGGGTTTAAAGAAGTTGACACAGGTGGATGGGTTATACCAAACACCACATTTCACACTCAAAGGTGATAAAATTGTTTACGTACGTGCTCCTTATCAAAAGTTCAAAGATGCTTTCGATCCAGGCTATGATGATGGAGAAGACATGCTTTGCTGGGTATCATCTGCTGGTGGAGAAGAACACATCATTGATAAAGCAAATGGTCGCTATATCCCACATTTTTCTGTTAATGATGAGCGCATCTACTTAAATGCTAGAGGCACATTGATTTCAATCAAATGGGATGGCACTGATCAAAAATCACATGCCAAAATAAATGGAATCACTACCTATGGTTCAATACCACAACACAAAGGAAAACCTGATGTTGACGCTTGCATCATTCCAGAGTCATTGGGTGATGATGAGGCGAGAGAAAACAATCCGCCTTCACCTGCAAGCGAAATCTGGTTGTCTCCAAAAGGGGAGAAAGCAATCGCTAAGGTGAACAACAATATTTATTCAGTTACTATTCCGTCGACTGGAAAAATGATTTCTATTTCTGTCGCGGATGCCAGCAGTGCTGAGTTTCCTTCTAAAAAGCTGACTGAAATCGGTGGTGAGTTTCCAGTATGGTCATCCGATGGAATTAAAATTCACTATAGCCTCGGTGCTGCACATTTTGTTTATGATCTAAACAAAGCAGAAGCATTGGAGGATAGCTTGAAGATGGCCAAGAAAATGGCAGATCTGAAAGCGTTGACCGACACAGCAAAGAAAGCAGCTACAGACTCTTCCAAGAAATCAATGGCTAAAAAAGAAGATCCAAAATATGCACCAGAAGAAACTTGGGTGAAGGTCTATTACAAAAAAGACATTCCGCAGTCGGTTATACTGTTGAGAGGTGCTCGCATTATTACCATGAAAGGAAATGAAGTGATGTCGAAAGGAGATGTATTGGTGGTGAACAATAGAATCAAATCTGTTGCCAAATCAATTGCTGCGCCAAAGGGTGCAAAAGTGATTGATGTTTCTGGTAAGACCATAGTTCCTGGATTTGTTGATGTACACTCACACATGTGGCCAAGCTGGGGTATTCACAAAAATCAGGTATGGATTTATGCTGCTAACCTTGCATATGGGGTAACCACAACCAGAGATCCACAAACGGCAACAACGGATGTATTGACCTATGCCGACATGGTTGAGGCAGGTATGATGGAAGGTCCGCGTGTTTATTCAACTGGTCCTGGTGTTGGTTATTGGTCGTACAATGTAAAAGACTCTGCTCAAGCTGAAAGCATTCTAAAGCAATACAGCAAGTATTACAATACGCAGTATATCAAAATGTATTTGACAGGAAATCGTCAGACACGCCAGTGGATCATCAATGCTGCGAAGAACCAAAAATTAATGCCAACGACTGAAGGTGGATTGGATTTCAAATTGAACATGACCAATTTGCTTGATGGCTATCCTTGTCACGAACATTCTATTCCTATTTTCCCGTTGTACAAGGATGTAACAAAAGTGACGGCTGATGCGAAGATGGCGGTTACACCTACTTTACTTGTATCCTATGGCGGACCATGGGCAGAGAATTATTATTATGAAAATGATAATCCATACCACGACAAGAAGCTTCAATTCTTTACACCATATGAAGAGTTGGCTGCTAAGTCGAGACGAAGAGCAACCTGGTTTATGCCAGAAGAACATGTGTTCCAGAAACATGCGCAGAGTATGAAGTCGATTGTTGAATATGGTGGTTTGGCTGGTATTGGTTCACACGGTCAGCTACAAGGTCTTGGTTTCCATTGGGAACTATGGGCCATGCAGAGTGGTGGTATGAGAAATCATGATGCGTTGAAAGTGGCTACCATTCAAGGTGCTGAAGCATTGGGTTTGGATAAAGATTTAGGATCGATAGAGTCTGGTAAATTGGCAGATCTTATCATACTTGATAAAAATCCACTCGACAACATCCGTAATTCAAATACCGTTAAATATGTAATGAAAAACGGCCGCTTGTACAATGGTGATAATGGAGATGAAATTGCACCAGCACAGAAGAAGCTTAATAAAGCTGAGTGGGAAAGCGTTGCGCCAAAAATTACAACGACAGTAAAAGAGTAGTTTAATTAAATTAAAGACGAAGGGGCAAGAATTTCTTGCCCCTTTTTTATTAAATTCAATTCTCAAAATTGCTTCATATGAAAAAGTTATTGGTGTTATTATCGTTTTTGTCTTTTTTGGCATGCCAGCAAAAAGAAAAAGACTTTACGCCTTCTTTCAAACTCATTCCTTCCGAAAAATTTGTTTTCAAATCTTTTGTCGATTGTAATATGGCGGAAGCATGGATTGGCGACACTTTCAGAATATTTCCTGGAAAGTATGGTGAAGATCCAGTTTGGGGATATTCCAATGAGCTTGAGTTTGCAAGTGGTAAAAATGCCGACGAAGTATTTTTAACACCACACGATCAATTTACTGATCCAATTATGCCGCCCAATACACCTCCAGGTACACCTGGATTGCATGGTGCTGTATGGTTCGAAACTGTTTATCAATCCCAGGAAGATAAATCTGGTAAAACGCTATATGCAGTTTACCACAATGAAAACTATCCCGAAACACTTCCTTATGATCCAAAAACTGGAGAAGGATATATTGATTCGCTTTGGCCTGAAGGCTTGACTGGTCCACAATCCGTTGCAGCAGTTTGTCGCATTGGTGTCATGAAATCTACCAACGGTGGACATTCATGGGAAAATAAAGGATTGTTTATAGAAGATCTTCAGCCTAGAATGATTCCCAAGCCACATAATACTTCTCTAACTTTTGCTGGTGGAGTTGGTGATCCTTCAGCGGTCGCGAGTGGAGAATATTTGTATTTGTTTTATGGCGAGTACAGCTATCCAGGTGTGTATGACGCAAACAACTACGATTCAGTTGTTGAAGCAAGCGGACAATGCATCAGTGTTGCAAGGATAAA
The DNA here is from genome assembly GCA_046303455.1 of Chitinophagaceae bacterium. Lineage (GTDB taxonomy): Bacteria > Bacteroidota > Bacteroidia > Chitinophagales > Chitinophagaceae > Pollutibacter. The sequence continues at coordinate 1,658 of JBKCGF010000045.1, read as the reverse complement.
AATAAAAGACCTGGATAATCCACAAGGCAAGGCCCAGCGTTGGGATGGAAAAGCATTTGCTGCTGCTTATAATGGAATAGGGAAGCCCATTGCATCGCTGCAAATTGCAAAAGAAGACAAGGGTGGTGCTGCTTCAAGGGCAGGAGGTAATTTCCATTGGGGTCCTTCAGTGAGCTGGAATGAGTATTTGAATTGCTGGGTGATGATGATGGGTAGAGTAGAGGGACAAAAATGGGTGGGAGATAAAATTTATATTTCTTTCAACAAAAACAAAGACCTGGGTGCTGCTGATCATTCACAACAATGGAGCAAGCCGCAATTGGTATTGCAAAAACCTGGACATGTTCTTTGGTATCCTTCATTGCAGCCGATGAACACTGAAGAAGATATCAAGGCCAAGCGGACTTGTCTGAGATTAGGGAAAAAAGCAAGATTATTTGTAAAAGATATGGAAGGCGATAATCATCAGTATATATCTGAATATATCATTGATTTCGAAAAACTGCAATAAAATAGTTATTTGCTTTTCGACAATTCTTTCAACAAAAGCCATTGTTGATGGATGGTTTCTTTCAGAAATACAATTTCTTGTTGGAGCTGACTGATCAATTTTTCTTCTGGTCCGGTTGCTTTATGACCCTGTGGTTCTGCAGGACTAATTTGAATATGATCGTTTTCTAATTCTTCAGGTGTGGTGTTCAAGAGGTTTGAAATCTCCTGTAATGTGTACTTGTTGATGTTTCCAGTCCGCTCAAAAAAGGAAACAAGCGACCTCGTCTTGCCTAGACTCCTGGCAAGATCCTCCTGAGTTAGTCCCCTATAAGCCCTCAGACGCTTAATTTTTTGGCCTAAATGTTCCTTTGACTTTTTCACGAATCAAAATGACAAATAAATATATTGTCATTTTGATAGTTAAATGTCAAAATGTTAGTAATTTTATACACGGATTAACCATTCTTTCCGTTTTAACTTAAGAATATAAAATAAGTGGTTACAGCTTGCTGTATGATTAGTAGCATGCAAGTATAAACACCGTTAGGGCAGATTTTTTCTGCCCTTTTTTTTAAAGGTTGTTTCTGTAGGGGGGATGATGAATTATGAGTAAATTGAAATCTCAATTTTGCCATATGACTAATTTTTCACGCCGTTCTGTTTTGAAGCAACTGGCACTTGTTTCAGTAGGGGTAGCCTTGATGCCTTCCTGCATGGAAGACAGAAGTAAAGCCAGCTTATTGCTCAAGAACCTCAAGATTTCAGCAGCAGATGAAGCCATGCTCGCTGAGTTGTGCGAAATCATCATTCCCAAAACAAATACACCAGGCGCTAAAGATATTTCAGCCCATTTGTTTGTGCTCACTATGGTAGATGATTGCACAACAAAGGATAAGCAAAAAGTCTTTATGAAGGGAATGGAAGAGTTTAAAAATTTATGTAAATCAACTACTGGTAAATCTTTGGTGGATTGTAATGCTTCAGAAAAACAGAAAATCACAGATGCGATTTTGGCCATCAAAGAGGAAGATCAACCAATAAAGCATTTTATGGGAATGGTAAAAGGAAGAACTATTCAAGCATATACCAGCTCTGAATTCTTTCTCACCAAAGTACATGTGTACGAAATGGTTCCTGGCCGCTTTCACGGCTGCGTCCCAGCATAA